>DASSZP010000118.1:0-135728 GCA_035713465.1 Solirubrobacteraceae bacterium | reverse complement strand
TCGGCCACGACCGCTGCCGGCATCGCCTCGAAGACGATCGAGAAACAGCCCGCGTCCTGGAGCGCGAGCGCCTCGCCGGCGATCTTCGCCGCCGCAGCGGTGTTGCGGCCCTGGGCGCGATAACCGCCGAGCGCCGTCGCCGTCTGCGGCGTCAGGCCCACGTGGCCCATCACCGGGATGCCGGCGCCGACGATCGCGCGTGCGCGGGCCACCGAGACCTCGTTGCCGCGCTCGAGCTTGACCGCATCACAGCCGGCCTCCTTGACGAAGCGCATCGCGGTGGCCACGGCCTGCTGGTCGGATTCCTCGTAGGAGCCGAAGGGCAGGTCACCGACCATGAACGGCGTCCGCAGGCCCCGGCGCACCGCCCGCGCGAGCACGAGCAGCTCGTCGGTGGTCACGGCGATCGTCGACGGGTAGCCGAGCACGGTCATCGCGCCCGAGTCGCCGACGAGCACGATGTCCACCCCCGCGGCCTCCGCGGCGCGCGCGCTGGGGAAGTCATAGGCGGTGATCATCACCAGCGGCTCGCCGCGGCGCTTCTTGTCGAGCAGGATCGGCAGCGTGACCGGTAGCTGGGAGGCGTCGGCGGGGACGTTGATGTGGGGAGGGGCTGAGGACACGGGGATCTCCTCGCGTTAGGCGGCGGGCGAGCCCAGCAGGGTCGCGACGTCGCTGTCGATGGCGATGATGCGGTTGGCGTCGTCGACGTGGACGACGCGCGGGCGGTAGTCGGCCAGCTCATCCGGGCCGTAGCTGCCGTAGGCGATGACGATGATGGTGTCGCCGCGATGCACGAGCCGCGCGGCGGCGCCGTTGACCTTGATTTCGCCCGATCCGGGCTCACCGGCGATCGTGTAGGTCTCAAACCGCGCGCCGTTGTCGACGTCGACGACCGACACCTGCTCGAACTCGAGGATCTCGGCGGCGGCCAGCAGGTCAGGGTCCACGGTGATCGAGCCGACGTAGTGAAGGTCGCAGTCGGTCACCGTGGCGCGGTGGATCTTGGCGTTGAGCATGGTGCGGTGCACAGGCGTTCAGCACCTCCCGAGGGTGGCGGTGGCGAGGATCGATTCCCGGCTGCCCGGCGCGGGGTCGATCAGGACGTTGTCGATCAGGCGGACGGTTCCGACGTACGCGGCGATCACGGCCAGCACGGGGCCGGCGATCCGCGGCACCGGCTCGAGGTCGTCGGGGCCAACCAGCTCGAGGTACTCCAGCCGCGCGCCGCTGGCGGCGACCGCCGCCCGGCCCGCCGCGGTCGCGGCAACGGGGTCATCCTCACCGTCGCGCACGGCGTCGCGGGTCAGCTCCAGGGCGCGCGAGAGCGAGAGCGCGGCCTCCCGGTCGGTGGCGGAGAGCCGGGCGTTGCGGCTCGACAGCGCCAGGCCGTCCGCGTCGCGAACGGTCGGGCACACGGCGATCGCCACGCGGAGGTTGAGATCGGTGACGACGCGGCGGATGACCGCGACCTGCTGCGCGTCCTTCTGCCCGAAGTACGCGACATCGGGTCCCGCCATGCCGATCAGCTTGACCACCACGGTGGCCACGCCGATGAAGTGACCGCGGCCCCGGTGGGCGCCCTCGAGCCGCTCGGCGACGCCGCCGGGAACCACCTGCGTGGCGAAACCGTGGGGGTAGACCTCCTCGGCGGCGGGCGTGAAGAGGATGTCGACGCCGGCGGCCGCGGCCGAACGTGCGTCCTGGAGGACCGTGCGTGGGTAGGCGTCCAGGTCAGCGGCGTCGTTGAACTGCGTCGGGTTGACGAACAGCGAGGCGACGACCACGTCGCACTCCTGGCCGGCGCGGGCGATCAGCGAGAGATGCCCGTCGTGCAGCGCGCCCATCGTCGGGACGAGGCCGATGCGCCGACCGGCCGCGCGCTCGGCGTCCAGCGCCGCGCGCAGCGCAGCCACGGTGGTGACCGTCCTCATACCGCCACCGTCGTCTCGGCGGCCAGGGCCCGGGTGGCGGTGGTCAGCGTGTCGAACAGCTCGATCAGCTCGGGCGCGCGCTCCGCCACCGCGGCCCGCTGGGCGGCGACCGTGGCCTCGTCGCCGCGCGCGATCGGTCCGGTGAGAGCCCGCTCGGGGCCCAGCTCGGCCCAGCTCTCGACGGTCGCGCGCACCAGCGGGGCCAGCTGCTCGCGGCTCAGCCCGGTCCCGGCGGCGATCCGCTCGGCCGCGGCCTCGAGCGTGACCAGGAAGTTGGACGCCACCGACGCGGCGGCATGGTAGGCGGCGCGATCCTCGGCGGCCACCGTGAACGGCCGCATCCCGGCGGCGCGGGCGATCGAATCGGCGACGGCGAGCGCCCGCGGGGTGCCGGCGGCGATCCCTGCGGCCGCGCCCCGAAGCCGCGCCGCCCCCGAACTGGCCGGGACCGACATCAGCGGATGCAGCGAGAAGCCCTCGCGGAGGCCGAGCGCGGACAGCGGCGTCGCACCCGAGCAATGGCCGACCAGCGCGTGGCCCGGCACGCCCGCGGCCGTCTCGGCGATCGCCGCGTCGGGCACGCACAGCAGCACGATGTCGGCCCCGGACAGGTCGGGATCGCGGCCCAGGGGACCGGACAGATGCGGGACCCGACCGGTCAGCGCGTCGGCGAGCGCCGTCGCCAGTCGCCCCCGGCCGATGATGGCCAGGCGGGACCCGGCAAGCGCGGTGAGGCCAGGGGTGGGGGGGGAGGACCGTTCCAGTTCCCTCATGAGATACCGGTCGGAAAAAGGGGAAAAAAGGGGCAAACAGCGAGGTCCGTTCCATGCGGTAACGGCCTCATTGGCAAGAATACCCCCTCGGCCCGGGCCCCTACCAAGGATTCCTGTGACAAGCCCCACAGAGCGCCGTGAGCAGCTGAAGACCGTCTACGACCAGGCGCGCGGTTGCGTCCGCTGCCCGCTGCACCGCACTCGCACTCAGGTGGTGTTCGGGGCGGGCAACGCCGACGCCGCGCTGATGTTCATCGGTGAGGCCCCAGGGGCCAACGAGGACAAGCAGGGCGTGCCGTTCGTCGGCCAGGCGGGCAAGCTGCTGGACAGGCTGCTGGAGGAGATCGGGCTCGAGCGCGCCGACGTGTTCATCGCCAACGTGCTCAAGTGCCGCCCGCCGGGCAACCGGGACCCGCAGCCGGACGAGATCGCCTCCTGCCGCCGCTATCTCGAGGCCCAGGTGCAGCTGATCGAACCCGACCTGATCTGCACGCTGGGCAATTTCTCAACCAAGCTGCTGCGGGCCGACACCACCGGCATCTCCCGCCTGCACGGCCAGCCCGAGGAACGGATGCTCGGGCCGCGCAACGTCCGCCTGTACCCGCTCTACCACCCGGCGGCGGCGCTGTACACGCCGTCGACCCTCGAAGCGCTGCGGGCCGACTTTCACCGCATCCCGGAGCTGATCGCCCTTGGGCCGCTGCCCCAGCCCGAGCCCGAGGTCAGCCCTGAGGTGATCCCCGAGCCGGACCTCGATGCGGCCCAGGCCGAGCCGCGGACCGATGCGCCGGGGCGGCGGGAACCCGCGGCCGGCACGCCGAGCCCCGACCAGTCTCAGCTCGGCTTGTTCTAGCCCGGTGTGCGAATGCCGAGCTCGGCCTCGGCGGGGGTGACCGAGGGCGGTGGCGGCGGATCGGAATCGGGGAGCGGCCTGCCCCGCCGCAGGGCGATGGTGAAGGCCAGCGCCGCGCCGACCGCCTGGATGGCCAGAACGACGGCGGCGAAACCGGCTGCCCGGCGCGGGGCCCCGAGCAGCAGGATCGGCTCGGCCACGGCGACGGCCCCGATCACGAGCAAAAAGAAGGTCCGCCGCAGGGCGAGGAGGTACTGGATGGCCAGGTACGTCGCTGCCAGCACGGCGAAGGCGGCGCCGAGCGGCAGCAGCGAGTCCGACGCCGTGGCCCGCTTGGCGCCGAAGGCCAGGCTGAGCAGCAGATGCGGGACGACGGCGAAGATGAGCAGCACGGGAACCGCGCAGACGAGGACGATGCCCAGCGCCCGGAACAGGATCGGGCGCGTCTCCAGCCCCTCGGATCGCCGGCGCGAGACCTCGGGCACGAGGTAGAAGCCGGCCCCGATGGCCACCCAGACGAGCACCTTGGCGGCCACGGCGGTGGCGGCGTAGGAGCTGGCCAGCTCCTTGGAGAAGCGGTGCTTGGCCGCGATGATGTCGATGTTCTGCAGGACGGCGATGATGATCAGCCCGCCGATCGGAGCCCAGGCGCGCCTGACGTGAGCCCACAGGCCGAGCGAGGCCGGCGCCCTGGTGACGGCGCCGAGCGGCGCCTGCTCGGCCGCCCGGACGCCGCGGTGCAGGTTGCGCAGGCAGTAGGCGCCGATGATCAGGAACGACAGCGGCGTCCCCAGGTAGGCGCCGGTGACCCCGAGGCTGGTGGCGGCCAGCAGCGCCCCGGTGACCAGCCGGCCACCCTGCTCACCGATCAGGCTGAGCCCCACGGTGCGGTAATCCCCCACCCCCTGAAGGGCCCCGCGCAGCATCGACAGGGCCAGCCACAGCACGGCGGCGGGGAGGCCGATCGCCGCCGCCCACGGGTCGTTGCGGACGCCGACGGCGGACGCGATCGGCACGCGCAGCAGCACCGAGATGACGGCTGAGACGAGCGTGAGCACGAGCAGCGCGCGCAACCAGCGCTCGACCGTGGCGGTCAGACCCGCGCCGATGCCGAGGTGGCCGAGGACCCCCTCGCGGGCGGTGGCCACCTGCATCGCCTGGCCGACCACGGACAGAATCAGGAAGTAGCTGATCAGCGCGGCCAGCGAACCGTAGTTGTCGCCCAGCTCACGGGCGAACACGACGGTCGAGGCCAGCGCGATCACGTTGTTGCCGATCATGGCCAGGGCCAGGCCGGCGGCCTTGGCCGTCTCGGAATCGCGCAACTCGGCCAGCGAGGTCGGGACACCCTCCCGATCGCCGGCGATTCGCTTCAGCAGCGCCGCGGCACGACCCGGGGCCGACTCGGTCTCGGGATCGGTCATGACGCCAGTCACGGTAGCGGAAGCCACCCACGTCCCGTTCTAGGATTGGCCGCAGTGCAGGGCACCTTCACGTCGTCGAGCGCCAGTGAGACCGAGGCGATCGGAGCCCGGCTGGCGTCCAGCCTGCGGCCCGGCGACGTCGTGCTGATCCACGGCGAGCTCGGCGCGGGCAAGACCACGCTGGTCCGCGGAGCGGCCCGCGCCCTCGGCGTCACTGGCCCGGTGACCAGCCCGACGTTCACGATCGGGCAGCGCTATCCGGCCCAGCCGGCCGCGGTTGCGCACATCGACCTGTACCGGATCGGCGACCTCTCGGCGGAGGATCCGGATCTGCTCTCCGACTACCTGGGCCGCGACACGATCGCCTTCGTCGAGTGGCCTCCGGACGGGGCGCAGGACGCCCTGGCCGTGTTCGCCCGGCCCGCCGCGACGCTGCAGATCGAGCACCGCGGCGGCGACGAGCGGGAGATCACGGTCCACGCGGGTGCGCGCGCGGAGCTCTGACGGCGTGGGGGTGCTGGCCTTCGATACCGCGACCCGGGCCACCGCGGTGGCCCTGCTCGGTCAGGACGGGATGGTGCGCACGGCGCGCGACGATCCCGCGCCCGGCCTGCGACCGGCGCACACCACACGGCTGCTGGCGCTGATCGCCGGCCTGCTCGACGGTGGCGAGGGCTGGAGCTCCGTCGATCAGATCGCCGTCGGCGTCGGCCCCGGCACCTTCACCGGGCTGCGCATCGGCATCGCCACCGCGCTGGCCCTCGGCCGGGGCCGTGATCTGCCGGTGACGGGGATCTCGACGCTGAGCTCGCTGGCCCTGACCGCCGATCCGGCCGCGGACGGCTTCGATGCCGTCCTGGCCGTCCTGGACGCGCGGCGCCGCGAGGTGTTCGCCGCCGCCTGGCGGCCGGGCGTCCTGACGGCGGCGCTCGCCGCGGGTGATCGGGCGGCGGCCCTGCCCGTGCTTGATCCGGCCGCGGTCGCCCCGGCGCAGCTGGGCGCGGGCAGCGCCGCGCTGGGACGGCGCCTGGCCGTTGGCGACGGGGCGCTGGAGTACCGCGAGGTGCTCGAGGCGGCCGGAATCGTGGTGGCCGCGACCGACTCGCCCCTGCACCGGGTGCAGCCGGGCAGCCACGCCCGCCTGGCTGCTGCTGGTCTCGGCCTGCGCGGCGACGCCGTCCGCCCCGAGTACCTGCGCGTGCCCGATGCCGAGCTCACCGCCCAGGCCGCGGGACGATGACGCCCGTCACCTTCACGATCCGGCCCCTGGGCTACTCCGACCTGCCCCAGGTCGTCTCGATCGAGCGCCGTGCCTTCACCACGCCGTGGTCACTGGCCATGTTCGTGCTCGAGGTCTCCAAGCCCAGCGGGGTCTGCCTGGCCGCCGTCGACATCTCCAGCCGGCGGCTGATCGGGTACCTGATCCTGTCGCGCTACGACACCGTCTGGCATTTGATGAACGTCGCCGTCGATCCGAGCCGGCGGCGCGAGGGGGTCGCCACCGGCCTGCTCGAGGCGATGATCCAGGCGGCTGGGGCCGACAGCGAGTACACGCTCGAGGTCCGCACGTCCAACACGGGGGCGATCGCGCTGTATGAGCGCTTCGGCTTCCGCTCGGCCGGCACCCGGCCGCGCTACTACCGCGACACCGGGGAGGATGCGGTCATCATGTGGCGCACCAGCGACACCATCACGACCCCGGGAGCGGCGTGATCCTCGCCGTCGAGACCAGCTGTGACGACACCTGCGCGGCCGTCGTGTCGACGCGCGGGGAGATCCTGTCCAACGTCATCTCCTCGCAGGGCATCCACGACCGCTTCGGCGGGGTGGTGCCCGAGATCGCCTCCCGCCAGCATCTCGAGCTGATCGGGGCCGCCGTCGACGACGCGCTGCAGCGGGCCGGAACCGAGCTGTCTAGGATCGAGCTGGTGGCGGTGACCCGCGGACCGGGGCTGGTCGCGGCGCTGCTGGTCGGCTTTGCCACCGCCAAGGCCCTGGCCGCCACGCACCGGCTGCCGCTCGCCGCCGTGGACCACCTGCACGGCCACGTCGCGGCCGGCTTCCTGGCCCCTGACCCGGTCTCGCCGCCGTTCCTCAGCCTGGTGGCCAGCGGCGGCCACACCTTCCTCGCCGTCGTCCGCGACCACGGGCCGGGGTACGAACTGCTCGGGCAGACCCTCGACGACGCGGCCGGCGAGGCCTTTGACAAGGGGGCGCGGCTGCTCGGCCTGGGCTATCCCGGCGGGGCGGCGCTGGAGAAGCTGGCCCGCGAGGGCGATCCCGAGGCCTTCGCCTTCCCGGCCGGACGCCGGATGGGCGGGCTTGACTTCTCCTTCGCCGGGCTCAAGACGGCCCTGCTGTACGCGGTGCGCGACCTCGGTGAGGCCGAGGCCGAGCGCCGCCGGGCCGATCTCGCCGCCTCCTACCAGCGGGCGATCGTCGAGGCGCTGGCCATCCGGGCCGAGCGGGCCCTCGAGGTCACCGGCCTGGACACGCTGGCCCTCGGCGGAGGGGTGGCCGCCAACGGGCCGCTGCGCGCCCGGATGGCCGAGCTCGGGGCGCGGCTGCACGTGCCCGACCGCGCGCTGTGCACCGACAACGCGGCGATGATCGCCTCCGCCGCGCGCTTCGTCACCCCGCTCGCCTATCCGGACTATCTCGAGCTCGACGTGTACGCCACCGGCGAGACGGCGCCGCCGGCGCCGGCCGGGATCAGCCGATGACGCCCGAGAGCCCCGACGTCGTCCTTTACGGACGGCCCGGCTGTCATCTGTGCGACGACGCGCGGGCGGTGATCGCCGCGGTGCGAGCCCGGCATCCGTTCGCCTTCCGCGAATGCGACATCGAGTCCGACGACGCCCTGTTCGCCGCCTATCTCGAGCGGATTCCCGTCGTGACGATCGACGGCGACGAGGCATTTGAGCTGTTTGTCGACGCAGCCGAGCTCACGCAACGGCTCGGTTACAGTGAGACGCGATGAGCTACACCGTCGGCAGCGGGACCGATTCCGCCCAGGCAGCGCTCGAGAAACCGGGTGAGAAGCTGTCCCTGGGCGTGGCCGCCCGTCTCTCGCGCTACCTGCAGGTGCTCACCCAGGCGCGCAAGATGGGCAAGGAGACGATCTCCTCCCAGGAGCTGGCCGACTACACGCACGTCAACTCGACCCAGATCCGCCGCGATCTCTCCGGGTTCGGCAAGTTCGGCAAGCGCGGGGTCGGCTACAACGTCGAGTCGCTGGTCAGCCAGATCCGCAAGATCCTGCGCACCGCCGGCCAGCACAACATCGCCCTGTTCGGCGCCGGCCATCTGGGCACGGCGATCGCCACCTCGGACATCTTCGCCGACCACGGGTTCCGGGTCGTGGCGGTGTTCGACGTCGATCGCGAGCGGGTCGGCACGAAGATCGGCAACCTCACCGTCCGCCACAACTCAGAGCTGCGCCGGGTCGTCGAGGACGATGAGATCGTCGTGGCCGTGCTCGCCGTTCCCTCCGCCGCGGCCCAGGTGCTGGCCGACGAGCTCGCCGACGCCGGCGTGAAGATCATCTTCAACTACTCCGACGCCCTGCTGCAAGTACCGCCGGAGGTGACCGTGCACACCTCCAGCCCCGCGGTCGACCTCCTGTACGCGCTGTACTTCTACCTGACCTGACCCCAGGTCCCGTTCCGTGGCCCTCGACCTCGAAACCGCCCGCGCGGCCTTCGACGCCTCGACCGACTTCACGGTCGGGATCGAGGAGGAGTTCGCCGTGCTCGATCCCGGCACGCTCGAGCTGGCTCCGCGCTTCGAGGAGCTCAGGGTGGCCGCGCAGGCCGATCCGGTGCTCGCACCGGCCATCGCCGGTGAGCTGATCTCCTCCGAGATCGAGATCCGCTCCGGCCGGGGTGAGGATCTCGCCCAGGCCCGCGCCGCGCAGCAGGACCGGCGCCAGCGGCTGTTCGCGTGCGCGGCCGAGCAGGGGATCGCGCTGGCCGCGACGGGTACGCACCCCTACTCCGACTACCGCGAGCAGAAGATCATCGACACCGAGCACTACCGGCTCGTCGAGGACGGCCTGAAGTACGTGGCCTGGCGCAACAACACCTTCTCGATCCATCTCCACGTCGGCGTCCGGGGTCCGGACCGGGTGATCGCCGTCTGCGATCGCCTGCGGCCCGTCCTGCCCGTGCTGCTGGCCATCTCGGCCAACTCCCCGTTTTTGGACGGCCGCGACTCGGGCTTGCACTCGGCCCGCACCCAGACCTTCACCAAGAGCTTCCCGCGCTGCGGCGTGCCCGACCCGTTCGGTGACTGGGCGACCTTCGCGGGCTACATCGACGCGCTGGTGCGCACCCGGTCGATCGTCGAGTACACGCAGGTGTGGTGGTCGGTGCGACCCCATCTCTCGTTCGGGACGCTCGAGGTCCGCATCTGCGATGCGCAGATGACCGCGGCGGAGTCCGACGGGCTGGCCGCGCTGATCCTCGCCTGCGTCGCGCAGGCCACGCGCGATCACGACGATGGGGTCCCGAGCACCGATCTGCCCAACCGGCTGATCGAGGAGAACGTCTGGCGCGCGGTCCGCTATGGCCTGGACGGCGAGCTCCTGGACCTGGCCACGATGGAGCCCTACCCGGCCGCCGCCGCACTGGACCGGCTGCTGGCCTGGACCGCTCCGATGCGGGCCGAGCTCGGTCTGGACGTCGCCCTTCCGCCCGAGAACGGCGCCCAGCGCCAGCGGGCCATGATCGCGTCCGGGATGGACGTGCGCGAGGTGTACCGCACCGTCCAGGCCGAGACGCAGGCCACCTATGCTCAGAGCCCGGCAACGACACGGAGGTGAACTGACATGAGCACCGGAGCACCTGGCGATCCCCACGACGACCCCACGGGCGCAACACCCTCCGAGGAGGAGCTGCGCGCCGCCTACGAGGCCGAGATCAAGAAGATCCGCGTCGAGCAGATCGTGCTCGAGCAGGTCGTGACCCTGGTCAACCTCGGCATGCGCCGCACCGGTCTGAGCCCCGGCACCGAGGACGAGCGCGATCTCGGCCAGGTCCAGCTGGCGATCGAGTCCGTCCGCGTGCTGCTGCCGATCGTCGAGCAGGTCGCCGGCCCGCAGGCCGGGCAGATCCGCGACGCCCTCAGCCAGCTGCAGATGGCCTTCGTGCGCCTGGGCGGAGCATCCGCAGGCGCCGACGCGGGCACTGCGGGCGGCCCCGGCGCCCCGGGCGCCGGCGGCGCCCCCGGCGCGGCTGGCCCCGCCGGCACCCCCGGTTCCTCTGGAGCCGCTGGGGGACCGGCTGCCCCGAAGCCGGGCGAGGCGCCCTCCTCGCCGAGCGAGCCGGGGGGGCCCGGGCCCGCGCAGCGCACCGGCCGCCTCTGGGTTCCGGGGCAGTAGCTCCGGCCCCGCGCGGGGCCCGGCCCGCGTCCCGCCCTTCCGGGCGCCCATCCGTTAGACTCGCGCGCGGCTGACTTGCCGGGGCCTTCGCATGACTCGCGATGGCCCCCTTGTCGTTTCTTGACCCGCGCGGGGCCACCGCGCCATCTAACTCAGAGCTTCTCCGGAGGACCCTTTGTCAAGCTTTTTGACGCACCACGGTGTGCTGGTCGCGCTTGTCTGCGCGGCTGCCGCCATCGTCTACGGGGCCGTGACGTCCCGTGCGCTGTTGGGGCTGTCGCCGGGCAACGAGCGCATGCAGTCCATCTCGGCCGCCGTCCAGGAGGGCGCCCGGGCGTACCTCAACCGTCAGTACACGACGATCGCCGGCGTCGGCGTCGTGCTGTTCATCGTCCTCATCCCGCTGCAGAACATCCGCGTCGCGATCGGTTTCGCGATCGGAGGCCTGCTCTCCGCGGCGGCCGGATACGTCGGCATGAACGTGTCGGTCCGCGCCAACGCCCGCGTGGCCGAGGCCGCGCGCAGCGGTGTCTCCAAGGCCCTCGACGTCGCCTTCCGGGGCGGCGCGGTGACGGGCATGCTCGTCGTCGGCCTCGCCCTGGTCGGCGTGGCCGGCTACTTCGGGATCCTCACCTGGATCGCGGGGGAGAGCACCCGCCACGCGGTCGACGCCCTGATCGGGCTCGGCTTCGGCGGCTCGCTGATCTCCGTCTTCGCCCGACTCGGCGGCGGCATCTTCACCAAGGGCGCTGACGTCGGCGCCGACCTCGTGGGCAAGATCGAGGCCGGCATCCCCGAGGACGACCCCCGCAACCCGGCCGTGATCGCCGACAACGTGGGCGACAACGTCGGTGACTGCGCCGGTATGGCCGCCGACCTGTTCGAGACCTACGCGGTCACCGCGGTCGCCGTGATGCTGCTGGGCGTGCTGACCTTCAGCCAGACGACGAAGGTGGCCCTGTATCCGCTCGTGCTCGGCGGGGTCTCGATCATCGCCTCGATCATCGGCACGTTCGCGGTCAAGTCCAGGACCGGCAACGTCGAGCGCGCGCTCTACCAGGGCCTGGCCCTGTCCGGCGGCCTGGCCGCGATCGTGTTCCTGCCCGTCACCTACTGGCTGATGCACGGGCTGACCGGCACCGGCGGGGGCGCTGCGCCGAGCTGGGTGAAGTACTACCTGTGCGCGCTGATCGGCCTGGGCGTCACCGCCCTGCTGTTCGTGATCACCGATTACTACACCTCGACCCGGTTCTCGCCGGTCAAATCGACCGCGCGGGCGTCGCAGACCGGTCACGCGACGAACATCATCCAGGGCCTGGCCCAGGGCTACCAGGCCACGGCGCTGCCCGTGATCGTGCTGGCGCTGGGCATCTTCGGGGCCTGGAAGCTCGGTGGGGGGATCTACGGCATCGGCGTGGCGGTCATGTCCCAGCTCTCGCTGTGCGGCCTGATCGTCGCGCTGGACGCCTTCGGGCCGATCACCGACAACGCCGGTGGCATCGCCGAGATGGCGGAGCTGCCCGAGGAGGTCCGGACGATCACCGACAAGCTCGACGCCGTCGGCAACACGACCAAGGCCGTCACCAAGGGCTACGCGATCGGATCGGCCGCCCTGGCCGCGCTCGTGCTGTTCAACGCCTTCGAGGGCGAGCTGATCGGCAAGGGCCAGTCCACGTCGTTCGAGATCGGCGACCCGCCGGTGCTGATCGGGCTGCTCATCGGCGGCCTGATGGTCTACCTGTTCGCGGCCCTCTCGATGGAGGCCGTCGGCCGGGCCGGCGGCGCCGTGGTCGAGGAGGTCCGCCGCCAGTTCAAGGAGAAGCCGGGGATCATGGAGGGGACCGATCAGCCCGAGTACGGCACCTGCGTCGACATCGTGACCCGTTCGGCCCAGCGCGAGATGATCATCCCGGCGCTGATCCCGATCGTGTTCACGGTCATCGTCGGGGTCATCTCGGTCAAGGCCCTCGGCGGCCTGCTCATCGGCGTGATCGTCGTGGGCGTGTTCATGGCCATCTCGATGACCGCCGGCGGCGGCGCCTGGGACAACGCCAAGAAGCTGATCGAGGACGGGGCCTTCGGCGGCAAGGGCTCCGAGGCCCACGCGGCCGCGGTGACCGGGGACACCGTCGGTGACCCGTTCAAGGACACCGCCGGTCCGGCCATCAACCCGATGATCAAGGTGGCCAACATCGTCGCCCTGCTCATCATCCCGCTGATCACCTGATCACCTGATCACCTGAGCTCGGGCTGCCGGCTTTTTCCGTGGGCGGGACCGCGTGTCCCGCCCACGGCAGCCCGGCGTCCCGCGCCCGCGGGCGGGCGCCGGCACCCTCCCTGCGCGGATGTCCCGTACGCAGATATCGCCCGATCCGGCTCCGCCTGGCAGCGGTGCGCGACGATCGCTGCGATCACGGGGTAAATGCTGCGCTTTGCTGACGAAGTTGACAAAACCGTAATCCGGGCAATAGGTTCTCCCCGCTGCGTCCGGCCGGATGTCGGGCGTCAGGGCACAACCCGGTACCGAGAAGAGGTGCAGACGTGCGGAGAAAGAAGCCTTCTGGGGCAATGGTGGTCGCAGTCGTGGCGTTAGTGATGTCGCTCGGTGGCGTGTCGGTCGCGGCCAGCGGTCTGATCAACGGCGCGAAGATCAAGCCCGGCACGGTCGGCCACAAGCAACTGGCCAAGGGAGCGGTCCGCGGCGTGAACATCGCCAAGGGAGCCGTCCACAGCGCCAACCTGGCCAAGAACGCGATCTCGATCGCCAACCTGAACAAGGCGCTACAGCGTCAAATCAACAACCGGTCGAGGGTCACCCTCCCCGGTGGCTCAGGTATCCCGGGGCAGAGTGGTACGCCGGGCGCGGCCGGGGCCCAGGGTGCCGCCGGTGCGCAGGGTGCCGCTGGTGCACAGGGTCCCAAGGGCGACCCCGGACCGCAGGGGCCGAAGGGTGACCCCGGCGCGAACGCCGCGGTCGTCGTTGACAACGTGCCGGCGATCAGCGCGTCCTCGAGCAACCCCAATCCTGACTCCGGCAATCCGGGAGACGGCGGCTGGTTCTTCAGTGGCAACGGATCGGGTGGCTCGGCGGCGTTCACCGATGGTGCGCTCGAACTGCAGGGTTCCGGAACCGACCCGAACACGTTCCAGGGCGGCATCGGCATCGCGAAGGCATACGACAACATCGCGATTGCGAAGCTCGACGCGCTGGCCTACGACTGGACCGTCGACACCAAGAACGCGGGTAACTCGCCGACGATTCACATCACGGTGACCGGGGCTACGACGGACTCGAAGTTTGGCTCGGGTTTCGCCAACCTGGTCTTCCAGCCCGCGGTGAGCGACCCCACGGTGTCGGTGACGCCGCAGGCCGCTTTCCACAGCGACGGCTTCACGGCCGCCGCCAAGTGGTATTCGACCGGCGCAGGTTGCAACCAGGTCTCGTCCGGCTGCACCCCCTACAGCAACACCGGAGGTCAGAACCACCCTCAGCCGTGGAGCTACTTCGTGGCCCACGACCCCAACGCCGTAATCACCCAGATCTCCCTGGACAACGGTGGGGCCACGGGAGCCTCCGGCGCGTTTGACGCCGTCGCCGACAACCTGCTCATCGGGTTCAGCGGGTCACCGTTCACGCGGTACGACTTCGGCGGCTGACCATCAGTCATCGGGGACCGTCCGAGGCGTTCCGCCTCGGACGGTCGCCGTCGTCGTGGCCTTCGCCTCGGACGGTCGTCGCCCGGTGCCGGCGTCCCGCATCGCTAGCCTGCCCCGGGCATGTCGCTGTCCGTTGAGATCGGGCTCGTCCTCGCCCTGCTCACCGCGCTGGGGTCGGTCGCCGGGTTCCTGTACAAGTTCCGGGGCGCGCGGGAGGCGCCGGCGGTGGAGCTGTCGCATCCGTTTCGCTCGACCGCGGAACTGTTCCGCTCGCCGCTGTACGCCCTCGGCATCGTCATCGCCTTCTGCTCCTGGGGCGTTCACGTCGGCGCGCTCGCCCTGGCCCCGATCTCGCTCGTGCAGTCGGTGATCGCCGGCGGCCTGGTGCTGCTGACCTTCGTCGCCGACCGGCTGTTCGGGATCGCGGTCAGCCGCCGCGAGTGGATCGGGGTCGGTCTCACCGCGGCCGGGCTGGCCTTCCTGGCCGCCACGCTGAGCGGTGACGGGGGCAGCGCGCACTCGCGCTATCCGCCCGGGACGCTGGCCATCTTCCTGATCGCCACGGCCGGCACGGGCCTGCTGCTCGCGGTCCCCCGGTCGATGATCGACCGGCGGCGCTCGGCCCGCCGGGGTTCGGCCGAGCCGCTGCCGCCCAGCGGCGCGGCGCTGGCCGTGTCGGCCGGCCTGCTGTGGGCGGCGTCGGACACGTCGATCAAGGCGCTGAGCTCGCACCTGGGCTCACTGGGGCTGGCCGTGGTCATCCATCCGCTCGCCTTCGTGATCCTGATCGCGTCGCTGGTCGGGCTGCTCATCTCGGCGCGCAGCCTGCAGCTGGGGGAGGCGGTGCCGATGATCGCGCTGACCTCGGCGGCGGCGAACCTGACCACGATCGCCGCCGGACCGATCGTCTTCGCCGAGCCGCTGCCGGCCAGCCGGCTCGGCCTGATCGTGCGTCTGCTCGCCTTCGGCTGCGTCATCGCCGCCGCTGCGCTGACCCCGCCGCCCGCCGCTGACCGCGTCCCGGCGACCGCCTCCGGGAGCTCCGGGGATGGGAGCGCATTCACCGGCGCAAGTACCTAGAGTCCAGACCATGTACATCCTCATCGTGGGTGCCGGGCGCGTGGGCTCGGCCGTAGCCAAGCGGGCGCTGGAGGCGGGTCATCAGGTGTCCGTGCTCGACTCAGATCCTCTTTCCCACGAGCGTCTGGACAAGGACCAGTCCACCACGTGGGAGGACGCGGGGGGCGAGTTCACGGTGGGCGCCGCACTGGAGATCGACGGCCTGATCGCCGCCGGCATCGAGAAGGCCGACGTCTTCATGGCCGCCACCCGAGGCGACAACACCAACCTGGTCATCGCCCAGCTCGCCCAGCGCCGCTTCAACGTCCCGCGTGTCGTCGTCCGCGTGGCCGATCCGGCCCGGGCCAACTGGTACGCCGAGCAGGGACTGCTGACCATCTGCCCCACCCAGCACGCCATCGACCAGGCCGAGCAAGTCGTGCTCGCCCGCTGAAGGGACACTGAGAACACCGATGTACGCGATCATCGCCGGAGCTGGCAAGGTGGGGTGGAACCTCGCCCGCGAGCTCATCGCCAAGGACCGGGAGGTGACCCTCATCGAGTCCGAACACGCCCGCTACCGCACGGTGGCCGAAGAGCTCGAGCACTGCGCGCAGTACGGTGACGCCACCGAGCTGTGGGTGCTCGAGCGCGCCGGCATCAAGCGCGCCGACCTCGTGATCGCCGTGACCGGCGACGACGAGGACAACATCCTCATCTGCCAGGTGGCCAAGGAGAAGTACGGCGTCGAGCGGATCGTCGCCCGGGTCAACAACCCGCGCAACCTCGCCCACTTCAAGCTCCTGGGCGTGCAGCCCGCGGTCTCGGCCACCGATCTCATCCTGCGCCTGATCGAGCACGAGGTCCCCGAGTACGGCCTCGTGCAGCTGCTCGCCCTCGAGGAGGAGCATCTGGAGATCATCGAGCTCGAGGTGGGGGAGGGATCGCCGGCCGCCGGCTGCACGGTGGCCGACATCCCCCTGCCCGACGGCTCGCTGATCATCTCCGTCCTGCGCGGCGGCGCCGGGTTCGTGCCCAAGGGCGACTCGCTGATCAACGCGGGCGATCAGGTCCTGCTGATCCTCGATCCAGGGCTCGAGGGTGAGATCACGCCGCGCTTTGCGCCCAACGGCCGGGCGCCCTCCCCGAGCTGAACGCCCCGATGGCCGACCGAGACGTCGACTTCCTGCTCATCGGCGGCGGCCTGGCCGCCGCCAACTGCGCGCGGGCTCTCCGGCGGCTCGGGGCTGACGGGACGATCCTGCTCGTCGGCCGCGAGCCCGACCTGCCCTACGAACGGCCGCCGCTCTCCAAGGGCTACCTGCGCGGCGACGAGAGCCGGGAGGACGCCGTCTTCCTCGACGCCGACTTCTACGCGAGCAAGGAGATCGAGGTCCTCACCCGCACCTCGGCGATGAAGCTCGACCTCGAGGCGCGCACGGCCAAGCTCTCGGACCGGCAGGAGGTCGGCTTCGGCCAGGCTCTGCTGGCCACCGGCGCCAACGTGCGCCGGCTCAACGTGCCCGGCGCCGAGCTGGAGGGCATTCACTACCTGCGCACCTTCGGCAACGCCGACGCGATCCGGGCCGACGCCGCCGGCCGGCGGGTGGTGCTCATCGGCGGCAGCTACATCGCCGGCGAGGTCGCCGCCTCGCTGACCGAGATGGGCAGCCAGTGCACGCTGGTGATGATGGAGTCCGTGGTCCTCAGCCGGCAGTTCGGACCCGAGGCCGCCGGCTACTTTCACCAATTGCTCACCGGGCACGGCATCACCATCTACGGCGACGATGAGCTGGAGTCCTTTGCGGGGGCCGACGGCCGCGTCACCACCGTGGTGACCAAGTCAGGGCGCCGGATCGAGGCCGACGCCGTGGTCATCGGCGCCGGCGTCGGCGCGGACGTGATGCTCGCCCGCAGCGCTGGGCTCGAGCTCGGGGCCACCGGGGGGATCAAGGTCGACAGCCGCCTGCAGACGGCCGTTGCGGGCGTCTACGCGGCCGGTGACGCCGCCGAGTACGAGAGCGTCATCCACGGCGGCCGCCACATCCGCGTCGAGCACTGGGACGTGGCCTTTCACCACGGCAAGACGGTGGCCCAGAACATGCTCGGCCAGGACGGCGCCTACGACGTCGTGCCCTACTTCTTCTCCGACCTGTCGGATTGGGCCGGCATCGAGTACGTCGGGCCCGCCTACACCTGGGACCGGGAGGTGATCCGCGGATCGATGGACGACGGCGCCTTCACCGTCTTCTACCTCAACGCGGGCCGGATGGCCGGTGCGCTCAGCGTGGGACGCTCCGAGGACCTTCAGCTGGCCCGGCGGCTGATCGTCTCCGGGGAGCCGGTCGGCGATCGCGTCGAGGCGCTGGCCGACCTCTCGACGGACCTCGAGAGCCTCTAGCTCGGCGGCTCGGCGATTCTTCGCAGAGACGCGGCTCGGCCGTTGCGGCCGGCGAAGTTGTCGGTCTGGCTGTGGCAGTTCGGGCATAGCAACTGAAGGTTCTCCAGTCGGTTGTCGTCCCGGATGCCGTTCACGTGATGGAGGGCAAGGGTGAGAGGCCGTCCTCGCCACTCCTCAAGGGCGCAGAGCTCGCAGCAGTTGCGCTTCAGGCCCTCGCGCACGAGACGAAGCTTGAGGTGATGCCGGCCTCGAGGCATCCCGGCGACGAGGAGTTCCTCGATGGGCGTGACCGACGGGCGAGGCCGCAGTTCGGCGCGCTTAACAGCTTCGAACCAGCTGGCCGAGGAGAAACCGAGCACACGCATGCACTCCCGCACGCTATGGCCGCGATCGTGGTGCTCCTGCAGGGCCGCCCAGTCGTAACGGCGCGCACAGCGCTCATCGATGGCTTCTCCAAGCCGGCGGGCGTGGTACGTCACAACGCTCTTCGACAGCCCGAGTTGCGCCGCTATCTCGGTGCGGCTTCGGCCGGCGGCGAGCAGCGCGCCAACCTCGGCCCGTGTCTGTGAGCGCTGTTGCGCCTCGGCGGGAGGGTTGCCATGACACGAATCAGGACTCGCGGCAGCGTGCGTATCTTCGGCCGTCGCGCGACCGAGGTGATACCGAACGGTGGCCGGCGCGACGGCGAGTGCCGCCGCGATTTGGGCGACCGCCTGACCCTCGCGGTGCATTTCGATGATGCGCTGGCGGGCGATCGACACGAACGTATGTTCGCAAACCCGTCGGACGTGAACTGACCTATACTCTCGAACCGCCGATTGGCCGTGAACGGCCGATCGCCATGGGGAATGGTGTAATCGGCAGCACGCGACACTCTGGATGTCGAAGTTGGGGTTCGAGTCCCTGTTCCCCAGTTTCGCCCGGCCGCCCTCTGGGCGGTCGGGCCCCGAGGTCACGGGTCGACGAACTCGGCCGGCTGCTTGGTGAACCCCGCGGCCACCGCCGCGAGCTGGTTGGGTGATCCGAGCAGCCGGAGCTGGAGCTCGGCCTCGAGCGCGAGGCTCTCGGCGGCCGGCGCCACCCACATCTCGTCATACAGCCGCTTGGCCGACCGGATGGCGTCCGGGGAGCGACCGGCGATCTCGGCCGCCAGCTCCTGGGCCGCGGCCAGGGGGTCGTCGGCCACCCGGGTGACCAGCCCGAGCTCGGCCGCCTCCAGGCCCGACACGATCCGCCCGGTGTAGGTCAGCTCCTTGGCCACGTCGAGCCGGACGAGGCGGGGCAGCGTGCGGGTGATGGCCATGTCGGGGACCAGTCCCCACTTGACCTCCATCACCGACAGGCGCGCCTCCGGGTGGGCGACGCGGATGTCGGCCCCCAGGGCGATCTGCAGGCCGCCGCCGAGCACGTTGCCGTGCACGGCCGCGATCACCGGGACCGGCACGCGCAGCCAGTCGTGGGCCGCTCGCTGGAACCAGTTGGGCTTCTCGCCGCGCAGGGGCTCGAGCAGCGCGTCGGCGGCGTCGCCGCCGGCCTGCGCCTGGGCGGCCATGATCCCGGCGATGTCCAAGCCCGAGCAGAAGCTCTTGCCCTCGCCGTGCAGGACGACGGCGCGCACGCCGGGCTCGGAGCGCAGCCGCTCGGCGGCGCCGATGATCGCCTCGAACATCGGCATGTCCAGGGCGTTGTGCTTCTCGGGCCGGGTCAGGGTGACGACCGCGACGTGGTCGTCGACCTCGATGCGGACGCGATCGGCGGCGGTGGGGGCGGAGCCGTTCTCAGAGGGGGACATGGCGCGGACGCTACCCGTCTGAGACCGTGACGGTGTCACCGACCCGCACGGTGCCGGGCACCGCGACCTCGCCGTAGATCCCGAACGGCAGCGGCTCGGTCGCGTCGAGGTTCCCGCGGTAGGCCCGCAGCAGGTCGAGCGTGGGGAGCGTCGGCTGCCCCGTCTCGGGGTCGCGGCTGGTGGTCAGGCAGCGGCCCACATGACCGTGGCAGACCACGACCGCGTCCGCGCCCACCTTCACCCGACGGCCCACCCAGCTGTCCTCGGCGTGCGCGGCCACCCCGTCGACCTCGATCAGCATGCGAAAGCGCCGCGCGTCCACCGCGGGCTCGCCCGCCTCGGCGGCCAGGCGGGACAGCGAGGCCCGGGAGATGAACGAGACGCTGCCCCGCACCCCGCGGTCGGCGGCCTGCTCGGCCTCGACCAGCCGCACCGCACGGCCGAGCTGCGCCGACAGCGCCTGCGCCCACGGGCCGCTCAGCAGCCGCGCCCCGCACTGGTGCGAGAAGAAGCGGATCGAGAGCGGATCGCCGTACGCGACCACCGCGGACACACGGGACCCGTCCGCAAAGCGCAACGTGAGCTCACCGCGGACCCCGTCGTAGTCGGCGGCCACGGTCTGCAGCTCGCCCAGCACCTTCCCGTTGAGCATCCGTCCGCGCTCGTCGATCACGCAGAAGCGCCGGTTGTCGCGCGGCCCGTGGGGACCCAGCTCGATCTCGGACACCGACTGCAGCCGCAGCGCCTTGACCGGCGTGACGGCCAGCGCCGTCACCGTGACCGCGTCGCTCCCGGTGACCGCGTCGCTCGCGGTGATCGCGTCGCTCACGCGGCCGCCTGCTCGGCCCAGTCGCTGTACAGCTCCCAGTAGTGACCGCGCGCGGCGAGTAGCTCGTCGTGGGTGCCCGATTCGACGATCCGCCCGTACTCCATGACCAGGATCCGGTCGGCGTGGGCGATCGTCGACAGCCGATGGGCGATCACGATCGACGTGCGCCCGTGCACGAGCCGTCGCAGGCCCTCCTCGATCAGGCTCTCGGTGTGCACGTCGACGTTGGAGGTCGCCTCGTCGAGCACGAGGATTCGCGGATCGGCGACGAGCGCGCGGGCGAAGGCCAGGAGCTGGCGCTGACCGGCCGAGAGCTGCACGCCGCGCTCGCCGACCTGCGTGTCATAGCCGTCGGGCAGGGCCATGATGAAGCCGTGGGCGCCGACCGCGCGGGCGCCGTCGCGCACCTGCGCGTCGGTCGCGCCGGGCCGGCCGAAGGCGATGTTCTCGCGCACCGTGCCGCTGAAGAGAAATCCCTCCTGGGGGACCATGCCCATCTGCGAGCGCAGCGACTGCGCGGTCACCGAGCGCAGGTTATGCCCGTCGACCGAGATCGACCCTTGAGTCGGGTCATAGAAGCGCGCGACCAGCTTGGCGAAGGTCGACTTGCCCGCGCCGGTCTCCCCGACCAGCGCCAGCGTCTGCCCGGCGGGCACGACCAGGTTCAGGTCGCGCAGCGCCCAGGCCGAGTCGGGGTCTGAGCCGTAGCGGAACGAGACCCCGTCAAAGCGCAGCTCGCCGTCGATCGGCGGCAGCGTCACCGCGTCAGGCGCGTCGGCGACCTCCGGCTGCTCGTCGAGCAGGCCGAAGATCTTGTCCAGCGCGGCCATCCCCGACTGGTAGGTCGTGTAGAGCTGGGACAGCTGCTGGATCGGATCGAAGAAGTTGTTCAGCGCGGCGATGAAGGCGAACACGACGCCGGTCGAGGTGTGGCCGTTGATCGCCTCGATCCCGCCGATGACCAGGATCTCCACCGTGACCAGCGCGGAGAGCAGCTCGACGGCGGGGAAGTAGGCGGCGTTGAGGCGCACCGTGGTCATGTTCGCGTCGCGGTTCTCGTCGTTCAGGGCGCGGAACTGGCGCAGGTGCTGGCGCTCCTGGCCGAACGCGCGCACCACCCGGATGCCCGACAGGGTCTCCTGCAGGTAGCCGGTGATGGCGGCGATCTTCTCCCGGGTCAGCCGGTAGGCGTCGGCCGAGGCGATCCGGAACAGCAGCCCGCCGATCCCGAGCACCGGCAGCACGATGAAGGTCAGCAGCGCGAGGTGGAAGTCGAGCACGAGCAGGATGACCACCACCCCGATCAGGGTCAGGCTCGACTGGATCAGCGTGGCCAGCCCGTCCTCGACGAGCTGGTCCAGGGCCTCGACGTCGTTGGTCATGCGTGAGATGATCACCCCGGCCCGGTTGCGCGAGTAGAAGCCGATCGACAGCCGCTGCAGGTGTGCGAACAGCTTCATGCGCAGGTCCTGCAGCGCCCGCTGGCCGACCCACCCGACCAGGTAGGTCTGCGCGTAGGTGGCCACGCCGTAGATCACCGCGGAGGCCAGGAAGGCGATCACGACGAGGTCCAGCGTGCCGACGTCATGACGGCGGATCCCGTCGTCGATGGCGATCTTGGCCAGCGGCGCGGGGGCCAGCGCGCTGACCGTGGCCAGCACGAGCGAGACGAACATGCCCGTCACCCGCCACTTGTACGGGGCCAGCAGCTCGGCCAGCCCGCGCAGCTTGCGCCCGCGCCCGCCGGTCTGCGACAGCCGCCGGCGCAGCTCGATCCGCCGCGAGGCGACGCTCATGAGCCCACCGCCTCAGCTTCCAGCGGCTTGCGATTGAGGAACACCTGGTCGGGCATGGGGTGGGCGGGACCCGATTCCACGATCTCCCGGTACAGCGGGGAGGCCTCGAACAGCTCTTCGTGCGACCCGTCGGCGACCACGCGCCCGTCCTCGAGCACGATGATCCGGTCGGCGAGGGCGATCGTGGACAGGCGGTGGGCGATCACGAAGGTGGTGCGGCCGGCCAGCACCTCACCCAGCGCGGCCTTGATCTCCTGCTCGGTGGAGGCGTCGACCGAGGAGGTGGCGTCGTCGAGCACGAGGATCCGCGGATCGGCCAGGATCGCCCGCGCGATCGCGATCCGCTGGCGCTGCCCGCCGGACAGGGTCAGCCCGCGTTCGCCGATTCGGGTCTCATAGCCGTCGGGCAGCCGCGCGATGAACTCCGCCGCCTGCGCGGCCTGGGCGGCGCGCTCGACCTCCTCGCGGGAGGCGCCGGGGCGCGCGTAGGCGATGTTCTCGTGCACGGTGGCCGAGAACAGGAACGGGTCGTCGTTGACCACGGCGATCGCGCCGCGCAGCGAGTCAAGGCTGACCGAGCGCACGTCGGCGCCGTCGATCTGCACCGAGCCCTCGGTCACGTCGTAGAGCCGCGGCAGCAGCTGCACGAGCGACGACTTGCCCGAGCCCATGGCCCCGACCAGGGCGACGGTCTGCCCGGCCGGGATGTCGAGCGAGACGCGCTCGAGCGCCGGCCGGTTGGCTCCCTCGAAGGTCAGGCTCGCGTCACGCAGCACGACGTGCCCGCCCCCCGCCGGCAGGGCGGGAGCGTCGGGCGGGGAGAGGATCGTCGGCTCGCGGTCGAGGATCTGGAAGATGCGCGCGCCCGACGCGGTCGAGCGCTGCGCGGCGCCGAGCATGTAGCCGAGCGTGCGCATCGGCGAGATGAGCATCAGCAGGTAGGCGTAGAAGGCGGTGAAGGCGCCGACGGTCAGGGTCCCGTCGATCACCTCGCGGCCGCCGACGAGCAGGATCGCGGCCAGCCCGAGGTTGGGCAGAAAGCTGATCAGCGGCGTGTACAGGGCCTGGATCCGGGTGGCGCGAACCTGCTGGGTGAACACCCGCTCGGTCGTGTCGCGGAAGCGCTCGCGCTGGCGGTCCTCCTGGGAGAACGCCTTGACCACGCGCACGCCGGAGACGTTCTCCTCCACGTCGGCGGTCAGCTCGGCGATCCGCTGCTGGGCCTCCTGCATGGCCGGGCGCGACTTGCGCCCGTAGCGGTTGGCGATCAGCACGACGAAGGGCACCGGCGCGAGGGAGATCGCGGCCAGCGCGGGTTGCAGCAGGAACATCGCCACCGCGGCGAGCAGGATCGTCACCAGTGACTGGGCGATGAAGATCAGCCCGTAGCCGAGAAAGAAGCGCACCGACTGCAGGTCGACGGTCGCCCGCGACATCAGCTGGCCGGTCTGCTGGCGATCGAAGAAGGACAGCTCCAGGCGCTGCAGCTGGCTGTAGAGCCGCGTCCGCAGGTCGAGCTCGACCCCGAGCGAGACGCGCCCGGCGATCAGCCGGCGCAGCACGCTGAGCACGAGCCGAGCCAGACCGGCCGCGGCGATCGCGATCGCCAGCAGCACGAGCTTGTGCTGGTCATGGGCGCGGACCGCGTTGATGGCCAGTCCGGTGAGGTAGGGGATCACCACCGTTCCCCCCAGCGCGCCGAAGGCGAGCAGGAACGACACCACCACACCCTTGCGATACGGGCGCAGGAAGCCGAGCAATCGGGAGAAAGTACCCATGACTTCAGAAAATATAGGAGGTCGCCGTGGCGGCGCCCGGGGCGTGGGGCGCCAGCGGACGGCAGGCCGCAGGCGCGCCGACCGCGTAGGCCGGCAGCGGATCGAGGTCGTGCCTAATACACGCGGTGCAGACGCCCGAGCGCGCTGCCGTGGCGCCGGTGGCGCCGGTGGCGGACGCGGCGCCGGTGCGGCGGCCGCGCCGGCGCGGGACCCAATCCCGCGCGGGCGGGCACGTAGACGGGCGCGCCGAGCTCGCCGGTGTCCAGGGAGAGGATCACCTGATCGGCCGTCGTGCCGGTGAAGTAGGACTGGTTGGCGATCAGCAGGTCCGACCCCAGGAACGCCACCCCCGACGGCGAGTCGAACGGGACCGGCCCCCCGTTGGCGCCGGTGCCGACCTGACCGAAGCGGGCGATCTCGAGGCCGTCGGCGTCGAGCTCGACGACCTGGTTGGCCGTGCCGACGAGCGCGATGTAGAGGTGACCGGACTGGGCCAGGGCGCAGCCGTCGGGCGCGTCGCCGGGGCCCGACTCCCACAGCTGGCGCAGCGCGCCGGGGCGGCCGCCCGGCGCGATCGCCACCGCGTAGAGCTTGCCCGTGGTCGCGTTCAGCGAGCCGAGACCCCCGTTGGAGGCCTGGTCGAACAGCAGCGTGCGGTGGTCCGGGCTCATCAGCAGGCAGGCGGTGCCGAACGGCCCGCCGTCCAGCCGGCGGTCGGCCAGCCACACGTGCGGCGTGCCGCCGCCGGGCGGCACGCGCCAGATCACCGCCTGCTGGTAGTCGGTGACGTACAGCGAGCCGTCCGGGCCCCAGGCCGCGTAGTCGGGCATCGGCGCCTGGTCGAGCAGGGCGGGGGAGCACTCCGCGCCGGCGGGCGCGGCCGAGCACAGCGGCAGGTCGGGCACGCGGGCGTACAGGGTGAAGGCGCCGGTGGCGGGGTCCAGGCGCAGGATCCGCCCGCTCGTGCGGTCCAGCAGCAGCAGCCGGCCCTGCGCGTCGTTGGCCGCGACCTGCACGCCGTGGGGCTGGCTCAGGTCCTGGCCGGGCACCGTGTAACTGCGCAGCGGCACGCCCCCGGCCGAGTACTGGAACACGCGCGAGGGCAGGCTGTCGCCCTGCGGGTTGGCGTAGGTGCCCTCGTAGACGCTGTCGCCGACGACGTGGGGCAGCGCGGGGTAGCCGGGGGAGAAGACGGGCGCGAACACGCTCACCGCACCGCGATCAGCGCTCGCAGCTCCCGCCCCGGCGGCGCTCATGAGCAGCGCGCAGCACGCGGCCAGCGCCAGCCGGACGGCCCGTGGCGCCGGAGCGCTCACCGGGCGGGGGCTCCCAGCCGCGCCCGGGTGTAGGCGGCGAGCATTGTCCGGCTCTCGGCCAGCAGCGCGTCGTCCCCGTCGGGGGTCTGGCGGAAGGCCTCGCGCAGCAGCCCGTCACCCGCGATCACGACCATCCGCGCGGCCGCCGCCCGATCGGCCTCGCCGGCCTGCGGCCAGTGGACGGCGAAGATCCGCTGCACCGAGGCGCCGATCGCCTCCCGGGTCGGCCGGGTCACGTCGCGCACGCGCTGGGTGCGCAGGTCGCTGTACCAGAGGGCCAAAAAGCCGGGACGGCTGCGGAAGCCGAGGGCCAGCGCGTTGAGGGCGTCTCCGGCGGGGTCCTCGAGCGGGGCGTGTTCGTCCAGCTCGGCCACCTCGGCGACGAGAGCGGCCAGCTCGCTCCAGTAGCGCAGGGCGAGGGCCTCGACGAACGCCTCCTTGTCCTCGAAGTAGTGGTACACGGAGCCGACCGGCACCCGCGCGCGGCGGGCCACGGCGCCGATCGTGAACGCGCCCGCCCCGCCGCGGGCCAGCAGGTGATCGGCCGCATCGAGCATGCGGGCCAGACGGCGGCGGCTGCGGGCCTGGACGGGCACGTGGCGCAGGCCGTGCACGGGGACCAGCGCCGGCGCGGCGGAGACGCCGGGGGCAGCGGGCGCGCCGGGGGCAGCGGGGACGCCGGGGGCAGCGGGGACGCCGGGGGCAGCGGAGACGCCGGGGGCAGCGGAGACGCCGGGGGCAGCGGGGACGCCGGGGGTGGCGGAGGACGGGGGCGTGCCGGTGGTCATCACAGAACTTGAAACCGAACCTTGGTTCATGTTAGCGTCGGCGCATGCCGAGCGTCAATGCCGTGCGCCTGCACGCCGAGCGCGAGCGGGTCGCCGCCGCCGCCCGCCGTCTGGCCGCCGCGGGGCTCGTGGCCGGGACGGCCGGCAACGTCTCCGAGCGCGCCGGGGAGCTCGTCGCGGTCACCCCGACCGGGGCCGAGCTGGCCGGCCTGAGCGCCGAGCAGATCACCGTCGTCGACCTCGAGGGCCGCCCGGTCGAGGGCCGTCTTGAGCCCACCTCCGAGCTGGACCTGCACCTCGGCGTCTACCGCCGCTACGGCTCGGCCGCCGTCGTGCACACCCACGCCCCCGCCGCGACCGCGGTGGCCTGTGTGGCCACCGAGCTGCCCGCCATCCACTACCAGGTGCTCGCCCTGGGCGGGCCGGTCCGGGTCGCCCCCTACGCCACCTTCGGCAGCGCCGAGCTCGCCGCCGGCGTGCTCGAGGCGCTCGAGGGCCGCACGGCAGCGCTGATGGCCAGCCACGGGGCGGTCACCCACGGCCACACGCTCGACGCCGCGGTCGCGGGCACCGAGCTGCTGGAGTGGCTGTGCGACGTCTATGCGCGGGCGGTGACGCTCGGTTCCCCGCGGGTCCTCGGCGAGGATGAGCTCTCCGACGTGATCCGCGTGGTGGCCCGCCGCGGCTACGGCGCGGTCAGGGAGCGCGAGCCCTGATGCGCGCCGTCGTGCTCGGCGTGCACGTGCTCGACGTGCTCGTGCGCCCGGTGACCGAGATCCCCGCCGGCCAGGGCGGCCAGCTCGTGGAGGAGATCCGCATGACCGCAGCGGGCACCGCCGGCGGCACCGCGGTGACCCTGGCCAAGCTCGGGGCCCAGGTGCGCAGCGCCGGGGCGATCGGCGACGACGCGCTCGGTGACGCCCTGATCGGACGGCTGGAGGCCGGTGGGGTGGACACCACTCTGCTCGTGCGCCGCGCCGACGTGCAGACCTCGGCCAGCGTGCTGCCGATCCGCCCCGACGGCTCGCGGCCCGCCTTCCACGTGATCGGCGCCAACGCGACCTACACGGCTCAGGACGCTCCCCGGGCGGCGATCGCCGGCGCCACCCACCTGCACCTCGGGGCGCCCGAGTTCATGGGCGGCGAGCAGGCTGCGCTGATCCTGCGCGACGCCCACGAGGCGGGGGTGGTCACCTCCGCCGATCTGCTCGCCCCCGGTGAGCAGGCCGCTCAGATCCGGGACTGGATCGCTCCGGCGCTGCCGCACCTGGACTATCTGCTGCCCAACGACGAGCAGGTCCTGGCCCTCACCGGCGCCCGCGACCTGGAGGCCGGGGCGCGGGAGCTCGTCACCGCCGGGGTCGGCTGCGTGGCCGCCACGCGGGGCGCGGACGGCGCGCTCGTGGTCACCGCCACCGAGACGCTGGAGGTGCCCGCATACGCCGCCGAGGTCGTGGACACGACGGGCTGCGGTGATGCCTTCTCGGCCGGCTTTCTGCGCGGGCGGTCGATCGGAGAGGATCTGGCCGGCGCGGCGCGCCTGGGCTGCGCGACCGCCGCCCTGGTCGCCGGGGGGCTGGGCTCGGACCACGGAAGCTTTGACCTGCGCGCCGCGCAGGACGTCGTCGTCACCATGCAGACCGTCACCCCGACCAGGAGGCCTTCCCCAGCATGACCGCGAGCACACCGTCAGACGCCGATCGCACCCCGGTGACCCCTGATCCCGACGGGAGCGCTGACGCCGGCACGGGCGCGATCTCGCGCCGCGGGTTCGTGGGCGGGGCGATCGCGTCCGGCGTGGCCGCGGCGCTGCCCGCCGCCGCCGAGGCCAGGGCCCGCACGCACAGGCGCAAGCCCAAGCCCAAGCCCAAGAAGCCGGCGCCGCTGAAGGCCGACGTCGTCGTCGTCGGGGCGGGGATGGCGGGCATGAGCGCCGCCCGGGCGCTGCGGGCCGCCGGTCGCTCGGTGATCGTGCTCGAAGCCCGCAACCGGATCGGCGGCCGTTGCTACAGCCGCTCGCTGGGACCCGGCGCGACGGACGTGGCCAACATGGGCGCGACCTTCGTCGGCCCGACCCAGACCCAGGTCCTCGGGCTGATGAGCGAGCTGGGGATCGCCAAGTTCCCCGTCTACGCCGACGGCAACCTCCTCTACTACCAGAACGGCCAGGCCAAGCCGTACACCGGCACCATCCCCCCGGACTCCAACCCGGTGGCGGTGGCCGAGCTCGGGGTAAAGACGCTGCCGGCGATCGATCAGATGGCGCAGACCGTGCCTCTGGACGCGCCGTGGACGGCGGCCAACGCGCAGGCCTGGGACTCGATGACCGTGGAGACGTGGTCGGAGCAGAACATCACCAACGCCGACGCCCGCGCCCTGTTCGCGCTCGCCGTCGAGGCCATCCTCTCGATGGAGCCGCGCGACGTCTCGTTTCTGTACTTCCTGTTCTACGTCCACTCGGCCGGCAACACCAACGCGCTGATCGCCAACGCCGGCGCCGGCGGCGCGCAGGACTTCCGGGTCAGCGGCGGCACCCAGGGCCTCGTCGAGGCGATCGCGAGCAAGCTCGGCCGCGGCGGCCGGGTGATGCTCAACCAGCCCGTGCGCCGGATCGTCCAGCACGCCCGCAACGTCACCGTGTACACCGATCACACCTCGGTGACGGCCCGGCGGGTGATCGTGGCCATCCCGCCGCATCTGGCCGGCCGGATCTTCTACGAGCCGGGGATGCCCGCGGTGCGCGAGCAGCTCACCCAGCGGGTGCCGATCGGAGCCCTGATCAAGACGATCGCCGTCTACGACACGCCGTTCTGGCGCGCCCAGGGCCTCAACGGCCAGGTGACCAGTGACACCGGCCCGGTCAAGGTCATGTTCGACGCCTCCCCGGCCAGCGGCACCCCCGGAGTCCTGCTCGGCTTCATCGACGGCGATGACGCCCGCGCGCTGGACGACGCCTCGGACTCCGACCGGGCCAAGGCGGCGCTGAACTCCTACGCCAACTACTTCGGTGAGCAGGCGCGCAACCCGCGGACCTACTTCGATCAGGTGTGGGCGCGCGAGGCCTACACCGGCGGGTGCCCGGTCGGGATCACGCCCCCGGGCGTGATGACCGAGTACGGGTCGGCGCTGCGCGCGCCGGTGGGGCGCGTGCACTGGGCCGGCACCGAGACGGCCACCGTCTGGGTCGGCTACATGGACGGCGCGATCCAGTCGGGCAAGCGGGCGGCGGCCGAGGTGCTCGCCACGCCGTAACCCCGCTGCGACCGCCCATGACCCCGGAAAGGGGTTTCTCGGTTGCGATCGCCCGGGCGCGCTGCATATGATCCCCTCGCGCCGGGTCCCCCGGCCGGGAGGGAGAGAGCAGGGTTGGACGCCATAGTGAGGCTGGGCTATGCGCCCGTCCGTGGCTTCATCACCACGATCGGCGCGATGATGCTGCTCTTCCGGCGCACGGTTGTGGCCGCGCTGAACCCGCCGTACGACTACGGCCCCGAGCTCGTTGACCAGTTCCTGTTCGCGCTGCGGCTCGGCTGGTTCCCGATGATCCTCGCCTCGCTGGCCTTCACCTACGGGCCGGCCGGGGTCGAGGTGGGGGACTTCCTGAACCTGCTCGGCGCGATCGACCGGCTCGGCGGCCTGTTCGTGATCATCGTCATGCGCGAGTTCGCGCCGCTGGTCTGCGCGATCGTGATGGCCGGGGTCGCGGGTACGGCGATGACCGCCGACCTCGGGGCCCGCAAGATCCGCGAGGAGCTCGACGCGCTGATGGTGCTCGGGGTTGATCCGGTCAAGAGCCTGGTCGTGCCGCGCTTCCTCTCGCTGATGCTGCTCACGCCCCTGTTCACGATCTACGCGCTGCTGTTCGGAACCCTCGGCGGGGTGCTCGTCACGCTCTCGGACGGCGCCCAGGTCGGCCCGTTCTTCTCCACCTTCTTCGCCCAGGCGAGCACGGCGGAGTTCGAGGCGATGCTCGTCAAGGCGACCCTGTTCGGCGGCCTGATCGCGATCGTCTGCTGTTACAAGGGACTGACCGCATCCGGCGGCGCCGAGGGGGTGGGACGGGCGGTCAACCAGGCCGTCGTGATCGCGTTCCTCGGCATCGGCGCGCTGGACTACGTCTTCACCCAGACCCTGCTGGCCACCCATCCCGCGCTCAACACCCCGCGGTGACGTGAAGGCGATCAGCCGCTCCTGGCAGGCCCTGATCTCCTTCGGCGAGGCGGCCCGGTTCTGCGGGGCGATCGTCGCGCGGGTCTACAACGGCCGCGTGCTGAAGTTCATCGGGGAGACGATCCGCCAGGCCGGGATCCTCATCACCGGCTCGGCGGTGATCGTGCTCGGACTGGTGTTCATCCTCGGCCTGCAGTGCGGGATCGAGGGCGCCTACGCGGCCAAGTCGGTCGGGGCCACCTCGGCGGTGGGGGCGATCACCGCGCTGTGCGACCTGCGCGAGGTGATCCCCTACGCCTTCGGCTACATGATGGCCGCCAAGGTCGGGACCGGCTTCGTCGCCGAGATCGGCTCGATGCGGATCGCCGATGAGATCGACGCGCTGGAGGTGATGGGCTTTGACTCGATCCTCTATCTCGGCTCGACGCGGCTGCTCGGCGCCTGGCTGGTCCTGCCCTTCCTCTACATGATCTCGGTCGCGGTCGGCTTCCTCGCCTCCTACTGCGCCGTGGTCATCCAGCTCGGCCAGGAGTCGCCGGGCGGCTACCTGCAGCTGTTCTGGCAGTTCCAGTCCCCGACCGACTTCCTCTACGCGGGCCTGAAGTGCCTGGCCATGGCCACCTTCATCGTGCTCGTCTGCGTCTACTACGGCTACCACGTGACCGGTGGCCCGGTCGGGGTGGGCAAGGCCACCGCCCGGTCGATGGTGGCCAACATCCTCGGCGTGCACCTGATCGGGCTGGTCGGGACGCAGCTGTTCTGGGGCGGCAACGCGAGGGCGCCGATCGGCGGATGACGCGCAGCCAGCTCAACCGGCTCACCGCGCTCGCGGCGCTGCTGATCGCCGCGCTGGCGATCCTCGTGCTGATCCTCTCCGGAGGATCGACCTACGTGCTGCACGCCCGCTTCTACGACGCGGGCCAGCTCGTCTCCGGTGACCTGGTCACCGTCGGCGGTCACCAGGTCGGGACGGTCGGCCGGGTCGGCCTGGCCCCCAACGGGCTGGCCGACGTGGAGCTGGATATCACCGACGGGGCGATCACGCCGCTGCGGGCCACCAGCCAGGCCCAGATCGGGCAGCTCAGCCTCACCGGGGTGGCCAACCGGTTCGTCGGCCTGACCCCGGGGCCGGGCCGCCCGATCCCCGACGGCGGCATCCTGCCGGTCGCCCAGACACACGGGATCGTCGACCTCGACGTGCTGCTGGACTCGCTCACCGAGCCGGTTCGGGCGCAGCTGCAGCAGCTGATCCGCTCGGGCGCCTATCTCGTCTCGGCGCCGTCCGCGCGTCAGTTCAACGCGGCCGTCCCCTACCTGAACCCGGCGCTCAGCCAGACGAGCGCGCTGGCCTCCGAGGTGGTCTCCGACCGCTTCGCGCTCGCCCGCCTGCTCAGCTCGACGGCCGACCTCGCCCGCACGCTCGCCGCCCACGACGCCGACCTGTCCGGTGCCGTGACCGACACCGCCGCGGTGCTGCGCGAGGTCGCCGCCCGGCGGGCGGCGCTGCAGGACACCCTCACGCGGGCACCCGCCGTGTTGCGCCAGGGCACGCGCGTGCTCCGCGACGCGCGCCCGACCCTGCGCGCCGTCAACGCCACCCTGCGCGCCCTGATCCCCAACGCGCCGCCGCTGGCCACGCTGCTGCGCCGGCTGCGCCCCGCGGTGGCCGATGCGCTGCCGGTCATCACCGGTGTCTCGGCGCTCGTGCCTCCGGCCCGGCGGTCCCTGCAGGCGTTCCCGGCCGCCGAGCGGGCCGCCGTCCCCGCGATCGTCTCGCTGGCCGCGGCGCTGCCGCCGATCACCCCGATCCTGGCCGGCCTTCGCCCCTACATCCCCGATGCCGTGGCCGGCTTCTTCAACGGCGTCGGCGGCGCCACCGGCGCGGGCTATGACGCCAACGGCCACTACCTGAAGGCCCAGCTGGACGTGCAGGGCAACGGCGGCGGGTCGCTCAGCGGCCTGCTGGCCATCCTCGGCGCGCAGGCGGGCATGCTCGGCCCGCTGAACGGGGGGCGGACCGGTCTGCTTGCTCCCTGCCCCGGCGGGGGCCAGCCGCCGGCGGCCGACCGGTCCAATGCGTGGGCCTCCCCTGACGTCGGGGGGACGCCGGGCACGCTGTGCAACCCCGCGGACGACGCGCGATGAGACGGCTGGCGATCCTGACCGCGCTGGCCGCCGTCGCCCTCGCGGCCGCCGTCGCGACGCTCGGCGGCTCGGCCCAGGGCAGCGCCAGCGCCACCTTCCAGGTCATCTTCGACGACGCCCGCGGCCTGGTTCCCGGCCAGCTCGTCAAGATCGCGGGCGCCCAGGCGGGAACGATCCAGGACGTATCGCTGACCCCCGGCTTCCAGGCTCGCATCCGGGCCACGGTGAGCAGCGCGTTCATGCCCCTGCACCGCGACGCGAGCTGCACGATCCGCCCCGAGGGGCTGATCGGGGAGAACTACGTCGAGTGCGATCCGGGCACCCCCGGCAGCCCGCCGCTGCGCGGGGTCGGTGACGCGCCGCCGACCGTCCCGGTCGGCCACACGACCGAGCCGGTGTCGCTGCTCGACCTGTTCGGGATCTTCAACGCGCCCACGCGCGAGCGGCTGACCGTGCTGCTCAACGAGCTGGGCGTCGCCACCTCGGCGCGCGGGCAGGACATCAACGCCATCCTGCGCCGGGCCAACCCGGCCCTCGGCGCCGCGCAGCGGGTGATCGGCATCCTCGAGCGCCAGCGCGGCCAGCTGGCCACGCTGGTCGGCGCGACCGATGTCATCGCCCGCTCGGGGGCGAGCCACCCGCGGGCGCTGCAGGCCTTTTTGGACCAGTCGGCGCGCCTGACCGCGCTCACGGCCCGCCATCGCGGGCCGCTGGGCACCGCGGTGGCCCGGCTGCCCCGGCTGCTCGCCGTCACCGAGCCCGCGCTGCGCCGGCTCGACACGGTCGCCGTGCAGGGCACCCCGCTGCTCGGGCAGCTGCGCGCCGCGGCCCCCGCGCTGGACCGTGTGGCCACCGACCTCGGGCCCTTCGCCGCCGCGGCGCGACCGGCCCTGGCCCGGCTCGGCCGGGCGGTCGGGCGCACCGTTCCCGCGCTGCGCGGCGCCGTCCCGCTGCTGACCACGATCCGCGGCTACGCCGATCGCTCGAAGGCGAGCACGCTGCTCACCGGCACGCTGCTGCCCGAGCTGCAGCGCCGCGGCTTCTTTGAGAACTTCCTCAGCGTCTTCTATTACATCGGCGCCGCGCTGGCCCGCGAGGACGCGACCTCGCACCTGCTCTCGATCGCGGTGCTGGCCCCGGCCAACGGCGCCTGCGGCAACTACGCCACCACGCCCGTGGCCGGCTGCAGCGCGCACTACGGCTCGGCGCGCGCCTACACGCCGGTCAGCCCCCGGGACAACGACGCCTCGCTGCAGGCGCTGCTCAGGTACCTGCTGCGATGAGGACCACCCGCCGCGCCGCCGCCGCGCTGTTCGACAGCCCGATGCTCGTGGGGACGATGACCCTGCTCGTCGTGATCGTCGCCGTCTACCTGTCCTACGTGGCCGAGGACGGACTGCCGTTCGTGCCCAGCTACCGCGTCAACATCGACGTGCCCAGCGCCGGCCAGCTGGTCAAGAACGCCGACGTGCGGATCGGCGGGGCCCGCGTCGGCCAGGTGCTGACCATCACCCCCGAGCCGGCCACGCGCCGCTATCCGCACCCGTTCGCGCGCCTGGGCCTCTCGCTGGAGCGCGGCCTGCAGCCGCTGGCGCCCGACACGCACTACCGGCTGCGCGTCGCCTCGGTGCTGGGCGGCAACTACGTGGAGATCATCCCGGGCCACAGCCGCGCGCCCGGCCTGCCCGACGGGGGCACGTTCACGCTCTCGCGGGATCCCCGGCGCAGCCACGCCGAGCCCTACGTCGGACTGGACAGCGCCCTGGCCGCGTTCGGGCCGCGGACCCGCGCCGGACTGCGCGGCACCCTGGCCGGGGCCGCAGACGCCGTGGCCGGGCGCGGCGCGCAGCTCAACGATGCGATCGGCGCGACCGCGGAGCTGCTCGGGCCGGCCACCCGCGTGCTCGACAACCTCGGCGCTCCGGCCACCGAGCTCTCGGGCTTGGTCTCCGGCCTGGCCGCCACGACCGCTGCGCTGGCTCCGGTCGCTCCGGCGCTCGACACGCTGCTGAGCGCCGGGGCGAGCACCTTCGCGACGCTGGCCCGGCCGTCGCTGGCGACGACGCTCGACGCGCTGCCCGGTACCGAGGCGGCCGGTACCCGGGTGCTGGGCCGGGCCGCGCCCGTGCTCGCCCAGACGGCGGCGCTGGTCCAGGCCCTGCGCCCCGCCGCCGCGCTGCTGCCCCGGGCCGCCACCCGCCTGGACGCGCTCGTCACCGCGGCCACGCCCGTCTTTGACCAGGTCCCGCGGCTGGCCCGCGCCCTCACCGGCGCGGCCGGGGGGATCGAGGCGCTGGACCGCGACCCGGCCGCCCGGCAGGCCTTCGAGGTCCTGGGCTCAAGCGACCTCGGCACGGCCGGCGGGTCGGCCTTCGTCGGGCTCGGGGCGATCCTGCAGACCGTCGCCGGGGCCCAGTTCGCCTGCAACGTCGCCGGGATCTGGACGCGCAACTTCGCCTCCAGCCTGAGCGAGGGCAACGCGTCGGGCGCGTGGCTGCGCTTCTCGCCGCTGCTCGACGTCAGCCAGTCCTTTGCCGCCGCGACACCGGCCCCGGACCTGCACCTCAACTACTACCCGGTCGAGGACGCCTCGCAGTGCCAGGCCGGCAACGAGGTCTACGCCGGCGCCCAGCGGATCGGGCCGCCGGCGAGGACCGCGCGCACGGTCGACAACACCTCACCCCCGGCCGGCGTCCTGGCCGCCGGGCGCCGCGTGGGGCTGGTGCCATGAGGCCCCGGCTGCGCCGGCGTGTGCACCCCGCGCTGATCGCCGCCGCGGTCGGCCTGGCGCTGTTCGCCGTGACCTTCTACGCCTTTAACCAGGGGCTGCCCTTCGGCCACGGGTTCACGGTCTCGGCGATCGTCGAGAACAGCGTCAACGTCCGCCCCGGCGATCCGGTCCGGATCGCCGGCATCGACGTGGGCGCGGTCACCGCGGTGGCGCCGGCCGGAGAGGCCACCCGGATCAGCTTCACCGTCGCGCCCGACGGGCTGCCGCTGCACCGCGACGCCACCGTGCGCATCCGCGACCGCCTGTTCCTGGAGGGCAGCTACTACCTCGAGCTCGACCCGGGGACCCCCGAGGCTCCGCCGCTGCGCGACGGCGGCACGATCCCGCCCGGCCAGACGGCCGGCCCGGTGCAGTTCTTCCAGGTCCTGTCCACCTTCGACCTCGCCGCCCGCGCCGATCTGAGAACGCTCGTCGCCGCGCTGGCCCGGGGGATCGGGCCCGGCCGCGGAGGGGCCCTGGCCTCGAGCGGCGCGGCGGGGCTGCGCGAGGTCAGCGCCTCCCTGAAGCCCGCCCTCACCGACGCCGCGGTGGTCACGCGGGCCCTGCGCGGCACCGAACCCGGTGACCTGGCGCGGCTGCTGGACTCGGCCTCTGAGGTCACCGGCACGCTGAGCGCAAGCTCGCCGCAGCTCGGTGCCCTGGTCAGCGGCCTGGCCCGCACCGCCCGGTCGCTGGCCGCCAGCGACGGCGCGCTCGGGGCGACCGTGTCCGGCCTGGACGCCACCCTGCGCGCGGCGCCACCCGCCCTGCGCGCCGCGGATGCGGCCCTGGCGCCGACCACGCGCCTGGCCCGCGCGCTGACGCCGTCGCTGCGCGTCACCGCGCCGATCCTGCACGGCGTCAACGATGCCCTGGCCCGGCTCACCGTGGCGCTGGCGCCCGCGCGCCGGGGTCCGCTGCTCTCCGCCCTGCGGCTCACCTTCGTGTCGCTGCCCACCGTGCTCGGGCGGTTCGCCCGCGCCTTCCCGGTCACGCGGCCGGTCACCGACTGCCTGCGCACCCACATCACGCCGCTGCTGAGCGCCACCGTGCCCGACGGCGCGCTGACCAGCGGGCAGCCCGTGTGGCGGGAGTTCGCCCACTTCCTGCCCGGGGTCGCCGGGGCCAGCGGCGACTTCGACGCCAACGGCCCGTACACGCGGGTGCTGGCGGCCGCGGGCGACAACACGCTCACCGGCGGGGGCGGCGCCGGGAGCGGGGGTCTGCTCGGCGGGACGCTCGCCGGCCTGCTCGGCCCGCTGGTCGGCACGGCCGCTCCCGGCGGCGGGACCCCGACTGCCGCCCGCCCGCTGTGGGCCGGCGACGTGACGCCGAGCGACTTCCGCCCCGACGTTCCGTGTACCTCGCAGCCGCTGCCCGCGCTGGCCTCACGGGCGGGCGCGATCCGGATGCGCGTGCGGCACACCGCCGCCCCCCGCCCGCTGACCCGCCGCCGGCTCGCCGCGATCGCCCGCGCCGCCGCGGCGCGCGCGGCCGCCCTCCCGGCCCCGCGGAGCCCGCGATGAGCAGCCGCACCCGCAGCCAGATCCGCCGCTACGGACGTTCGTTCCTGGTCCTGGTCGCGCTGGCCGTGGCCGGCACCGCCTGCGGCTTCTACATCCTGCTCCAGCAGCGGCTGCCCAACCCGTTTGCGAGCTACTACTCGGTCAACGCCGCCTTCCCGACCGCCGCCGCCGTCGTGCCCGGCCTGGGCGAGCCGGTGCTGGTGGCCGGCGTCCACGTGGGCGAGATCACCGGCACCAGCCTGGCCGGCGGCCAGGGGATCGTCCACATGGACATTGATCCGGGCAAGCTGCCGCACCTCTATCGCGACGCCAGCGCCGAGCTGGTGCCCAACACCCCGCTGAAGGACATGCAGGTCGACATCCAGCCGGGGACGCCTGCGGCCGGCCGGCTGCCCGCCGGGGCGACGATCGCGGTCGGGCAGACCGTCTCGCCGGTGGACTCCGACGAGGTCCTGGCCGCGCTGGACGGCGACACCCGCAGCTGGCTGACCAGCCTGATCACCGAGCTGGGGGTGGGACTGCGCGGCCGCGGGGCCGATCTCCACGCGCTGCTGCGCGCGCTGGGTCCGACCACCGGACAGGTGCGCGCGATCGGTGACCTGCTCGCCGCCCGCCGCGGCCAGCTGGCCGCGATCGTCCACAACCTGGGCACGATCTCCCGGGCCGCCGCGGTCAAGAGCACCCAGCTGACCACCGTCGTGCGGGCCGGTCAGGCGACGATCTCGGCCCTGGCCGCCCAGAACGTGGCTCTGCGTTCGGCCATCACCCAGCTGCCCGGAACCCTGGGCACGGCCCGGCGCACGCTCGTCGATCTCACCGGGCTGGCCGGCGCGCTGGGACCCACCGCCACCGCCCTGCTGCCGACCGCGCGGCGCCTGCCCCGCACCCTGACCGACGCCCGCACGCTGATCCAGGGCGCGGCGCTGCTGCCGCTGAGCCAGATCCCCGCGTTCGTCGCCGCGACCCGGCCGCTGGCCGCCCAGCTGCCCGGGCTGGCCTCCGATCTCAGGGTCGAGGTGCCGGCCCTGACCAGCGCCTTCCACGTGCTGACCTACGTCACCAACGAGGTCGCCTACGACCCCGGCGGCGCGAACCCCGGCTTCCTCTACTGGCTGGCCTGGTTTGCCCACAACGCCGACTCCTTCATCTCCAACTCCGACGCCAACGGCCCCGGCTGGCGGGCGCTGCTGCTGTCGGACTGCGCGACACTGAAGGTCAGCACGATCGCGCCGCTGCTCGAATCCGTGCTCGGGACGACGTTCGGATGCTGACCCCACGGCGCGTCGTTGACCGGACGGTGAGCTGACCGTGGTCACCCAGGCGCCACGCCGCTCGGCGGTGTTCGCTGCGCTCGCCTTCGCCCTGTCCTGCGTGGGCCTGATCGTGTTCGTGTGGACCCAATTCGGCGGCACCGTGCCGCTTGCCCCCGAGGGGTACCGGGTCTCGGCCCGCTTTCACGAGGCCGGCCTGCTGGTCACCGGCGCCGACGTGCGGATCTCCGGGGTGACCGTGGGCAGGGTCGCCGCGATCGCCAACCGCGGAGTCGACTCGGTGGTGACCATGGAGATCGACCCGCCCTACGCGCCGCTGCCGGCCGACACGCACGCCATCCTGCGCCTCAAGACCCTGCTCGGCGAGGGCTTCATCGCCCTCTCCGCGGGCACCCGCCACGGCCCGACGCTCCGCGACGGGGGCACCATCCCGGCCGCCCACGTGCTGCGCACGCAGTCGCTGGATCAGGTGCTGGCCACCTTCGATCCCTCGACCCAGCACGCCTTCGCCAACTTCCTCACCGGCTCGGCCACCAGCCTGGCCGGCCGCGGCGCGCAGCTGTCGGACGCCATCGGCAACCTGGATCCCGCGCTCACCGAGCTGACCGCGATGGCCTCAGAGCTCGATCGTCAGTCGGGCGACGTGCGCGGGGTGATCGCTCACGGCGCCCGGGTGCTGACCACCCTGGGGGACCGGGCGGCCGCGCTGCAGACCCTGATTCGCTCCGGCGCGACGGTGCTGAGCGCCACCGCGGGCCGCGACCGCGCCCTCGGTGCGACCGTCGACGCGCTGCCGCCGTTGTTGACGCAGCTGCGGCGGACGCTGGGCACGCTGGACGGCACGGTCACCGTGGCCCGGCCGTCGCTGGCCGCCCTGACTCCGGTCGCGCCGCTGCTCGCTCCCGCCCTGCGCGACGCCATCCGCCTCTCGGGCCCGGCCGTCGACCTGCTTCACGCGGCCCCGGGACTGCTGTCCGCGGCCGATGCCGCGCTGCCCGCGGTGGGCCGCCTGGTCGGGGCGCTGCGCCCCGGGGTCGATGCGCTGCTGCCCGCGGTGCGCGAGCTGGCCCCGCAGATCACCTTCGTCGCCCACTACCGCGCCGAGCTGGTCACCGCGATGGCCAATCTGTCCGCCGCCCTGCAGGCCACCGCGCCGGCCAACGCGATCGGCGGCAGCGCTCATTACCTGCGGGCGATCACGCAGCTGAGCAACGAGTCGGTCTACGGCCAGAGCGTGCGCGAGCCGACCGATCGCAGCAACGCCTACTTCTCCCCGGGGGAGCTGAGCGCGGTCGCCTCCGGCGGCCTGCAGAGCGCGAGCTGCGCCAACACGGCCAATCCCGCGCAGGTCCCGGTCGGCGGCGCGAACGTCCCCTGTCGCGTGCAGCCACCGTTCCGCTGGGGCCACGGGCTGCTGACCGCCTACTTCCCGCACGTTCGCCGCGCTCCGCGGCCGCGCTGAGCGCGAGCGCCACGTCCCGACGCTCAGGTCAATAGGGTTTCGCCCGACCGCCGGCCGGCGGCCGGTCCGCGATCCAGCGACCCAAGGAGACGACGGCTCACGATGGCCACTGTCCGCGAAGCGACGTTCGACCTTTTCCGCGCCCACGGGATGACGACCATCTTCGGCAACCCGGGCTCGACCGAGCTGCCGATGCTCAAGGACTTTCCCGAGGACTTCTCCTACGTGCTCGGGCTCCAGGAGCTGGTCGTGATGGGCATGGCCGACGGCTTCGCGCAGGCCAGCGGCAACGTCACCCACGTCAACCTGCACACCGCTCCCGGGGTCGGCAATGCGGTCGGCGGGATCTTCAACGCCCAGGCCAACAAGTCGCCGCTGCTCATCACCGCCGGCCAGCAGGTCCGCCCCCACATCACGATGGAGGCCAACCTGACCAACCGCGACGCGACCGTCGGACCGCAGCCCTACGTCAAGTGGAGCCACGAGCCCCCCCGCGCGGAGGATGTCCCCGCCGCGCTGGCCCGGGCGATCCACCACGCGTCGCTGCCCCCCCGCGGCCCGGCCTTTGTCTCGATCCCGATGGACGACTGGGATCAGGAGCCCGACGCCGACCGCACCGCGCAGGCCCTGGCCCGGCGCGTCACCGGCCGCGCCGCGCCTGACCCCGAGGCGCTCACCGCGCTGGCCGGGCGGCTCGCCGGCGCCCGGCGGCCCGTGCTCGTGATCGGCGGGGACGTCGACGCCGCCGGCGGCTGGGCGGCGGCGGTGGCCCTGGCCGAGAAGCAGTGCCTGCCCGTCTGGTCCACGCCGGCCACCGGCGGCGGGCGGATCGGCTTCCCCGAGAACCACCCGCAGTTCATGGGCGGCCTGCCGCCGGCGATCGGGCCGGTGGGCGAGACGCTGAAGGATCACGACCTGATCCTCGTCGTCGGCACGACCGTGTTCCCCTACTACCCCTACATCCCCGGCCCGCTGCTGGCCGAGGGCTCGAAGCTGGTGGCGATCACCTCCGATCCCGGCGAGGCCGCGCGCGCGCCGATGGGGGAGGCGATCGTCGGTGACGTCGCGCTGGCCCTGGAGCGGCTGGTCGAGCTCGTGCCGCAGGCCGACCGCCAGCCGCCGCCGCCCCGAGCCCAGCCGGGGGAGCCCGCGGCCGCGGATCCGATGAGCGGCTCGGAGGCGATGGCCGCGCTGGCCGACGCGTGGCCCGCGGGCGGGATCGCCGTGCTCGAGGCACCGTCGGCGACGCTGTCGTTCCGCAACCGCGTGCGGATCTCCGAGCCGGCCAGCTACTACTTCTGCGCCAGCGGCGGCCTCGGCTACGGGATCTCGGCCGGGGTCGGCGTGCAGATGGCCCAGCCCGACCGGCCCGTGGTCTGCGTGCTGGGCGAGGGCTCGGCCCAGTACGGGATCACCGCCCTGTGGACGGCCGTCGCCTACAAGGTGCCGGTCACCTTCCTGATCCTGCGCAACCAGGAGTACATGATTCTCAAGTGGTTCGCGATGCTCGAGCAGGTCTCCGGCGCGCCCGGTCTTGACCTGCCCGGGCTCGACGTGGCCGCGGTCGCCCAGGCCTACGGGATGCCCGCCCGCGAGGTGAGCGGCCGCGAGGAGCTGACCGCCGCCCTGCGTGAGGACATCGCCGCCCAGGACGGCCCGCGCCTGATCCAGGCCCGGGTCGCGACCGGGATGTGGCTGGACTAGTGGCCGGCGTCCCCGCCCCGACCCTGGCTCCCGCTCCCGACCGCGCACCGGACTGGGTTGCGGCCGGCACCCCGCCGGACCTGCACAGCCGGCTGGCCGCCGTCCTGGGCGAGGAGCAGGTCCTGGCCCGGGCCACCGACCTCGTCCGCTTCGCCTCGGACGCCAGCCCCTACCGGCTGATCCCGCAGGTGGTCGTGCGCCCGCGTGACGCCGCCGACGTGGCCACTCTGCTGCGCGCCGCCGCCGACCTGGGCCGGCCGGTCGTGTTCCGGGCCGGCGGCACGAGCCTGAACGGGCAGAGCCAGACCGACGGCATCCTCGCCGACGTCCGTCATCACTTTCAGCGCATGCGGGTGCAGGACGGCGGAGCGCTCGCGCGGGTCCAGCCGGGGGTCACGCTCGGGCTGGCCAACCGGCGCCTGATCCGCCACCACCGCCGGCTTGGTCCCGACCCGGCGAGCACCAACATCGCCTGCGTCGGGGGTGTGGTGGCCAACAACTCCGGCGGCATGCGCTGCGGCGTCACCGCTGACGCGTATAGCACCGTGCGCGCGATGACCCTCGTGCTGGCCAACGGAGCGGTGATCGACACCGCCGCCGCAGACGGCGAGCAGCGCTTCGCCGACGCGGCGCCGGAGCTCGCGGCCGGCCTGCTCGAGATCCGCGACACGATCCGCGGCGATGCCGAGCTCTCGGCCCGGATCGCGCGCAAGTTCGAGATCAAGAACACGACCGGCTACCGGCTGTGCGCGTTCCTGGACGCCGACACCCCGCTGGAGATCTTCCGCCGCCTGATCATCGGCTCGGAGGGGACGCTGGCCTTCGTCGCCGAGGCGGTGTTCGAGACCGTGCCCCACGGGCCGCACTCGTCGCTGGGCCTGGTCTTCTTCGACGACCTCGACGCCGCCGCGGCCGCCGTCGAGCCGCTCGTCGCCGCCGGCGCCACCGCGACCGAGCTGATGGTCGCCCCGACGCTGATCGCCGCCGCCTACAACATGCCCGGCACCCCGGCGGCCTGGAAGGAGCTGCCCCCGACCTCCGCCGCGCTGCTGATCGAGTTCCGCGCCGACGACCCGTCCGGCCTCGACGCGCCCGAGGCGACGGCGGCCGAGATCCTCGCCGGCCGCCCGCTCATCGGGGGGGACGAGGCCGTCCGCTTCACCCGTGACGCCGAGGAGGTCGAGCTGCTCTGGCGCGTGCGCGAGGGCATGCAGGGGCTGCTGGCGGCGATCCGCCCGCCGGGCGTGACGCTGATCATCGAGGACGTGTGCGTGCCCCCGGCGCGGGTCGCCGAGGCGGCGCGCGACCTGCAGGCGCTGCTCGGCGAGCACGGCTTCCTCCAGGGCCTGGCCGGCCACGCCTCGGCCGGGAACCTGCACTTCCTGCTCACCCTGAACTTCTCCGACAGCGACGACACGGCCCGCTACGACCGCTTCATGCACGCCCTCGTCGACCTGATCGTGGACAAGTACGACGGCTCGCTGAAGGCCGAGCACGGCACGGGCCTGAACATGGCCCCGTTCGTGGCCCGGGAATGGGGCGAGACCGCGACCGAGCTGATGTGGCGCGTCAAGGCGCTGGCCGACCCCCACGGGGTGCTCGGCCCCGGGGTCCTGCTCAACCGCGACCCTGACGTGCACCTGCACAACCTGGCCAGCACGCCCGAGATCGAGGCGGAGGCGACCAAATGCATCGAGTGCGGGTTCTGCGAGCCGGTCTGCCCGTCGCGCGGGGTCACCACCACGCCCCGCCAGCGGATCGTCCTGCGCCGTGAGATGGCGCGCCAGCCCGAGGGTTCTCCCGTGCTGACCACGCTGCTAGAGCAGTACGACTACGACGCCCTGCAGACCTGCGCGACCGACAGCTCGTGCGCGGCCGCCTGCCCGGTGGCGATCGACACCGGCGCCCTGGTCAAACGCCTGCGCACCGCGCAGCACTCGCCGCGGGCCCAGCGCGCGGCGCTCGGCGTGGCCCGGCGCTACGCCGCGGCCGAACGGGCCGCCCGGGCCGGGCTGCGGGCCGCCGGCGTGGCGGCCCGGGTGGCCGGGGACGCACGGGTCGCGGCCCTGACCCGCGCGCTGCGCCGCACCCCCGCGGCGCCGGACCTGATCCCCCAGTGGGACGCGAGCGTGCCCGCGCCGGCCCCGGCGCGGCTGCCGAGCACGACGCGCGACGGCGCCGCCGCCGTCTACCTGCCCTCGTGCCTGAACCGCATCTTCGGTCCCTCGCGCCAGAGCCCCGGGCCGTCGGTGCCCGAGGCGCTGGTCACCGTCTCACGCCGGGCCGGCCTGCCCGTGTGGATCCCCGACGACGTGGCCGGTCACTGCTGCGGCACCCCGTGGAGCTCCAAGGGCTACACCGACGGCCATGCGCTGATGACTCAGCGGACGGCGGCGGCGATCCGGCGCTGGAGCGAGGACGGGCGCCTGCCGGTGGTCATCGACGCCAGCTCGTGCACGCTCGGGGTGATCGGGGAGCTCGGCCTGGAGGGGATCGAGGTGCTCGATTCGGTCAGCTGGGTCCACGACCGCCTGCTCGAGCGCCTGCCGGTCACCCACCGCCTCGGCCGGCTGGCCGTGCACGCCACCTGCGCGTGCTCCCAGCTCGGGCTGGCCGGGCGGCTGGCCGCGGTGGCCGCGACGCTGGCCGACGAGGTGGTCGTCCCGGCCGCCGGCGGCTGCTGCGGCATGGCCGGCGACCGGGGCCTGCTGCACCCTGAGCTGCCCGCCGCCGCGTTGAGCGCTACCGCGGCCGAGCTGAGCCACGAGCACCTGGACGGAGCGATCGCCTCCAACCGCACCTGCGAGATCGCGTTGCACCGGGAAACGGGGTACGAGTATCGTTCGCTCGTCCTGACCCTGGAGGAGCTGACGCGATGAGCAGACGGGCGCGAGGCCTGGGCGGCCTGACGGTGGTACTGCTGGCTGCCGTGCTGACCGTGACCGCGGTGAGCGGTGCGCCGGCCCGGAGCCCGCGCCGGACCGCGCGCGTGAGCTTTCACACCGTCTTCGCGCCCGCCGCCGTCGTGGCCAATCCGCGGCCGGCGGGGACGGGCACGGCGGCCAGCCGCTACTCCCTGGCCCACGGCTGCTTCGCCCTGAGCTCGGGCGGCCGCTCGCTCGCCCCGTCGGACGCGCCCTACCGCATGCAGGCCACGGCGCTGGGCCAGTACCTGATCTACGGCGTGCACGGGGACTTCCTCGGCGCGGGCGCCGCACCCACCTCGCAACCGACCTCCGACACCGTCTGGACGGTGACCGGCAACCCGGTCCGCGGGTACACGATGACCAACCAGGGCACCGGGGGCGCCACCGCGGTGCGCTTCACCCCCGCGCAGGGGTGCGCCAACTACCCCGAGGCCGGCGTCGACGCGACCGGCACGAGCTTCCGCGGGGCCGGGCCGCTGTCCACGGTGACCGGGACGATCGACGCCCACACCCACGTGACCGCGTTCGAGTTCCTCGGCGGCGACTGGCACTGCGGGCGGCCCTGGCATCCGTTCGGCGTCGAGTTCGCCCTGCCCGACTGCGCCCCGTATGAGACCGGCACCAACGGCGCGGTGGAGAGCTTCGTGGACTACGGCACCCCCGCCCACAGCCACGACACGGTCGGCTGGCCGACCTTCCACGACTGGCCCTCGCCGACCGACCTGGCCGAGGAGGGCGACTACTACACCGGCATCGAGCGCGCCTGGAAGGCCGGCCTGCGGGTGATGGTCACCCAGCTGGTCGACAACGAGGCGCTCTGCAACCTGATGACGACCAAGCACAACCCGTGCAACGACATGGAGAGCGTGCACATCCAGGCCGCCGACCTGCGCGCGCTGCAGGACTACATCGACGCCCAGTCCGGGGGACCGGGGAAGGGCTTCTTCCGGATCGTCACCAATCCCTTCCAGGCGCGGCAGGTGATCAACGCGGGCAAGCTGGCCGTCGTCGAGGGGATCGAGGTCTCAGACCTGTTCAACTGCGGCGAGTACCTCGGCAAGCCGTTGTGTGACCGCAACCAGATCGACGCCGGCCTGGCCGATGTCCAGCACCTCGGGGTCAGCACCTTCTTCCCGGTGCACAAGTTCGACAACGCGTTCGGCGGGACCAAGATGGACGCCGGGGAGCTCGGGCTGCTCATCAACGGCGGCAACCATCTGGAGACCGGGCAGTTCTGGAACATCGAGACCTGCCCCGGGGCCGAGCACGACTCGACTCAGCTGAGCGCGGTTCCGGCCGGCGGCGCGCTGTTCTCGCTGCTCAACGGGTCCGTCGGCCAGAACCTGCTCGGCGGCCTGCCCGGCGCGCCGGTGCCCAGTCCGGCCAGCCAGCTGCCCGTCTACCCGCCCGCGCCGCACTGCAACACCCGCGGCCTCACGGACCTCGGCCACTACCTGATCGATCAGATGATGCGGCGCCACCTGATCGTCGAGCTCGACCACATGGACGTCAAAACCGCCGACGACACGCTGTCGCTGCTGGAGGCCCACCACTACTCCGGGGTCGTCTCGGCCCACAGCTGGGACTCACCGCAGGAGAACCCGCGGATCTACAACCTCGGCGGCTTCGTGACGCCGATCGCGGGTTCCTCGCCGACCAGCTTCATCGACCAATGGAAGACGTCTGAGACCGTCCGCAACAAGCGCTTTTACGGCGGCACCGGCTTCGGCTACGGGGCCGACATGAACGGCCTGGCCGAGGAGAGCCAGCCGGACACGCTCAGCCCCATCCACTACCCGTTCCGGGCCTTCGCCGGCAACGTCACCTTCAACCGCGAGGTGTGGGGCCAGCGGACGTTCGATCTCAACACCGACGGGGTGGCCAACTACGGCATGTTCGCCGACTGGCTCCAGGAGCTTCAGCAGATCGGCGGCCGGCCGCTGCTCACGGACATGTTCCACGGGGCCGAGGCCTACCTGGAGATGTGGGAGCGCGCCTACGGCGTGCCCGGCCCGGCCTGCCTGCCCGCCGGCGCGCGGCTCGGGCCCTCCGGTCTGGGGGCGCTCCGCCTCGGCGCCGGCGCCCGCAGCGTGCTGATGGCCGCCGGCCAGCCCGCCGCCCGTCCCGGGATGGCGTACCGGTGGTGCGTGACCGGCGCCCGCCGCGCCGGCGCCGCGGCCGTCTTCACCCGGTCCGGGCGCGTGCGGATGGTCGCCTCCAGCGCGCCGCGCAGCGTGACCGGGGCCCTGCACCCCGGGGCCCGCGCCCCCCGCGCCGCCCGGCTGCGGCGGCTGGGCCGCTCGCTCGGTCACGGCCTGTGGCTGGGTCACCGGCTGCGCGGCGGGGCCCGGCGGCTCTACCGAGTCCGCGCCGGCCGGATCGCCTGGACGGCGGTCGTCTCCGGGGCCGATGCGCGCCACCCGCGGCAGCTGCGCGCCGACGCGCGGGCGGCCGGCCTGTAGATGGCCGTGACGCCCGGGCCGCCGGCCGGGCTGTGTGATCGCTGCCGCCACCAGCAGGTCGTTACCACCACCCGCGGCTCGCGCTTCTCCCTGTGCCGCCGCTCGCGCGACGAGCCCGACCGCTTCCCGCGCTATCCGCGGCTGCCCGTGCTCGCCTGCCCCGGCTTCACCGCCAGGCCCCGGGACCCGGTGGACGAGGGGCCGGGCGCCGGCTCGGCCTGAGCCGTGCGTGCCGCATCAACGCCCGCTCGCCCTGAGACCCACTCCGGCCCCGGGCCCGTAGCGCCACCCCGACCGCCGCTGCGCTACTGCGGCGGCAGCGGATCGAGCACGATCAGGTTCGAGCCGTCCTGCGCCTGCTGGAGCTGCTCGGAGAACATCCCGCGGCCGGTCACCTGCTCGACGAGGGGAGCCTCGGGCGCCTTGGCCATCGTGCTCACGCTCGGCGGCGTGGACTCGGGCAGCAGCTCACTGAGCGGATGGCTCAGCAGCGGAGCGAGCTCCTTGCGGTCGAACAGGACGGCGACGTTGAGCGGCTTGCTCTTGGCGTCGGTGGTCGGCGGCGTCCGGGTCAGCGCGCTCTGCACCACGGTGTGGCCGGGCGGCAGGATCGTCACCACGTTCTGCACGCCGCTCAGGTAGCGGAAGGTGTACAGGGCCAGCTCGAGCGCCTCGCGCCGGAGCAGCAGCAGCCGGCTCGCGGACGGCGTGCCGACGCCGATGGCGCAGTTCTTGCCGCCGATGCCGCACAGGTTGTAGGCGATCGTGTTCCCGCCGAGCAGCGAGATCGCGCTCGAGGTGGGGCTGGGATGGATGGCCACCGCGACCCCCGTCGCGGCGCCGGTCGCGGTCGCCGTGCCGTTGGCGGCGGCCGACGCGGCTGCGGCCGCGGCGTTGGCGCTCTCGAGGTTGACCACCGTGACCACGGCGAGCTGATTGAGCGGATCGATCCGGTAGCTGGGGGCGATGTAGTCGGCGATGTCGCGGGCCCCGAGCGTCCCGGAGTCGGGCGGGTGCCACGGCGACCAGGCCGGTCCCGACCCGGCGTCGGCACCGCGGCCCGAGGACGACACCGCGAGGGCGACCGCGATCAGGATCGCCCCGATCGCGAAGCCGACCAGCACGGCCGTCGCTGTGCGGAAGCGGTGGGCGTGGGGGGTGGAGACGCTCACACCGACGGCCAGGTCGCGGGATCGTTGAGGTCAAGCTCGGGCTTGACGAGACCGACCCGGTCCAGCAGCTCTCCCACCTCGTCCCCGTGCAGCTCCTTGCGCTCGATCAGCGTGTCGGCGATCGCCTCCAGGGCCCGCCGGTTGCCGTCCATCAGGGCGTACGCGGTCACGTAGGCCTGCCCGAGGATCTGTGCGGCGCCGCGACGCTTGTCCGGGTTGGCCAGCACGGCGCCGACCGGGTTGTCGCCGAACATCCCGGGGCTGCCGGCGCGGTTCATGATCGCCGCGCCGATCCGCTCCAGGCGCTTGAGGGCCGCCTGGACGTCCTCGTCGAGCTCGAGGCTGCCGGAGATGTGCACGGGGTCCGGGCCCATCGCCCAGATCCCCACCATCGCCGCGGCGGTGGCCGTCGCCGAGGCCACGTCGCCGGAGACCCCCTGCGAGTTCTCGCCGTAGAAGACGTGCTCGGCCGCCATCGCCCCCAGGGTCATGATCAGGCTGCCCATCACCCGGCTGCGGAAGTGCGAGAACCGTTCGTCCTTCTCCATGCTCTGGTAGTGCCCCAGCGAGCCGCCGCGCTTGCGGATCGACAGCCGCGTGGAGAGGACGTCCTTCTCCAGGTAGACGTGACCGGCGGCCGCGTGTCCGGCCTCGTGGATGGCGACGGCGCGGGTCTCTTCGGTGATGTACTCGATGTTCTGCGCGGTTCCGGTCTCGACCGTGGTCATCGCCTCGACGATGTCGCGCCAGGCGAACTCGCGCCGGCCCTCGGTGTGCGCGATGGTCAGCGCCATCGAGCAGCACTGCTCGATCATCGAGGGCGAGTAGCCGTTGGTGATCCGGGCCAGCTCGTCCCGCCGGCGATCGGTATCGAGATCGGGCTCGTGGGCGACCTTGCCCAGGTACAGATCCAGGATGTCGAGCCGGTCGTCCTTGGTCGGGGTGCGGAACCAGATGTGGCGCCCCATCCGTCCCGGGCGGGTCAGCGCGGGGTCGAGCACCTCGATCGGCACGTTGCAGGCGCCGATGAAGTAGATCTGCTCCGACCGCGGCTTGGGCGGCCGCAGACGGAGGCGCAGCGAGCCGATCCGCGCCGGGATCACGAACATGGCGTCCAGGAAGGTGTTCAGGCGATTGGTCAGCACCTTGCGCATCAGCGGCGGCTCGTCGATGCCGTCCATCACCACGAGCAGCTGGTTGAGCGCCATGCCGCCGCCCATGCCGCTGCCCATCCCGCCGAAGCCGGGGTAGAAGCGGTTGACCTTCTCAGCGAGGCGGGCCATCGCCACCGGGTACCCGCCCGCGGCCGGTTCGGCGCGTTGCGCGAACAGCCGCTCGCGCCATGCCCGCGACTCGATGACCACATCGCCGCTGGAGGTGATGGCCCCGTTCGGGCCGTAGAAGTTGAAGTCGTGGATCGAGGTCGGGTCGGCGCCGATCGACGAGCCGCCCAGGCCGGTCCCCAGCGCGTTGCGCCGCATTCCCACCGCGTCGATCTCGTCGATGAACACGATGCACTGCCCGCCCCACTTGGCCGCCAGCTTGCGCGCCTTACGGGCCAGGAACTGGACGGTGATCGCATCCATGCCGATGAACATCCCGGCAAACCCCGAGCCGGGGATGGTCACGAAGGGACAGTTGAAGTTGGTGGCGATGGCCTTGGAGATCATCGTCTTGCCGGTGCCCGGTGCGCCGAGGAAGAGCAGCCCGCGCTCGCGCTTGCCGCCCGCCTTCTCGAACTCCTCCCCGGACTGCCAGAGGGTGATCACCCGCGTGATCTCCTCCTTGGCCTCGGCCTGCCCGCGCACGTCCTCGATCTGCACCCCCCAGCTCGCGTCCCCGGGCTCATAGCCGCGGATCTGGCGCACGGCGAAGAACAGGAAGGGGCCGAAGAAGATCGCGAAGTTGATGAAGAACAGCAGCGGCAGCTGGACGAACACCAGCGCCAACTGCGGGAGGTCCTGCGGCGGGAAGATCTTCTTCAGGCCGGAGAACGGGTCAAAGAACGGCGCCGAGACGCCGCCGAGGGCCAGCATCGCCTGGGCCACCGCCAGCAGCGCGATCACGATCAGCACGTAGATCGCCAGCCGGCGGAACTTGCCCCGCCAGTACCAGTAGCGACGGCGGGCGACGATGTCCTGTGCCTTGAGCGACGGGTCCGCGCCGTACAGGCTGGGGGAGGGGATGAACCGCCGGGTGACCAGCTCGACCAAGCCGCGGAACGTGACCACCGCGATCGCGGTGATGATCACCGCGGCGATCAGCGACAGGTGGTTTGAGTCGTAGAGGACGAGGAAGAACGCCGGCGCGGTGGTCAGCGCGACCGCGGTTGCGGCCCGCGTGAGCCGCCGCCACTCGCGGGCGAGCGAGGTCGCGTGCTCGTTGATCGGCCCCTGTAGGCGCGGAGTCTCCTCGGCGTACGCCATGCGCCCTGCTCAGGGTACAGGGGGACCCGGGGTTCTCACGCGCCTTCACCCTCCGGGGCGCGCCGCCGGCTCGCGCTGCCGTCGCGCCGCCGCCGCCACCGTCCGCCGGGATCAGGGCGCCCGGGGCGGTCCGGCCGTGCGGCCCGGTCCGACCGGGCGGTCCGGTCCGACCGGGCGGTCCGGGCCGGGCGCACGAGCCGCAGCCCACCCGCCAGCACCACCGCGACCGGGAGCAGCAGCACCCCGCCGCTGACCACGAACACCAGCCCGGCCAGCCCGGTCAGCGCGGTCAGCAGCCCGGCCGCCTGGCGCCGCCGGCCACCCGGCTCGGCGATCGCGACCAGGGCCAGCAGCGAGGCCAGCGCCGGGAGCACGAGCGGGATCAGCGTCCAGGCCCCGAAGCGCTGCACGTAGGTCGCGGTCCAGAGCGTCAGTCCGTTGGCGTCGCTCGTCGTCTGCCCGTCGTAGAGCGGGACGGCCAGCGCGGTGACCAGCAGCCCGAGCGACCACGCCAGCGCGCCCGCGGCCAGCCGCAGGGCCAGCCGGCGCCGGCGGATCGCGACCTCGGAGCTCATCGGCCCCAGCGTAGGGGCGCCGGCCGTCCGCGGCAACCGCCCGCCCGCGCTCGGCTGGGTCCGGGTCCTGCGCCTCGCGGTGGGTCCCGGTGTCGCCCGGGTTGGCTCTCCCTGTTCCCGGTGACCGCTACCCCCGCGGCCGCGTATGGCCCACCGCGGCCTCGCTGCCACCGCTCACCGCTACGCCCGGCCGCCGCTCCTTCGCTGCCACCGCTGACGGCTCCCCCCCTGGCTCCGGGAGCATGCAGAACGCGCCAAACCAGCGGTTCCGTCCTCTCGTTTGTCGTGAACTGCACGCTATACGCGCGTTTTGCGCCAACCTACGGTGGCCCGGGGTGGTTTGGCGTGTTTTGCACGCTCGGTGCCAAGCCGTCCGAGATTCAGAGCCTTCCGCGGCCAACGGGGGAGGGCGGCGCGGCGGCCTCGGGGATGCGCGCGCGGCCGGGCAACCGAGCGGTCTTTGCAGGACTCTCGCCGCGGGCCCCAGAGCGTCTCCGCAGGAGTCTGCCGGGGATGCGCCCGCCGGCCCGCGCCCGCCGCGCCCGCCGGCCCGCCCCGCCGGCCCGCGCCCGCCGGGGCGCCGGCGGGTCAGGCGCGGGGCGGCTGATCGATCCGCAGCAGGTTGCCCGACTGATCGCGCACGGCGAAGTCGCGCGTGCCCCACGGCTGGTCGGTCGGCTCCTGCACGACCTCGGCCCCGGCCGCCGAGAGCTTGGCGAACGCGGCGTCGAGATCATCGGTCTGGAAGTGCACGCCGTTGAGCGCGCCCTTGGCGATCAGCCCGGAGAGTGCCTCCTGATCGGCCGGACTGCCGTTGAGGTAGTTGGTCAGCACGATTGCGACGCCCGGCTGAGCGGGGGACCCGACCGTGATCCAGCGGAAATGCTCCCGAGCGACGTCGTTGCGGACCTCAAGCCCGAGCGCGTCGCGGTAGAAGGCCAGGGCCGAGTCCGGGTCGTGCACGAGCACGAAGCAGGTGGAGAGTGTGAGATCCATGGAGCCAACGCTAGGCGAGGGCGAGCGGCGGCGCTTCTCGGATCCTGCTCGGTTCCCGGCGCGGGCGCGTGAGGTCCCGGGCCAGGCATCCGGGCACGTGCTCGAGCGCGCTGTGGTCACGCGCGCGGTAGGCGGTGGGGGTCTCGCCGACCAGCTCGGTGAAGCGCGCGCTGAACGAACCCAGCGAGGTGCAGCCGACCATCAGGCAGACCTCGGTCACGGTCAGGTCCCCGCGCCGCAGCAGAGCCTGCGCGCGCTCGATGCGCCGGGTCATCAGATACGCGTAGGGCGTCTCCCCGTAGGCGGCGCGAAACCGGCGCGAGAAGTGCGCGCTGGACATCAGCGCGGTGCGGGCCAGGGCGGCCACGGGCAGCGGACGCGAGTACTCGCGGTCCATCAGATCCCGGGCCCGGCGCAGCCGCGCCAGGTCCTCGCGCTCCTCGGGTGTCATCGGCGCCGCCGGGACAGGTCCTGGCGCTCCTCGGGTGTCATCGGCGCCGCCGGGACAGGTCCTCGCGCTCCTCGGGTGTCATCGGCGCCGCCGGCGCTACAGGTTGACCGCCACGTACTTGGTCTCCAGGTACTCCTGGATCCCCTCGTGACCACCCTCGCGCCCGAAGCCGGACTGCTTGACCCCGCCGAACGGCGCCTGCGCGTTGGAGACCACTCCCTGGTTGAGGCCGATCATCCCGGTCTGCAGTCCCTCACAGACCCGCAGCGCTCGCTTGAGATCGCGGGTGAACACGTAGGCGACCAGCCCGTACTCGGTGTCATTGGCGGCCGCGATCGCCTCGTCCTCATCACCGAAGCCGCGAACCGGAGCGACCGGGCCGAAGATCTCCTCCTGCAGCAGCTCGGCGTCGTCGGGCACGTCGGTGAGGACGGTCGGGTTGTAGAAGTAGCCGGCGCCGTCCCGCGCCTGCCCGCCGACCACGGCCTGGGCGCCACGGCCGATCGCGTCCTGGACCAGGTCGGACACCTTGCTGCGCTGCTTGTCGTCGATCAGGGGCCCGACGTCGACCCCCTCCTCGACGCCACGCCCCAGGGTCAGCGCGCCCATCCGCTCGGCGAGCTTGGTCGCGAACTCGTCGGCGACCTTGTCTCCCACGTGGAAGCGATTGGCCGAGGTGCAGGCCTCGCCCATGTTGCGCATCTTGGCCAGCATCGCCCCGTCCACGGCGGCGTCGATGTCGGCGTCGTTGAACACGAGGAAGGGCGCGTTGCCGCCCAGCTCCATCGACAGGCGCAGCAGCGTGTCGGACGCCTGCTTCATCAACATGCGGCCGACCTCGGTCGAGCCGGTGAAGCTCATCTTGCGCAGGCGCTGGTCGGCGATCAGCGGCCCGGTCGTCTCAGCCGAGGACGACGCCGTGATGAGGTTGAGCACGCCCCCGGGCAGGCCCGCCTCCTCGAGGATGCGCGTCAGCATGAGCATCGACAGCGGCGTCTGCTGGGCGGGCTTGACCACCATCGTGCAGCCCGCGGCCACCGCCGGGCCGATCTTGCGCGTGCCCATGGCGAGAGGGAAGTTCCACGGTGTGATCATCAGACACGGCCCCACCGGCTGCTGCATGGTCAGCACGCGTCCGGCGCCGTTGGACGCCACCACATACCGGCCTTCGATCCGCACCGTCTCCTCGGAGAACCAGCGGAAGAACTCCGCCGCGTAGGTGATCTCGGCGCGCGATTCAGTCAGCGTCTTGCCCATCTCCAGGGTCATGATCAGGGCGAGATCGTCGATTCGCTCGGTGATCAGCTCAAACGCGCGGCGCAGGATCTCGGCCCGCTCGCGCGGGGCCATCGCGGCGAACGCGGGGCCGGCGGCGACGGCGGCGTCCAGGGCCTCGCCGGCGTCCTGCGCCGAGGCGTCGGCCACGTCGCACAGGCGCTGCCCGGTGGAGGGGTCCTCGACCGACAGCGTCCCCTGAGCCCCGTCTCGCCACTCACCGGCGATGTAGAGCTGCTTGGGGACCGACGCGACGGCGCGTTCTTCTTGGGAGGCGGTGATCGTGCTCATGTGATCAACCTACTACCCGCCGGGTCGCCGCCGAGACGCGAATCGTCGCCGCCCGCGGTACGGATCGGCGATCCGCGCGGTCCGGCGGCGGTCTACACGCTGCCCTCGGTCCCGAGCCGGGCCTCGATCGCGTCCAGCCGGGCCAGCAGCAGGGTGACATCGCTCTTGGTCGCGCCCTGTTCCGACGGCTTGAGGGTGAGAATGAGATGGCCGCTGGGCTCGAGCACCCCGCGCTGCATCTCCTGCAGGGAGTCGCCGTTCTGCATGCGGACGGCGTGCTCGAGCTCGACGGGGCGCAGGGCGAGCCGGCGGACCGCGTCGGGCACGGTGCGCCCGTCCTCGATGACGGTGGTCGAACGGCCTTCCAGCACCCGGGCAGCCCGGGGCGAGCGGGCGATCATCCGGTTGACGCCGGCGTTGACCGCGACCAGCGTGGCGGCACCGATCGCGCCGCCGCTGAAGCTCTGATCGTTGCCGATGATCGCGTTCTGCACGACGTTGGAGAGCAGGAAGATGACCACGAAGTCCAGCGTGTTCAGGGTGGCCAGCCCGCGCTTGCCGCTGAGCCGGAACAGCAGCACGATCGTCGCGTAGACGAGCACGGTGCGCAGCACCTTCTCGACGATCGGGACCTGCACGACGAAGATCTCACGCCACATGTTGCCTCCGGCCGGTCGGGTTTGGTCCTCGCGGGCAGGCTAGGGCGCAGGGCGGCGGTGGCACGCCGGCCGGATGTCGGCACCCGGACATCGGGGCCGCACCGAGGGCGTCAACCGGCTCGCGGCCCGGACCGAAATGTGACACTCGGTGCGGTAGGGAATCCAATCGTCCAAATTGGAGGTAGGGAGCAGATGTAGAAGCGAGCTCATCGGCGCTCGCCGGGAGTCCCGTGCCTGCACGGCCGGCCCGCGCCCATCGCCCGGCGCACATGCGTCTGTCCTCGGGCAACAGACATCACTCAACATCGATTCCAGGGAGGATTGATGAACACGTTCAAAACGGCGCTCGCGCTTGCGGCCGCCAGCTTCGCGCTGCTTGTCACCCCGGCGGTGGCCGGGGCGCAGACGACCACTCACGGGAGGTCGCTGGCCGGCACCCCGGTCACCGGCGTTGCCACCAACGGCAAGGCCTTCACCGGCCACTTCACCGTCAAGCAGTTCATCACGCGGGCGGGCAAGACGTATGCCGTCGGCGTGCTCACCGGCCGGCTCGGCCAGCGAGGCGTCGGAGCGCGCACCGTGGCCATGCCGGTCAAGGTCGCTCCCGGCACCACGCCGCCGGCCGGCTCCAGCCAGACCGGGGCGCACGCCGCGGCGCTGTGCCCGGTCCTGCACCTCGACCTGGGGCCGCTGTCACTGAACCTGCTCGGTCTCAACGTGCATCTCAACGAGGTCGTGCTCGACATCACCGCCCAGTCGGGGCCGGGGAATCTGCTCGGCAACCTCCTGTGCTCGGTGTCCAACCTGCTCAATCCGGGCACGTTGCCGGTCGGGCAGGTCACCGGCCTGCTCAACATCCTGCAGCAGCTGCTCAACACCCCGGGCCTGCTGACCCTCTGACCTGAGGAGGCGGGGCGGACCCGCGAGATCTGTCCCGCTGACGGAGGCGGGCGGACCCGCGAGATCTGGCCCGCTGACTTAGGCGGGGTGGACCCGCGAGATCTGCCCCGCTGACTTAGGCGGGGCGGACCCCGCGGTCTGGCCAGCTGACTTCGGCGGGGCGGCTCTCACGGGCCGCCCCGCCGGTCAGTCGGTGATCAGAGGGCGGCCGACCGGGTCGCGGCCGGCTCCAGGGCGACGGCCAGCACCTCGTCGACGGTCATCGCCAGATGGAAGGTCATCGCCTCCCGGACCTCCTCGGGCACCTCGTCCAGGTCGCCCCGGTTGCGCTCGGGCAGGATCACGTCGGTCAGGCCCGCCGCGTGTGCGGCCAGCACCTTCTGCTTGACCCCGCCGATCGGCAGGACCCGGCCCTGCAGCGTGACCTCACCGGTCATGCCCACCGTGTGGCGGACCGGCCGGTCGGTCAGCAGCGAGGTGAGCGCCGTCACCATCGTGACGCCGGCGCTCGGGCCGTCCTTGGGGATCGCTCCGGCGGGCACGTGCACGTGGAACGAGCGGTCCTCGAAGCGCTCGGCAGCGATCTGCAGGTCAGCCGCGTGCCCGCGCACATAGGAGAGCGCGATCTGAGCCGACTCCTTCATCACGTCGCCCAGCTGCCCGGTCAGGGTCAGGTTGGGCTTGCCCGGCATCGCCGTGGCCTCCACGAACAGCACGTCGCCCCCGGCGCCGGTCACCGCCAGCCCCGTGGCCACGCCCGGCACCGCCGTGCGCACCGCGGACTCCTGGAAGTGCCGCTGGCGCCCGAGGGCGTCGCGGATCGAGTCCAGGTCGATCGTCACCGGGGCGCTCTGGGTGCCGCTGGCGATCCGGGTCGCCGTCTTGCGCAGCAGCGTGCCGAGGTCGCGCTCGAGCTGGCGTACGCCGGCCTCGCGCGTGTACTCGGTGGTCACGGTCCGCAGGAGCTCGTCGGTGATCTCCACCTCGTCGGGGCGCAGCCCGTTGCGCTCCAGCTGGCGCGGCCACAGGTACCCGCGGGCGATGGCGACCTTCTCCGACGTCGTGTACCCGTCGAAGCGGATCACCTCCATGCGGTCCAGCAGCGGGCCGGGGATCGTGTCGGCGACGTTGGCCGTGGCGATGAACATCACCCCGGACAGGTCGAGCTCGATATCGAGGTAGTGATCGCGGAACGCGTGGTTCTGGGCCGGGTCGAGCACCTCGAGCAGGGCCGAGGCCGGATCACCGCGCCAGTCGTTGCCGACCTTGTCGACCTCGTCGAGCATGATCACCGGGTTCATCGTCCCCGCGTCGCGCAGCGCCCGGACCAGCCGGCCCGGGAGCGCGCCGATGTAGGTGCGGCGGTGCCCGCGGATCTCGGCCTCGTCGCGGACGCCGCCCAGCGACATGCGCACGAACTTGCGCCCCGTCGCGCGAGCGATCGACTCGCCGATCGACGTCTTACCGGTGCCGGGAGGCCCGATCAGGGTGAGGATCGCGCCGCCATCGTTGTTGCGCCGGCCGGTCTTGGCCAGCTCAGCCCGCTCGGCGACGTCCGCATCCATGTTGCGGTCGGTGCGCAGCTTCTTGACCGCGATGTACTCGGTGATGCGGTCCTTGACGTCCTCGAGGCCGGCGTGGTCGGCATCGAGCACCTCACGGGCGTGCACCGGATCCAGGCGCTCCTCGGAGTGCTCCTTCCAGGGCACGGCGATCAGCCAGTCCAGGTAGGTCCGGATCACGCTTGACTCCGCCGACTGCTCACCGAGCCGCTCCAGGCGGCCCAGTTCCTTGAGCGCCTGCTCCGCGGCGTGCTCGGGCATGCCGGCCTCTTCGATCTTGGTCCGGTACTCCTCCACGACCGAGGCGTCGTCCTCGTCGAGCTCCTTGCGGATCGAGTCCATCTGCTTGCGCAGGAAGTACTCGCGCTGCTGCTTCTCGGCGCCGGACTCGACGTCCTCGCGGATGCGCTTGCGCACCTGCAGCTCGGCCAGCCGCTCGCGCTGATAGCCCAGGGCGATCTCGAGCCGCTCGGTCACGTCGGTGGTCTGCAGCAGGGTGACCTTCTGCTCATAGGTCAGATCGGGCGAGTAGCCCGAGGTGTCGGCCAGCGTGCCCGGCTCGGAGATCGAGCGCAGGAAGGCCGAGACGCGGCCTTCGTCGCCGCGCAGCTCGAGGATCTCCTCGACCACCGCGCGGTACTCGCGCTCCAGGTTGCGGGTCTTGCCGTCGACCGGGACGGCGTCCGGGGCCTCCTCGACGTCGACATAGAGACGCCCGTCGGGGAGGGTTTGCGCCGCGCCGGCGATGCCGCGGTGCAGGCCCTGCAGGGTGACGGCACGCGCACCCCCGGGCAGGCGGACGCGGTCAGAGACCTCGGCGACCGTGCCGACGGCGGCAAATTCCTTTTCGTGGCGGGGCACGAGCAGCACCCGCTCTTCATCGCCGGTCTCGATGGCCAGCGTCAGAGACATGCCCGGGAAGACGACGACGTCGTCCAGCGGGACCAGAAGAAGGCGACTCATCAAGTCTTCACTTTCGGTAGTTGCTTACGGCTGATAAGCGGAGGATACCACCGCATTGCGCGGCCTCACCCTCGGATCTCAGTCGCGTGGACTGAGATTATCAAGCCCGGTCCTGCGCAGAGGTCGATCGCGCCCGGGTGCCGGGTGCCGAGCGGCACCGGGTCCGCGCGCGGCGGGCGGCCCGAGAGCCTGCAGGTCCGGTCGGGGTCTGCGAAGATGGGCCGATGCCTGCGCCCCGCCGCTCCGAGAAGGCCCATGACGTGCTGGCCGCCGAGGAGTTCGAGCTGCCGGCTCCGGATCCCCGCCTGCACTCCGAGGCCCCGCACGACATCCTCGCCGCCGAGGAGTTCGAGCTGCCCTACGTCGACCCGAGCCTGCACTCGGATCCCCCGCACGACATCCTGGCCGCCGAGGAGTTCGAGCTGCCGGCGCCGGATCCCAATCTGCATCACGGGCCGTTCACCCCTCCGGGAGATCCGAGCGGGATCGCCGAGCCCCATGACGTGCTGGCCGCCGACGAGTTCGCCGTCCCCGCCGGGCCGCCCACCCCGTCCTCGCGCTCCTCGTCGGTGGCCGACGAGCCGCGCCGCACGCTGCTGATCCTCGGGGCGCTCGCGCTCGTCGCGCTGCTGCGTCGCCGTCGGCACCGCAGCTAGCCGGCCCCCGCCGCGCGACGGCCGCTCGCCGCACGCTGGCGGCGACCCAGCAGCGCGGTCCAGGGTGCGTCTGCCTAGGGCCGGTTGCGCCGCCGGGCGGCGGGGGAGAGCAGGTCGGTGATCGTGCCCTGCGCCATCTGGGCGGCGAAGCCGACCGTCTCCGAGAGCGTGGGGTGGGGGTGGATGGTCAGGGCCAGATCCTCGGCGACGGCCCCCATCTCCAGCGCGAGCGTGACCTCGGCGATCAGATCACCGGCGTTGACGCCGACCATGCCCGCCCCCAGGACGTGCCGGGACTCGGGGTCGATCAGCAGTTTGGTCAGACCCTCATCGCGCCCGAGCGACAGCGCCCGGCCGGACGCGGCCCAGGGGAAGACCGCCTTCTCGACCGCGATGCCGCGCTCACGCGCCTGCAGCTCGGTCAGCCCGACCCAGGCGACCTCGGGATCGGTGTAGGCGACCGACGGGATCCCCTGCGCATCGAAGACGACGTCATGCCCGGCGATCACCTCGGCGGCCACGGCCCCTTCGTGAGCCGCCTTGTGCGCGAGCATCGGGGCGCCGGCGACGTCGCCGATCGCGTAGATGTGCCCGACGTTGGTGCGCATCCGCTCATCGACCCCGATGAAACCGCGGTCGTCGACCTCCACGCCGGCGGCATCCAGGCCGAGCGTCCCGCCGTTGGGCGTACGGCCCACGGCCACGAGCACGCGGTCAAACAGCGCGGACCCGATCCCCTCGATCTCCACCTTCAGGCCGTTCTTCTGCGCCTTGACCGCACCAACCCGCCTGCCGGTGTGCACGGCGGCGTAGCGGCTGCCGATCCGCTTGGCCAGCGGCCGCACGAGGTCGGGGTCGGCGCCGGTCATGAGCTGATCGAGCATCTCGACCACCGTCACCTCAGAGCCGAGCGCGTCGTAGACGCAGGCCATCTCCAGACCGATGATCCCGCCGCCGATGACCAGCAGCTTGCCGGGGATGTCCTCGGGAGCCAGCGCGCCGGTCGAGTCGACGACGCGCGGGTCATCGGGCATCCCCGGGATCGCGGCCGGCTCGGAGCCGGCGGCCACCACGCAGTTGGCAAAGCTGATCGTGCGTCCACGTGCCCCGAACGGGGTATCGCCGACCTGCACGGCGTGCGGGCCCGTGAAGCGCGCCTCGCCGCGCACGACCTCGACGCGGCGCTGCGTGGCCAGGCTGTCGAGCCCGCCGGTCAGCCGGTCCACGACCGACGCCTTCCAGCCGATCAGCTTGCCGACGTCGACCCTGGGGGCGCCGAAGCTGATCCCGTGAGCGCCCATCTCCTCGGCCTCGGCGATCACCCGGGCCGCATGCAGCAGGGCCTTGGAGGGAATACAGCCGACGTTCAGGCACACCCCGCCCAGCCGCTCGGAGCGTTCCACGAGGATCGTCTTCAGGCCGAGATCGGCGGCGCGGAAGGCCGCCGTGTAACCGCCGATGCCGGCCCCGAGCACGACGACCTCGGCGTCGTACTGGCCGGCGCCGGCCGAGGGCGCAGGCGGCTCGGAGACCACCGCCGCCGCCGGCCCGGCCGGCGCGGAACCGGCGGCGTCCACCGGGGCGGAACCGGCCGCGCGTGCCCGGGCGGACCCGGCCGTGTCCGCGGGCGCGGAACCGGGCGTGTCCCCCGGCGCGGCATCGGCCGGCTCGACGGTCATCAGCACGCTGCCCTCCGACACCCGGTCGCCGATCGCCACCCGCAACTGCATGACCGTGCCGGCCTGCGGTGCGGGCACGTCCATCGTCGCCTTGTCGGACTCCAGCGTCACCAGCGGATCCTCCGGCGCGACCGTGTCGCCGGGGGCCACATGGATCTCGATCACCGGGACGTCGGTGTAATCCCCGATGTCCGGGACGCGGACCTCGCTCACGCCCGGCATCCGCTCGCCACCCCGGCTCGCCGTCGGGCTGCCGCGGGAGTCATCCGGCCGACGCTCACAGCAGAGCCCGGCGCAGGTCGGAGAGCACGCCGCACAGGTGCACGACAAAGCGCGCCGCGGAGGCGCCGTCGATCACCCGGTGGTCGTAGGAGAGCGAGAGGGGCACCATCAGCCGCGGCACGAACGCGCTGCCGTCCCAGACCGGCTTGAACGCCGAGCGCGTGACCCCGAGGATCGCCACCTCGGGCGCGTTGACGATCGGGGTGAAGCCGGTGCCGCCGATCCCCCCCAGCGAGGAGATCGTGAACGTCGCTCCGCTCATGTCCCCGGGAGCGAGCTTGCCCGCGCGCGCCCTGCCCGACAGCTCCCCGAGCTCGGCCGCGATCTCGAGCAGCCCCTTCTCGTCGGCGCCCTTGATCACCGGCACGACGAGCCCGTTCGGGGTGTCGGCGGCGAAGCCGATGTTCCAGTAGTGCTTGACCACCAGCTCGTCGCCGTCCAGCGAGGAGTTGAAGTCCGGGAAGGCCTTCAGCGTGGCCACGCACGCCTTGACCAGGAAGGCGACCATCGTCACCTTGACGTCCTGCTCGGCGTTGAGGCGCTTGCGCCAGGCCTCCAGCTCGGTGATGTCGGCCTCGTCGTGATGAGTGACGTGGGGGATCATCACCCAGTTGCGGGCCAGGTTCGGGGCCGAGATCCGCTGGATGCGGGTCCGCGGCACGCGCTCGACGGGGCCGAACTTCGCGAAGTCGACCACCGGCCAGGGCAGCAACTCAAGGCCGCCCACCGCGCCGGCGCCGGGCGCGCCCGGGGCCGGGGTCGGTCGCTCCGAGGCCGCGCGCACGTCATCGATGGTGATCCGCCCGCCGCGGCCGCTGCCCGCCACCTGGTCCAGGGCGACGCCGAGCTCGCGAGCCAGGCGCCGCGCCGCCGGGCTGGCGTAGACCGGGCCCGCGCCGTCGGTGGCGGCAGCGGTGGCCGGAGGGGTGGCCGCCGGGGCGGGAGGCGTGGCCGGGGAGGCGGCGGGGGGCGAAGGGCTCGCAGCGGCCGGGGGAGGCGGGGCGGGTGGGGTGGCCGCGGCCGGCGCCTGCGGCGGATCCTCGGCCGCCACCGCGGCCGGATCGCCACCGACGGTCGCCTCCAGGGTCATCAGCACCGTCCCCTGGGTCACCCGGTCGCCGATCGTCACCTTCAGCTCGGTGACCCGGCCCGCGACCGGGGAGGGCACGTCCATCGTCGCCTTGTCGGACTCCAGGGTGACGAGCGGATCCTCGACGGCGACGGTGTCGCCGGGGGAGACGTGGATCTCGATGATCGGGACCTCGCCGAAGTCCCCGATGTCAGGGACCTCGACCGTCTGCAGGCTCATGCCGGGCACCCGCTCGCGGTCCGGGCTCGCCGCGGCGGTGTCGTGCGCGTCCCGCGGCGGCTCATACGTGCACCGGCATCGCCGCGTCCGGATCGATCCCGTAGGTCTCGATCGCCCGGGTGATCTCCGACGCCGCGATCTTCCCGGCGGCGGCCAGCTCGGTGAGGGCTGCGATGACCACGTAGTGCCGGTCCACCTCGAAGAAGCGGCGCAGCGCCGCGCGCGAATCGCTGCGCCCGTAGCCGTCGGTCCCGAGCGTGCGGTACGTGCGGCCGTCGGCGGTCACCCACTGGCGGATCTGATCCGGGAAGGCACGGAGGTAATCGGTCGAGGCGATCACCGGGCCGCGGTGGCCGTCGAGCTGTTCGGTCACGTAGGACCGGCGCGGCTCGGATTCTGGGTGCAGCATGTTCCAGCGCTCGGTCTCCAGCCCGTCGCGTCGCAGCTCGGTGAACGAGGTCACGCTCCACACGTCGGCGACGACCCCGAAGTCGGACTCGAGCAGCAGCGCCGCCTCACGGACCTCGCGCAGGATCGTCCCCGATCCCATCAGCTGCACGCGCGGCTTGCGCGAACGCTTCGGCGCCTCACAGAGCAGATACATCCCGCGCAGGATCCCCGCCTCGGCGCCCTCGGGCATGGGCGGATGGCGGTAGTTCTCGTTCATCAGGGTCAGGTAGTAGAAGGCGTCCTCCTGCTCGGTGAGCATCCGCCGCAGGCCGTCCTGAACGATCACCGCGACCTCATAGCCGAAGCTCGGGTCATAGGCCCGGCAGTTGGGGACGACCGAGAACAGCGCGTGGCTGTGGCCGTCCTCGTGCTGCAGGCCCTCGCCGTTGAGCGTCGTCCGTCCCGCCGTGCCGCCGAGCAAAAAGCCGCGGGTGCGGCTGTCGCCGGCCGCCCAGATGAGGTCGCCGACCCGCTGGTAGCCGAACATCGAGTAGTAGATGTAGAACGGCACCATCGGCACGTCGTGCGCGCTGTAGGAGGTGCCCGCGGCGATGAAGGACGAGGTCGAGCCGGCCTCGGTGATGCCCTCCTCGAGGATCTGACCGTGCTGGTCCTCCTTGTAGAACATCAGCTGTTCTGAGTCCTGGGGCTGGTAGAGCTGCCCGACGGCGGAGTAGATCCCGACCTGGCGGAAGAGGCCCTCCATGCCGAAGGTGCGCGACTCGTCGGGGACGATGGGCACGATCCGCGGGCCGATCGCCTTGTCGCGCAGCAGCGCGGCCAGCACCCGCACGAAGGCCATCGTGGTCGAGATCTCGCGCTCGCCGGTTCCCTCCAGCTGACCGGAGAACAGGGACAGCGGGGGCGCCTGGATCGTCTCCGAGCGCCGCCGCCGGGCGGGCAGGGAACCGCCCAGCGCGGCGCGACATTCGCGCAGGTACTGCATCTCCGGTGAGTCGTCGGGCGGCTGGTAGTACTCGGCGGCGCGGACCTGAGCGTCGGTCAGCGGCAGCTCGAAGCGGTCCCGGAAGGCCAGCAGCGCATCCTCGGTCATCTTCTTGGCCTGGTGGGTGATCATCTGGCCCTCGCCGGAGACCCCCATCCCGTAGCCCTTGATCGTCTTGGCCAGGATCACCGTCGGCGAGCCGGTGTGGCGAACGGCCGCGTCGTAGGCCGCATAGACCTTCTGCTGGTCGTGGCCACCGCGGTTCAGCAGCCAGATGTCCTCGTCGGACATGTGCGCGACCCGCTCGAGCAGGCGCGGGTCGCGGCCGAAGAAGTTCTCGCGTACGTAGGCTCCGTCGCGCGACTTGAAGGTCTGGTAGTCGCCGTCGACGCAGTCCTCCATGACCTTGACCAGCGCGCCGTCGGTGTCGGCGGCCAGAAGCGGATCCCAGCGGCCGCCCCAGATGACCTTGATCACGTTCCAGCCCGCGCCGCGGAAGTCGGACTCGAGCTCCTGAATGATCTTGCCGTTGCCGCGCACGGGGCCGTCGAGCCGCTGCAGGTTGCAGTTGACCACCCAGATCAGGTTGTCGAGCTTCTCGCGTCCGGCCATCGCGATCGACCCCATCGATTCGGGCTCGTCCATCTCGCCGTCGCCGAGGAAGGTCCATACCTTGCGGGCCTCGGTATCGGCCATGCCCCGGGCGTGGAGGTACTTCATGAAGCGCGCCTGGTAGATCGAGGTGATCGCGCCGATCCCCAGCGACACGGTCGGAAACTGCCAGAAGTCGGGCATCAGCCACGGGTGCGGGTAGGACGACAGCCCTCCGGGGACCGACACCTCCTGGCGGAAGCCGTCGAGCTGTTCTGAGGTCAGGCGGCCCTCGAGGAAGGCGCGCGCGTAGTTGCCCGGGGAGGAGTGGCCCTGGAAGTAGATGAGGTCGCCGGGATGGTCGGGGCTGGACGCGTGCCAGAAGTGGTTAAAGCCGACCTCCATGAGCACGGCCAGCGACTGGTAGGTCGCGATGTGACCGCCGATCCCCGAGGACGCCTCGTTGGCGCGCACGACCATCGCGATCGCGTTCCAGCGCACGATCGAGCGCAGCCTGCGCTCCAGTGCGGGATCACCCGGGAAGGCGGGCTCGTGCGCGGGCGGGATCGTGTTGACGTAGGCGGTGTTGAGGCTGGCGATCGGCCCGGTGCCAGCGTGCTGGGCGCGCTCGATGACGCGGGTGAGGATCTCCCGGGCCCGCTCGGGTCCGTCGTGGGCGACGACGGCGTCGAGCGCTTCGAGCCACTCGGTCGTCTCGACCGCGTCACGATCGGCGCCGGCTCCGTTACTGCTCTGGGTGTGGACTCGGTCCGTCATGACGTGTACGTGGCGGGGGACGTAGGGCGACTATAGCTCTGACATGGTGCCCCCCGGCGGCGCCGGCAACACCCCTTTTCGCGTAGCGTGAGGCCCATGGCCTTGTCTGAGATCAAGGGCCTGCCGGGTGCCCCCTGGGAGCACCGGCTGGCCGGCTCGCTGGACCGGTTGACCGTGCAGTCCGAGCTGCTGGCCGACAACCCGCTCGGCGACTCCCCGGTCCGCCCGCTGTTCGTGTACCGGCCGCCGGGGGTGGCGGCGGGCTCCGACGGGCGCCTGCCGTCGATCTACGTGCTGCAGGGCTACAGCGGGCAGCTGGATATGTGGCTGAACCGCTCCGCGTTTGAGCCCACCTTCATCGAACGGCTCGACGCGCTGTTCGCCTCCGGCGACTGCCCGCCGGCAATCGTGGTGATGATCGATGCGTGGACATCGCTGGGCGGCTCGCAGTTTCTGAACTCGACCAGCACCGGGCGCTACCTGGACTACCTCTGCGACGAGATCGTCCCCTTCGTCGACGCGCACTACCCCACGGCGGCCGAGCGCGCGCACCGCGGTGTGTCGGGCAAGTCGTCGGGCGGCTACGGGGCGATGGTCGTCCCGATGCTGCGGCCCGACGTCTGGGGAGCGCTGGCCTCGCACGCCGGCGATGCGCTGTTCGAGTGCTGTTACACGCGCGATTTTCCCGACGTCGCCCGGCGGCTGCGCGACGACTTCGACGGCTCCTACGCGGTGCTGCTGGAGCGCGTGCGCCACGAGCCGACGTTCGACTGGAACCGCTACGGCGGCCCGCTGTCGGTCTACGCCTACGCGTGCGCCTACTCGCCGGATCCCGACCGGCCGGGAGAGCCGCTGCTCCCGTTCGAGCTCTCCACCGGCAAGCTCGTCCCGGAGGTGTGGGCGCGGTGGCTCGCGCTTGACCCGGTGCGGATGGCCGAAGGTCACGCCGAGGCCCTCGGCGGGCTGCGCCGCATCTACCTGGACGCGGGGCGCCAGGACGAGTTCTTCCTCGACCTCGGCGCGCAGGCGTTCTCCCACGAGCTCACGCGGCTGGGCGTCTCGCATACGCTTGAGCTGTTCGAGGGCCGCCATGGCGGGATCAGCTACCGCTACCCGCAGGCCATCCACGAGCTCGTGATGGCCCTGCAATGACCACGACCGCCGACACCGAGCTGGCCTTCGCCGGGCCGGTCGCCCTGTCCGCGCTCGTCCGCGCCGGCACGGTCAGCCCGCGCGAGCTGACCGAGCTGTTCCTGTCTCGCGTCCGGACCCTGGATCCGCGGCTGAACGCCTTCCGCGTCGTGCTGGCCGACGAGGCCCTGGCCGCGGCTGACGCCATGACCGAGCCGTCCGGGCCGCTCGCCGGTGTCCCCATCGCGATCAAGGACGATCTGCCGCTGGCCGGCCAGGTGGCCACGCGCGGCTCGCGGGTGTTCGGCCCGGCGGCCCGCGAGGACGCCGAGCCGATCCGCCGCCTGCGTGCCGCGGGAGCGATCCCGATCGGGGTCACCAACACGCCCGAGCTGCTCATCTTCCCCTGGACGGCCACCGAGGCCAACGGCGTCACCCGCAACCCGTGGCGTCTGGATCGCTCACCGGGTGGCTCCTCGGGGGGCTCGGCCGCCGCGGTCGCCGCCGGCCTGGCCGCCGCGGCGACGGCCTCCGACGGCGGCGGCTCGATCCGCATCCCGGCGGCCAACTGCGGGCTGGTCGGGATGAAGCCGACGCGCGGACGCGTCTCCTCGGCGCCCCAGGGCCCGGGGTGGCTCTCTCTGTCGGTGATCGGGGCGCTGACTCGCACCGTGGCCGACAGCGCGCTGCTGCTCGACGTGATGCACGGCGCGCTGCCCGGCGAGGAGCTCCAGGCTCCGCCCTTCACCGGCTCCTATCTCGATGCGGCGACCGCCGATCCCGGCCGGCTGCGGATCGCCGTCTCGCGCAAGCCGCCCCCCGGGATGATCGCGCCGGTGGACACCGACCAGCGCCGCGCGTGGGAACGCACCGCGGCCACGCTGTCGGACCTCGGCCACGACGTGCAGGCGCGCGATCCCCGCTACGGCATGGCCCAGATGACCTTTTTGCAGACGTGGCTTGAGGGCATCGCGCAGGATGCGGACGGGCTCGGTGATCCCTCCCGGCTCGAACCGCTCACGCGCCAGATGGCCGCCGCCGGTCGCCGGCTGGTTCCCCCGCGCCGTCATGACGCGCTGGCCCGCGCGCGGGCCCGCGCGAGCGAACGGATCATGGCCCTGTGGGATGACTTCGACGTGCTGATGACCCCCGGGACGGCGACGACCGCGCTGCCCGCCGAGGGGGCGTTCGGCAAGCCGGCGCCGCTGGCCATCAACCAGGCGGGGCGGTTCACCCCGTTCACGCCGCTCTACAACATGACCGGCCAGCCGGCCATCACGATCCCGGCCGGGATCGGCGGGGACGGCCTGCCCCTCAGCGTGCAGCTGGTGGGACGGCTCGGAGCCGAGGACGTGCTCTACGCGCTGGCCGGGCAGCTCGAGCAGGCCGCGCCGTGGTCACAGCGCATCCCCGCGCTCGCCCGGCCGTGACCTTCGCCCTCATGGAGATCAGGATGATCACACGCAAGGAGAACAGGATGACCTGGCGCAGCCGGCTCACGATCGCGGTGCTCATCACCGCGCTGGCCACGATCGCGCTCGCCGCCACCGCGTCGGCCCGGACGGTGTGGCTGTGTCATCCCGGCCAGCGACCGGACCCGTGCACGCCGGGGCTGTCGACCACGGTCTACTCGCCGACCCTGCAGGCCGAGCGGGTCGTGCATCCCTCCGCGCCGCGCCGCCCCAGGGTCGACTGCTTCTACGTCTACCCGACCGTCTCGGACCAGAAGGGACCGCTGGCCAACCTTCACGTCGACCCGGAGGAGCGCTCGATCGCCCTCTACCAGGCGGCGCGCTACTCCCAGGTGTGCCGGGTCTTCGCTCCGATGTACCGGCAGGTGACCGTGCCCGCCCTGCAGTCGGGCAATCGGGAGAGCGCGGCCCAGCTCAGGGTCCCGCTCACCGATGTGCGCCACGCCTTCGCCGATTACCTGCGGCACGACAACCACGGACGCCCCTTCGTGCTCATCGGCCACTCCCAGGGAGCGTTCATCCTGCGCCAGCTGATCGCCAAGGACGTCGATCGCACGCCGGTGGTGCGGGCGCGGATGCTGTCGGCGATCCTGCTCGGCGGCAACGTGCTCGTCCGCCGCGGGCGGCCCGCGGGGGGCGACTTCCGCCACGTGCCCGCCTGCCGCCGGGCGGCCGAGCTGGGTTGCGTCGTCGCCTATTCGACCTACGACCAGCCGCCGCCGCCCCAGAGCCTGTTCGGTCGCACCACGGTGGCCGGCGACCAGGTGCTGTGCGTCAACCCGGCGGCGCTGATCGGCGCGCGCTGGATCGACCCGATCTTCCCCTCGGCGCCGTTCGCCCCCGGGACGCTGATCGCCGCCGGCATCTCGATCCTGCACCTGACCCAGCCGACGCCGCCGACGGTGTGGAGCAGCGAGCCGGGCGCGTACACGGCCCGGTGCTCGAGCGCCGGCGGGGCCGACGTGCTCCAGCTCACCGCTCACCGCGGGGCGCAGGTGGCCAACCCCAGCCCGGACGCGACCTGGGGTCTTCACCTCGTCGACGCGAACATCGAGCTCGGTGACCTGATCACGCTCGTGCAGCGCGAGACGGTGGCCTACGCGAAGCTGGTCTCGCCGTCCACGCGCCCCCACGCGCGGTAGTCCCGGGAGCGCCCACGTCCGCCGGGCGAGGCGCGGCGATCCGGCGGAGGGTTGGCGCCGGGGCTTGCCGCCACGCCGGATCGGCGGTACAGTCTCGTACCATGAGCGCCGTGATCTCCGCCGAGCGTTCCGCCGCGGACGCCGTGCCCCTCACCGGCCAGGCGCCGCCCTCGCCCGCCGGACCGGTCGGTGAGGACGAAGCCGTCCGGATGCCGCCGGCCAATCGGTTGCACCCGCTGGTGCAGTCGGTGCGCTTCGGCGTGCGGCCGATCTCCTACAACCTGCGCAACCACCGCCGCTTCGGCGACGTCTGGCAGATCAACATCCTCGCCCGGCGCGATGGCTTCGTGGTCACCTGCCATCCCGACCATGTCCGGTCGCTGCTCAAGGCCAGGCCCGAGGACGCGCCGTCGCTGACCGGCGAGTCGCCGCTGCGTCCGATCCTCGGCCCCAACTCCATCCTCACCTCGATCGGCGCGCGGCACATGCGCCAGCGCAAGCTGCTGCTCCCGCCCTTTCACGGCGAGGCCGTGCAGCGGTACGTGGCCATGATCGCCGAGGTGGCCGAGCGCGAGATCGACCGCTGGCCCCTCGGGGAGCCGTTCGCGCTGGCTCCGCGCATGTCGGCGGTCACGCTCGACGTGATCATGAGCGGGATCTTCGGGATCGAGGGCACGCCGGCCCCGGGCACCGACGGCCACCGGCTGCGCCAGACGATCCGCCGCGTGCTCGGAGCCTCGACCAACCCGCTGTTCCAGCTCGTGGAGCTGCGCAACATCCGGCGCCGCGAGCCGACCGGTGTGCTCAAGCGGGTGCTCGACGTCGTGGACCGGCAGCTGCTGGCCATCATCGCCGAGCGTCGCGCGCAGGCCGAGGGCGAAGCGGCGGCGGAACGAACCGACATCCTCTCGCTGCTCATCCACGCTCGCGACGAGGACGGCCAGCCGCTGACCGACCGCGAGCTGCGCGACGAGCTGCTCTCGCTCGTGCTGGCCGGCCACGAGACCACGGCCAACCAGCTGGCCTGGACGTTCGAGCGGCTGCTGCGCACGCCCGAGGCGTACGCCACGCTGCGCGAGCGAGTGCGCGCCGGGGACGCGGCCGGTGAGGCCTACGTGGAGGCCACGATCCATGAATCGATGCGCAACCGCCCCGTGATCCCGATGATCGTGCGGATGCTCCACCGGCCGTGGCGGATGGGGGAGTACGTGCTCCCGGCGCAGACCCCGGTCGCGGTGAGCATCGTCGCCCTGCATCACCGCGAGGATCTCTATCCCGAGCCGCTCGTGTTCCGGCCCGAACGGTTCCTGGACACCAAGCCCGGGACCTATACGTGGCTTCCCTTCGGCGGGGGGATCCGCCGCTGCCTGGGTGCCTCGCTGGCCATGGCCGAGCAACGGGTCGTCCTGGAGGCGATCGCGCGGCGCACCGATCTCATCGCGCCGCAGGCGTCCCCCGAGCGCGCGCGGCAGCGCAACGTGACGACGATCCCGGCGCACGGCGCGCAGGTCATCGTCACCGCCCGGGACGCGTGCTGATCGGCCATCCCGTCACGGCCGGGCGCTACGGTGATCGACGATGACCACAGAGTCGGCACAGCGCGTCACCGGCGAGAGCGGTGAGCCGATCGGGCACCGTGAGCGGTTGATCGCCGCGATGGCCACGGCGATCGAACAGCGCGGGTACCGCGACACGACCGTGGCCGACGTGGTCCGCATCGCCCGCACCTCGCGGCGCAACTTCTACGAGCACTTCGAGGACCGCGACGCGTGCTTCCTGGCCCTGTTCGATGCCACCAACGACGCGATGATGCGCGAGATCTCCGCGGCGGTGCGTCCGGACCGCCCGCTCGAGGAACAGGTCGACGCGGCGGTGGACGCATACATCGAGAACGTCATCCAGCAGCCGGCGCTGTACGCGAGTTTCGTGCGCGAGCTGCCCGGGCTCGGTCAGGCCGGCGCCGACCGCGGCCTGGCCACGATCGAGCGCTTCGCGGCGATGATGGTCGCGCTCGTCGACAACGGCCGTGCCGTGCAACCCGATATGGGGGTCCGGCCGCTGCCGATGGACACCGCGATCATCATCACCGGTGGCCTGCGGGAGCTGCTGGTGATCGCCCTCTCGCGCGGCCGGGACATGCGCGAGCTGCGCACCTCGGCGACCGGCACGGTCAAGGCCATCCTCGGCAGCGCGCTGCTCTAGCTGCACGAAGGAAGGGGGCGACCGGTCACCCTCGCGTGGTTGCCCGGACCGCGGCGGTATGCTAGCGTACCAACGGTACACAGACGTACCGGTATCCCGTCCACCGAGGGAACGAGACCTTCATGCCCGAGATCAGCGCCACCGCCGGCGCCACCGCCGCTGAGCACGTCGAGATCGCGATCGCCGGCGCGGGCTTCTCCGGGCTCGGGATGGCCATCGCCCTGCGCGAGGAGGGCATCGAGGACTTCGTCATCCTCGAGCGCTCCGAGGACCTCGGCGGCACGTGGCATGACAACCGCTACCCGGGCTGCGCGTGTGACATCCCCAGCGTCCTGTACTCGCTCACCGGTGAGCAGAATCCCGGCTGGAGCCAGGCCTTCGCCGGCCAGCCCGAGATCGAGGCCTACATGCACGATGTCGCGCGCCGCCATGATCTGCATCGTCATCTGCGCGTCGACCACGAGGTGCTCGGCGCCGACTGGGACGAGTCCGAGCAGCGCTGGACGGTGCAGACGAGCCGCGGCGCGCTCACCGCTGAGATCGTGATCTCGGCCACGGGCGCCCTGGCCGATCCGGCCATTCCCGCCCTCGACGGCCTGTCGTCGTTCGCGGGGACGGCCTTTCACTCGGCGCGCTGGAAGCACGACCACGACCTGCGGGGGCGGCGGGTGGCCGTCGTCGGCACCGGCGCCTCGGCGATCCAGTTCGTGCCCGAGATCCAGCCCGAGGTTGGCCGCCTGACCCTGTTTCAGCGCACGCCGCCCTGGGTCCTGCCGCGGGAGAACCCCCGCATCCCCACGCGCTGGCGGGAGCGCTTCGGGCGCCATCCGCGACTGCTACGCGCCGCCCGCACGGGCGTCTTCACACTGCTGGAGAGCTTTCACGTCGGGTTCCGCCATCCGGCGGTGATGCGTCTGGCCGAGCGCCGCGCCCGCGCGCACATCGCGCGGCAGGTCGCCGATCCGCAACTGCGGGCCAAGCTCACCCCCGACTACCGCCTCGGGTGCAAGCGCGTGCTCGGGTCCAACCGCTGGTACCCGGCCCTCTGCGCGGGCAACGTCGAGGTCGTGACCAGCGGCGTCAGCGCGGTCACCGCCGACGGGATCATCGACGCCGAGGGGCGCCGGCACGAGGTGGACACGATCATCTTCGGCACGGGCTTTCAGGTCACCGATCCTCCGATCAGCCACCGGGTCCGCGGCCGCGACGGCCGCACGCTGGCCGAGCGCTGGCAGGGCAGTCCGCAGGCCCACCTCGGGCTGGCCGTGACCGGCTACCCGAACCTGTTCCTGCTCCTGGGGCCCAACACGGGGCTCGGCCACAACTCCGTGCTGCTGATGATCGAGGCGCAGATCGCGCACCTGCGCCAGCTGCTGCGCCACCGGCGCGCGCGCGGCGCCGCGGCGATCGAGCCCCGGCCCGAGCGTCAGGCCGCCTTCGTGGCCGAGGTCGATCGCGGATCGCAGGGCAGCGTCTGGACGGCGGGAGGGTGCCTGAGCTGGTACACCGACGCCACCGGTCGCAACTCGACGCTCTGGCCCGGCAGCGTCCGCGCGTACCAGCGGCGGCTGCGGCACCTGGATCCCGAGGACTGGGCGCTCGAGATGCCCCGGCCCAGCCACGCGCGTCAGCTCGCCCTGGCCTGAGCTGATACCGCCCTGACCTGACCCGATACCGCCCTGGCCTGACCCCGACACGAGAGGATCGAGATCCCATGCCCCGTCACTCCGTCCCTGTCGATGGCCTGACCGCGTACGTCTCCGGGGCTGCCTCGGGGATCGGCCGCGCGACCGCCGTGCGGCTGGCCCGCCACGGCTGCCCGCTGGCGATCGTCGATCAGGACGAGGCCGGGCTGGCCGAGACCGAGGCGATGATCGACGGGCCGGTGCTGAGCCGCAGGCTCGACGTCCGCGACCGGCAGGCGCAGTTCGCGTTCGCGGCCGAGGTGGCGCAGTGGGCTCCGCGACCGCTCGGCATGGTCTTCAACAACGCTGGCGTCGCCACCTCACAGACGGTGGCCGATTCCGCCGTCGAGGACGACGAATGGGTGCTGGAGATCAACCTCGGCGGCGTGATCAACGGCGTCCGGGCCTTCCTGCCGATCCTACTGCGCCAGGACTCAGGCGTCATCGTCAACACGTCGAGCGTCTTCGGCCTGGTCGGCATCCCGGGCCAGAGCGCCTACTGCGCAAGCAAATTCGCCGTGCGCGGCTACACCGACGCGCTGCGCCAGGAGCTCCGGGGCACCGGCGTGCGCGCGGTCAACGTCCACCCCGGCGGCGTGAAGACGAACATCGCCCGCAACGCCCGCTACCACGCCCACCCGACCCAGGGCGATCTCACCCACGAGGAGGCGGTCAAGCAATTTGACGCGATCGCCTTCACGACCCCCGAGCGCGCGGCCAAGATCATCCATGAGGGGGTCAAGCGCGGCAAGAGCCGGGTGCTCGTCGGTCCCGACGCGTATGCCTTCGACGCGCTGGCTCGCCTCGCCCCCACGCACTACTTCGACGTCCTCGCTGCGCTGGAGCCGCTGGCTTCGCGCCGTGGTGCCGCCCGGGCATGACGCGCCGGCCTCGTCCCTATCCGGCGTGCGTGGGGTTGGTGGCGCGCAGCACCGAGGCGCCGTCGGGGAGCGGGTCGCCGGGTGGCTGGCGAGAGATGTCGACCCAGCCGTAGTGCGCCGCGTCGGCGGGCAGGCGGAACCTCCCCGCGCCCGCGTGCAGGGGCCCGAGCGTCTCGGAGTCGACGATCGAGTCGTACAGGAACACCTCGTAGTGGTCGCGGCCGGCGGCCGGCAGGCCGTGCGCGGTGACCCGGAGCGTCCGGCTCGCGCCCGTCCCCACGACGGATACGGACCCGGAGGCCCGCGAATCACCGCCTGGCAGCGGCGCGAGCGACGCGGGCGCCACAGCCGGTGCGGTGGAGCTCGACGCGGTGGAGGTCGGTGCGCTCGCGGCCGTTGCGGCGGGCGTCGACGTGGACATGGGGGACCGGGTCGAGGTCGCGGGGCTGGCCGCCGCGCTCGTGGTGTGGGCCGACCCTGTGTTGCCGCCGGCGACGAGCACGATCGCCGCGATCGCCGCCGCGGCGAGCAGGATCACCAGCGCCGCCAGCACCAGGCGCCGGCGTTCCTCGCGCTCGGTCCGGCCGACCAGTTCAGGCTCAGGTTCAGCTTGAGAGTCGCGAGACGAAGGCTCGACCTGCGCCTTAGGCTGGGATGCCTCCGGGTCCTGCGACGCCTCCGAGCCCTGGGGTGCCTTAGGCGGGGATGCCTCCGGGTCCTGGGATGATCCCTGGCCCTGGGATGATCCCTGGCCTGGGTCAGCCGGAGCGTGGTCGGCGACGGTGTCGGCGGCCGAGCCCGCGAGCCCGTCCAGGGCGCCGGAGATATCCTTCGGAGGGAGCCCCAGCTCGGCGCTGAGCGTGGTGACGATGCGTTCTCGGCGCTCGAGGATGGCTGCCGGCGTCATGCCGGTCATGCGCGCCATCGCGGCGTCGTCCAGGCCGCGCTGAGTCCACAGGCTCAGGAGGGCCCGGTCGGCCGGCGGCAGTGTGGCCGCCGCATCGATTAGTCTGCGGGTGGCGAGGTTCACGGGTCGCGAGGGCTCAGGTGATCGGCTTGATGTCTCGTTGCGCAACCCAGGTCAACGTGGTACCCGACTCAGCGTGAACATGGAGGCTTTGCCGGTGCATCCCCACATGACGGTTCGCCGCAGTCTGGCATCTCTCGCGCTCGCGCTGGTTGCGGTCGTCATCCTGCCTGCTCAGGCCCTGGGCCAGGCCCTGGTCCGCTTCATCCACGCGGTGCCCGGCGCCGGCATGGCGACGATCGACGTCAACACCGGTCAGGGCAACGTGAAGATGGGTTCGCTCGCCTTCGCTCAGGTGTCCCCGTGGCGCAGCCTGCGCTCGGGCAGCTTTCACTGGACGCTGACCGGCGGCGGCAAGGTGCTCGCCTCGGGAACCTCCACGGTCGGCAACGGCGCCTATGACATCGTCGTGCTCGACAAGCCGGGCGGCAACGGGGTGCAGTTCGGCATCTACCGGGCGCGCGCCGGCCGGCCCGGGACCAGCCTGGTCCGGGTGATCCACGCCGCCCCCGAACTCGGCACCCCGATGGTTCACGTCGGCCCTCGCGTCGCGGACCGGATGCTGGCCTATCAGCGGGCGACGCCGTACGTGTCGGTCGCGCCCGGGGTGGCCTCGATCAGAGCCATGAAACCCTCGCTGATGAAGCCCGGTGATCCGACGCTGGTCAACGTCCACGGTGTGCACTTCGCCGCGGGCCGTGCCTACTCGGCGATCGTGGTCGGCAGTCGCGGCCAGATGACGCGCCTGGTCACCGTGGTCGATCGCGGTGCGCCCCTGACCCGGAAGGGGAGCTCGGCGCCCGCGGGCACGCCGGCCGCTGCGACGAGCGGGTCGGTGCTGGTCAGACCGGGGGACTCCCTGTGGTCGATCGCCCGGCGCCAGCTGCCCGCCGGAGCCAGCGACGGAGAGGTTCAGCGCAAGCTGGTCGAGATCTGGGACCGCAACCAGGCGCGCATCGGCACCGGAGACCCGAACCTGATCTTCTCCGGTACGCGGCTGCTCATCTGACCCTCCGGCAGCCGGCGACCGGTCTGATCCGGGGGCGCGCTCAGCCGCCCAGCTGGGCGTAGAGGGAGCGGACCCGGGCGAAGATCTGGTCGGCGGCGGCGATCTGCTGCTCGCGGGTCGGCTCCGCCACGCGGGCCAGGGTGACGGGCTCGCCGTAGGCGACCCGCACGCGCGGGAAGCGCAGGCGCCGCCACTGGCGCACCGCCGAGGAGCCGTGGATGGCCACCGGCACCACCGGCGCACCGGACTCCAGGGCGAGCCGTCCGATCCCGGGCCGGGGCTCGCCCAGACCGCCGCTGCGAGAACGTCCGCCCTCGGCGTAGATGCCGACGCAGCCTCCCCGCGCGAGGATCGTGTGCGCGGTGATGAACGCCTCGTCGTCGCGATGGCCGCGGCGCACGGGGAAATGCCCGGAGACACGGAACAGGTAGCTGACCACCGGCTGGCGCCCGAAGAACTGCGACTTGGACATGAAGCGGATGCGCCGGCGCAGGAACACCCCGCAGAAGAAGTGGTCCATGTTGGAGAAGTGGTTCGGGGCGAGGATCACCGGCCCGGAGGCCGGGACGTTGCGGCGTCCCTGCTGCCGGGTCCGGTACAGAGCCAGCGCCACCGGGGTGAGCACGATCCGCACCGCGGTATAGGTCCATCCCGGCTCGTGCGTGCGCGCCCAGCGGTGAAACGCCATCAGGGCCTCGGGCGGCCGCGGATCGGCGTAGACCTGGGCGCGGATCTCGCTCATGATCGGGCTAGCCTCGCACAGGCCGGCCACGCCGGGTCAGCGCACGGTGAGCGTGCCCTGCATGCCGGCCGTCCGGTGCCCCGGAACGCTGCAGAAGTACGTGTACGTGCCGGGGGCGAGCTTGACCGTCAGCGACTTGGTCGCCCCGGTGAACGTGGGGGTGGCCGCGACCTGATTGCCCCCGGCTGAGACCAGCGTGAGGTTGTGGGCGATCGGCGCGTGATTGGTGAAGCGGATGTGCACCGTTCCCGCCTTGGCGCTGACCGACGTGGGGTCGAACTTCAGCGCGCCGCCCGGGTCGGCCGCGATCGACACCGTGCCGCCCGTGGCTGTCGCCGGCGCCGCCGCGGCCGACGAGGACGTGCCGGTCGCGGGGCTCGAGGAGGACGTGCGGGATGCGGGGCTCGAGGAGGAGCTGCTGCCGCAGGCAGCGAGCCCCAGGGCCAGGACGACGGTGATGGCGAAGGTGGGGATGCGGGGCACGGGGCTCTCCTCGGGGTCGGGGCTCGGATCGATCTGGATGGGTCAGCTCATTAAGACACCGTCCGGGGCCCGTCCTTCCCGCGGGCGCGTGCCCCGGACCGCGTGCCCGGACCGCCCGGGACCGCGTGCCGCGCCGTCCTCGCTGACGCCGGCGTCGCGGCGATAATGCACCCGTGGCCTACGACCAGGAGCTGGCCGAGCGGATCCGCGCGCTGCTCGCCGGGGAGCCGGGAGTGAGCGAGAAGCGCATGTTCGGTGGACTCGCCTTTTTGGTGGACGGCAACATGGCCATCAGCGCCAGCGGCCAGGGCGGACTGCTGGTGCGGATCGATCCTGAGGATGCTGCGGAGCTCACCGCGACGCCGCACGCCACCCCGATGGTCATGCGCGGCCGCCCGATGGACGGCTGGCTGCGGGTCGACGCCGAGGGCGCGGCCAGCGAGGCCGAGCTGGCCTCGTGGGTCGCGCGCGGGGTCGCCTACGCCCGCACGCTGCCCGCCAAGCGCGGCTAGCCACGTTCGCTCGCACCCCCGGGGCGGCTGCGCCCCGTGCCCGGGCCGCTGGGTCAGGCCGTCATCTCGGCCGGAGCCGAGTCCAGCGCCGCGCCGATCGCCGCCATCAGCTCGCGGGCCGAGGCGGCGGTCAGCTCCACCGCGACGCGCGCCGACGGCCCCTTGGCGGGGTCGGCGAAGTCGATGTTGAGCGTGTGGTCGGCCATCGCGTGCACGGGATGATCGAAGTAGACGGTCGCGTCGGTGACGTGGAACCACGTGCCGCCCGGTCCCTTGGCACTGCCGTCCAGCGTCGTCTTCAGCGTGGCGTAGGTGCACATCTAAAGCCTCCGAGGTGGGTGGTGAAGAACGCCGCGATCCGCTCCCAGCCGTCGTTGGCGGCGGCCACGCGGTAGGAGGGGCGGTCGACGGAGAAGAACGCGTGGCCGGCGCCGTCGTAGCGGTGAAACTCGTGCGGCTTACCCAGCGAGGTCAGGATCTCGTCCAGCTCGTCGACCTGCGCGGGACTCGGGTGCGAGTCCTCGTTGCCGAACAGCCCGAGCAGCGGCGCGTGCAGCTGGGGCAGCTGGTCAACGAGATTGGTCACCTTGAGCGGGAAGTCGGCGGGCGGTGTGCCGGTGACGTACGCGCCGTAGCAGTCCACGGCGGCGTCGAGCTCGAGCCGGCACCCGGCCAGGACGGACTGCCGTCCCCCCGAGCAGTAGCCGATGACCCCGACCTTGCCGTTGGACTGCGGGCGGCCGCGCAGATAGGCGGCGGCGCCGCCGACGTCTCCGACCAGCCGTTCGTCGGGCACGCCGCCCTGGGCACGGGCCGTCGCCGCGGCATCGGCCGGGTCGGCGCCCGGAGCCTCGCGCCAGTAGAGGTTGGGGCAGATCGCGTCGTAGCCCAGCTCGGCAAAGCGACGCACGATCTCCTTGCTGGCCCGGTCATAGCCCGGCATGTGGTGGATGACCACGACGCCGCCGCGGCGCCCCTCGCTGCTGGGCCGCGCCAGATAGGCCTCGATGTCGTCCCCGTCGTGACCCGCGATGCGGATCGTCTCGGCCACCAGAGAATCGCTCACCGGGCCGATTCAAGCAGGCGACCGGACCGCGTCGTGGCTGAATCCTGACCAACGGGGTAGGACGCACTCATGGCGGCACCGGAGATCGACTGGTCATCGGCGCAGGTCCGCGACGGCGCGCTGAGCGTGGCCATCACCGGCGCCCGGCCCAAGGGCTGGAAGCGGACGTTCCTCGACACGGTGCGGCTGCTCGGCCCCGCCGACTGGGGCGAGGTCAGCCTGCGCAAGGGCACGGTCCGCGTCACCGAGGTCAGCCCCGGGCAGGAGGAGCGCCTGCGCCACTTCCTCGAGGGTGCCGTCGAGCAGGCCAACGTCTCGCATCCGCCCAGCGACGACGATGGCGCCGGGGACGCCGGCTCCGGGCCGGCCGAGACCGGCCCGGATGCCGAGATGACGGCCCGCTTTCGCGCCTTCTCGGGCGGTGCCGCGGACCTGTCTCCTAGTAGCCCTTGATCGTGCGCGAGGTGCCCATCACGTGGCCGTGGATGTCAAGCGCCTGCGCGGCGACGTAGGCCTCGCGCCCCTGTAGCGGGACCGTCACCTCGAAGTCGGTGCGGCCATGGGTGGCCACCGGTGTGAGCGCATTGGCCCGCGGGCCGGCGAGCACGCGCCAGCTGTGCACGCCGGTGGCGCCGTTCCAGCTGGCGTACACGGTCGTATGGCCACGGTGCACCGCGGAGGCGATGGCCGGGGGCCGGGTCGGCGTGCCGGTCCAGCTGAACCGGTAGGCCCGGTAGCTGGAGTTCTGGCCGACGAAGCGCAGGTCGAAGACCTCATGGCCGCGCTTGTCGAACTCCGTCGCGTAGGGCTGCTGCCCCCAGCCGACGAAGTCGTCTCCGTTGGCCAGAGGCTGGACGTTGCCCTCGTAGAAGGCCAGCAGGGACGGCCCGCCGTGCTCATCGGAGCCGACGACATCGGCCGTCTTCTTGCTGAAGTCGAGCTTGAGGGTCAGCCCGCGGGACTGCTTGTGCACGGCGGGGGGACCGGCGCCGTCGTCAAACACGGTGACCAGGTTGCCCGGCCGCAGCCGCAGATCGTGCTGGAAGGCGAACTGGGCCCCGCTGCCCATCTTGAAGGTGCTCAGCTTGCCGCCGAGCGTCCAGTTGATCGCGCCGGTCTGGCCCGAGGTATCGAAGGCGGCCCAGGCGTTGCGGGAGGAGATGAGGATGCTCCCGTCGCTGAGCGGCTGCAGCGCGTTGATGTGGAAGTAGTCCCAGGGGTGGTTGGGATTCCCGGGGGCCGGCTGGTAGCTGGCCGTGAGGGGCACGTGATCCAGGCTGTCCCACTGGTACAGGACGTTCCCGGTGGGGATGTCGATCTCCTGCGCGACCGCGTCGAGCACGAGCCGCTTGCGCGCCGCCGTGCCCGAGCCGGTGGTCACATAGACCGAGTAGTAGCCGGTGATCAGGGCAGTGTTGCGCGGTGTGATCTCGAACTCGTGCAGATCGGCGTGCAGGCCGTTGCCGGCGTCGAAGAACGCCAGCTGGTGGTAGTTGGAGTCATAGATCACGTCGTGGCCGGACCCGGTCCCGGCGTGGCTGACCGCGCCCTGCCACCAGGTGAGAACGGGCTTGCCCAGATAGGTCTGGGTCCGGAAGTCGGTGACCGCGTCGCCCTTGGGGGCGGGCAGGAAGAAGATCAGGCCCCCGTAGGGCCCGACGATCATCGGCCCCTCCTGGTAGGGCCCGTTCTGGGGGGCGAGGAAGATGTCACCCGGGGCCGCGTGGACCGGCCGCTTGGTCACCTGCACCCGGGCCGGCAGCAGGTCGTGGCGCGAGGCGAAACGGGCGACGTCCCCGTTGGTCCGCGGGGCGGGCTTCGGGTACGCGCCCGGCACGGCCGGCGCCGGGTCGCCGATCGTGAAGCTGAAGCTGTTGCCGCTGCCCCCCGAGATCGCCACGCCGGCCGTCACGGTGACCGTCTCGTTGGCGCGGAACAGCGTGTTGGGGATGAAGCTGGCCCCGTTGCCGTCGGAGTCGGCCACGATGCGCCCGGCGTGCGCCCCGGAGCGAGAGCCGGTCACGGTGACCGTGCCCAGGGCGGAGGCCGGGACGCCGCGGAAGGTGATCTGCGTGCGCGGCGAGGCGAAGTGCCCGTTGGGCACGGGGAACACGAAGGCGGTCGCGCCGGCCGCCTGCGAGCCCGCGCTCATGGCCAGGATCAGCGCCGTGACGGTGCCCAGGCCGAGCAGGGCGGTGAGCAGCCAACGGGTGGGGGGATGGGGCGCTGAGCGCACGGGTACCTCCGGTGAGCGGGACGAGGAAAGTGCGCCGTCCCGGCACGGCGGACGCACATGTGAAGATCTGGTTAGGACTGTACGGCATTGGCCGTCAGATCCGGGTAAGCGATCAGGGCAGGGGCGGAACGTGGGCGGCGGCCCAGCACTGCGACGCGCCCTGACAGTTCTCCAGGCGGCTCAGGCTGTCGTGGAGCTGGAGCTGCTGGTTGGGGGTCAGCGTGGCGGCGATGTTGTCCAGCTCGAACGGGTCGGCGCGCAGGTCATAGAACTCCCGCTCGCCGTTGGCGTACTCGACGTACAGATAGTGGTAGGTGCGCATCGCCTCGTACGTCGTCGGGTTGCCGCTGAGCACGCCCTGGCGATCGGGGTCGTGGCTGTCCAGGTCCGGGCCGTGATGCTCAATCAGCGCAGCGTTCCTCCAGCTGGGACGCGGCTGGCCGAACAGCACCGGCGCGAGACTGTGGCCGTCGCCGGTGTCCAGCGTGGCGCCGCCGACGTCGGTGAAGGTGCGCGCGAGATCGATGTTCTGGGCCATCGCGTTGGTGACCGTCCCGCGCCGGATCCCGGGCCCGGCGACGATTAGCGGGACGCGGATGTCGGTGTCAAAGGCGGTCAGCTTGCCGGGGCCGAGGCGGTGCTCGCCGGTGTGGTAGCCGTTGTCAGAGCTGAACACGAAGTAGGTGTTGCGCATCAGGCCGTCGACCTGGAGGCGCGCCTCGATCCGGGCGATGAGGTCGTCGACGGCCAGCACAGAGCGGGCCCGCAGCCGGTAGGCCCGGTTGATGTGGTCGATCTGGTGCAGGGTGAGGGGAGGGTGTCCGGCCAGCCAGCTGGGCGGATTGGCCGGCAGCGTGTCGAAGCTGGGCGGCTCGGGGGCCCGCAGGCCCGGGAAGCGGCGCGCGTCGCGGTGGGCCGGGGTAAAGGGCGAGTGAGGGGCGAACGTGGCCAGCTCGAGGAAGAACGGGTTGTGCGCCGCCGCGCTGCGGTCCACGAACGCGGCTCCCCGGCGCGCCAGCACATCGGTCAGGTAGGCATGCCGGCGATGTCCGAAGTGGTGCACGACGCCGTTGATGTTGAGCGGATAGTCGTACTCGGGGTAGCCGAAGCCGGCCACGTCCCATTCGTTCCAGCCCGGAGGTACGTACGTGTTGCTCACCCCGCTGCGGCCCACGCCCTCCAGGTAGCCGTTGAGGTACTTGCCCATCATCGCGGTGCTGTAGCCAGCCTTCTGTAGCGCGACGTTGAAGCTCTGGGCCTCCTCGCCACGGTTGTGGAACACCGTCATGCCGCCGTCGGCGCCGACGTTGGTGAACACGCCCGTGTTGTGGGGGAAGGAGCCGGTGAAGATCGAGGCCCGGGACGGGCAGCACAGCGAGTCGGAGACGTAGTAGTTGCGAAAGCTCATGCCCCGGTGGGCCAGCGCCTGGACGTGGGGCATGAAGCGCAGCAGATTGAAGGACAGATCATCGGTGAGCACGAACACGATGTTCGGGCGCGCGGCCGGCGGGGTGGGCCGCAGCGGGGAGGCCGCCCCCGCGGACGAGGTCGTGGCGGCCGTCGATGTGGCCGCCGTGGACGTGTCGGCCGTCGATGTGCCGGCCGCGGTCGTCGTTCCCGCGCTCGCCGGCGGCGGTACCGAGGCCGTCATCCTGGCGCTGGGCGTGCGCGTTCCCGCGGCGCCAAGGGCGGCGCCGCCCGCGCCGGCCAGGATCGCGCAGGCCAGCATCAGCCCCAGCACGGCCCGTTGCCCCCGCAGGGGCAGGCTGTCCAGGGCAGGACGGGACCTCAGCCGGTCCCATGGCTGACGAAGGCGCACGAGGTCAACAACACCACAGCAGCCCAGGAGTTCCGCCGGGCGCACGGTCCGCGCCCGGAGCAGGCCGGTTTGCCGACCGACCCGCCGATCAGCCGATCGGCGGGCCGGAAGGGCCGTCAGCAGCGGTGGGGCGTCAGCCCCCGCACCCGACCCAGGCGCCCGCGCCCTGATGGGCGTAGATGGTCTGGGCGCAGGCGTCCTGGCCGGCGGCGGTGGCCAGGCTGCAGCCGTAGGCGGCGGCCGTTGAGGGCAGGATCTGATACCGGCCCGTCGCGCCGCTCGACGCGTTGGTGTTGGCGGCGCCGGTCGAGTAGTTGGTGCCGGATTCCGACGCGCACGCCGGTACTCCGGAGGCGCCGGCCGACGACATCGAGCCGAGGGCCGGCGTCGGGGTGGAGGACGTGGCGGCGCCGGCGGCCAGCATCCGTTGCAGGACCTGGAGCGAGGCGACGGTCTCCGCGTCGGTCGCGGCACGATGGGCGGCCACTCCGTCGCGGACGATGTTGCGCCCCGGGACGCGGGTGCCCAATCGTTTGGCCACCTGCTCGTAGGCGTGCTCGTAGGCGCGGACATGGGCGGGGCTCGGCGGCTTGGCGGCCGCCAGGCCGGGAGTCAGGGCCACGACGGCGGCAGTTGCCGGTAGCAGCATGCGTTTCATGGTTGTGGGTACCTCCGTACGTCGGGTTCGGGTCCGTCGTCTCACCACCGGCCGGAAAGGAAGGGCAGGCGGGGCGCCGGGCGCATGCAACGCCGATGCTCAGCGCGAACGACAGGGAGGGGGCCGCATCAACGCGACCGCGGTCCTCACTCGGACGGCCCCGACGCTAGCGTCGGTCGCCGCCGGGCTGCGTGCCGTGGGTCACACAGCGCTTGCGACGTGGGGCAGGCCCCCGGGGCCCGGCGCCGAAGCAGAGAGGCGATGAACGAAGCCTGGGTCGATCTGCTCCGCCACCGGTGAGCGAAGCCTGGGTCTATCTGCTGCGCTGTCGCGACGGCTCGCTCTACACCGGCTGGACGAACGACCTGGAACGGCGCCTGGCGCGTCACCAGGCCGGGAGGGCCAGTCGCTACACGGCCAGCCGGCGACCCGTCGCGCTGGCCGCCGCCTTCCCGATGGCGAGCCCGACGGCGGCGCGTCGCGAGGAGGCGCGGATCAAGCGCCTGGACCGCACGGCCAAGCTGGAGCTGATCACCGGAGGCTGAACGGTGGTCCGCCCGCGGTCGGGGGCGGCGCGTCTGGGCCGGCGCTGTCAGTCGTCGCGCGGGGGCGCGGCGAAGACGATCCGTTTGAGCTCGGTGCGCGCGTTGCCGCCGAGGCGCATCGCGGTCTGAAAGCCCTCCTGCCCGGCCTCGCCGGCGTCCAGACCGCGGCGCAGCTCGTCCAGGGCGGGGCGCTCGTCGTCGGGGATCTCGTTCCGGGCCGCGTCGAGCAGCACGAGATGACGGGGGCGGCGGAAGCGATGGGCCAGCCGCGTGTAGCGCTCGCGTGTCTCGGCGTCGAAGCCCTCCAGCGGGATGACCACGCTGAGGCCCTCCTCCAGGCGCTTGGTCACGGCGGCCGTCAGCAGTTCCTCGGCCCGGGCATCGAGATCCTCGGCCGGGACGCGACCGGCCAGCAGTTCACGGACCCGGCCCGGAGCCAGGACGGCGCCGCGCTCCTCGATCACCCGGTCGGCGAACTTGGCCGGCTCAGAGGCGGCGCTGCCGACGATGACGACGATGCTCCCCGGCGAGTAGCGCATGCGGTCGGTCGGGGCCAGGATCCGGCAGCGGGTCGAGATGTCGACCGGACGGGCGGGCGCCCCGTCGCGCCGCGGACGCTCCGACGACCAGCCGGTCCTCTCGTCGTCGCCGATCTTGACGCTGCGGGAAGCTGGGGTTTCACTCATTGGTCAATCATCCTCGATTCCGGGGCGGCGGGCGGTGTCGTTCACGCCGGAGCACGGCGTTCAGGGGTGGACCGCCGGCCGCAACCCTCCGGTCGGTCCGATGTCGAAGTGATCGCGCGGGAAGTCCTGGCGGGAGAGCGCCGCCACGAGGTGGGCGCTGGCGTCCCGCGGGTCGGGACGGGGCAGCCCGTCGATGAGCCGGAGAGGGATCCACCGCCCGGCCAGGACGCGCCCGCGGAGATCGAGCGTGACCCGGAGGATCGCCGAGTCCGACAAGACGCCCCCATCCTGGAGGGTGTGGTAGCCCAGGAAGTTGCCCAGCGAGTAGGCGATCAGGCGTCCCCGGTAGCGTTCCACGCCGCGGATCACGTGCGGGCCCGAGCCGAGCACGACCGCCGCGCCGGCGCGGATCACGGCATGGGCGAAGGCCCTGGGATCCCCGCGGTTCTCCCCGGCGAACGATTCGCTCCCGTACGGGGTGTGCAGGGCCGCGGCGCCCTCCGCGCCGGCGTGGATGATCACCGCCACCAACGGCGCCCGCCGCCGCGCGCGTCGCACGAGCGCCTGCGCGGCCGGGATGTCGAGCAGATCCGCCGCATAGGGATAGGGGGCGAACCCGACCACGGCGATCCGGACACCGTGGGCGCGCAGGATCGTGATCTGTCCCGGGGCGCCGGTGGTGGCGATCCCGGCCGTCCGCAGGGTCCTGCGGGTCTGATCCCGCCGCGAGGGGCCGAAGTCCAGCGCGTGGTTGTTGGCCTGGTTGAGGAGGTCAAAGCCGGCAGCGCGCAGCGGTCGGGCCAGCGCCGGAGGGGCCTGGAAGGCGAAGCAGTTGCCGATCAGCGCGGCGCATTTGGATCGGCCCCCGGTGGACAGCGTGCCCTCCAGGTTGCCGAGCGTGAGATCGGCGTCACGCAGGGTCCGTCGCACGGGTCGCAGCGCACCGGTCACGCCCCCGGGAGGGAGGCCGCGCTGCGCGCTGAGGGCGATGTCGCCCACCCATTCCAGCGTGACCGAGCGAGATGAGGGTGCCGGTGCCCGCGCCCCGGCCGAGCCGGCGGGCACGAGAACAGCGAACAGGACGAGCGCAGCGGCAACGCGTGACATCGTGTGTCTCGTACCCGTAGCGGTAGGGGAAGCGTCAGGGTGCGTTTCAGCTCAGATGACGCACGACGAGCGTGCCTTCCTCGATCTGGCTCTGAATGTCGGCGAGCTTCTCGGCGCGCACGGCCTGCCGGTTGCGCAGGGCCGTGGCGGCGGATTTCTGTGCGCCGGTCAGCGGCGGGTCGGGCGGGCTGTGGGGGGGCTGCGGGGTCTCGGTGGACATGCGATGGGCTCCTTGGGTGGGATGGGGGTTAGCTGCGACCGGGCGGGTCGACGTGGCGAGCTCGGATCTCGGCCGCCTGGGCGCGGGCCATCGCGGCCTAAGCCCGGATCAGGGCGGTCTCGGCGCGCTCCCGGGCCGCGGACGCCCTCTCCAGAGCGCCACGGCGAACCGCGTCCGGGCTGGCCACGCGGGGCTGCTGCTCGGGGGGAAGATTGTGGATCGCGCGGGTCTCGTCCAGCGCCCGCTGCTGCGTGTCGCGTCCTTCCTGGGCGAGATCGAGCGACTCCTGGCTGACGTCGCGGGTGGTCTGCTCACGATCGATGCGGGCCTGGCGGTCATCGAGGATGGGCGTCATCCGCAGGTCTCGATGGGTGAGGTCCTGGCGCTCGTGATCCTGTCGGACCTGCTCGCGGTCGATCCGGACCTGTTCACGATCCCCGCCGAGCTGCTCACGGTCACCGATGGCCTGCTCGAGCTCGGCGATGCTCTGCTCGCGCGCCAGCTCCTCGTCGCGGACCGGCTGGTCGAACTGGTCAGACATTCTCGGCTCCTGGTCGTGGTCGGTCATCGGCAAAGCAGACGCTCAGCGGCACCGGCGCGCCGATGTGCAGGCCCTGGACGTAATCCACGCCGCAGCGGCTGAGCTCGTCGAGGGTGGCCTGATCCTCGACCCCCTCGGCGATCGTCTCCAGCCCGAACTGGCGCGCGACGCCGATGATCGCCATCACCACCTGGAGGTTCTCGGTGTCCTTCAGCAGCTCGCGCACGAACTGGATGTCGATCTTCAGGTAGTCGAGGGGCAGGTGGCGCAGGTAGGTGAAGGATCCGTGGCCGACGCCGAAGTCGTCCAGGGCGATCGCGCAGCCGAGCGCGCGCATCCGGGTGGCGAAGCGGCGGGCTGCGTCGAGGTCGTCGGCCACCGCCGTCTCGGTGATCTCGAACACGAGCTGACCGGCGGGTACCGGGCCGGCGATGAGGGCCGCCTCGATCCGGTCCACGGCGGAAGCGGAGCAGACGGTCAGGGCCGAGACGTTGGCCGTGACACGGTGCGTGGCGGCGAGGGCGATGGCCTGGTCGATCACCCATTCATCGATCAGGCGGATCAGGCCGAAGCGCTCCGCGGCGGGCAGGAAGGCGGCGGGAGAGCGCAGCGTGGCGCTGCCGGGCGCGTCCTGCATCCTGACCAGCAGCTCGACGCGATCCGGCCCCGGGCCGTGCAGGGCGGCGATCGGCTGGCCGTAGAGCACGTAGCGGTCCTCGGCCAGGGCCGAGTAGATCAGCGCTGAACACTTCAGACGCTCGCGGTCCAGGCGCGCTTGGGCAAGACGCTCGGTGATGTCGGTCGAGGCGAGGCACACGGCCTCGACGGCGCCGTCGGCGCCGGGGAGCGGGAAGCGGCTGTTGAGCTGGACCCGGCTCACCCCCGTCGCGTCGATCGTCGTCTCCTCCTCCTGGGAGCCGACTCCACTGTCGAGCACGGCCAGGTCCTTGGCGCGCACCGCGCGCAGCCGGGAGGCAGGAATGAGATCGGCGTCGCTGCGGCCGACGATCCAGCCGGCGCTGCGCCCGTGGGCGAGCTCGAAGTCGCGGTTGACCAGCCGGTAGCGGTGATCCCGGCCCTTGACGGAGATCAGCGCGGGTGTGTTGTCGATCACCGCCCGCAGGGTCCGCTCGGAGTCGAGCAGGAGCTCCCGCGCCCGGCGCGTGCCGGTGACGTCATGGACGTGGGCCACGAAGCCGACCGGGGCGCCGTCCGCACCGCGGATGATCTGCGTGCCCGTCCACGTCCACACGGTGCAGCCGTCACTGCGCACGTAGCGCTTCTCGCCCTCGGCGCGGTCCCGCCGGCCGGCGCAGGCGATCTGCCTGAACTCGTCGTGGGCTCGAACGTCGTCGGGATGGACCAGCTGCCGGCTGGACATCCCCAGCAGGTCGGCGGCCGGGTGGCCGACGAGGGCGCAGAAGGCCTCGTTGCTCCACAGGCACTCTCCGTCCAGGGAGGTCACGCTCATACCGCCGGGGGCCTGCTCGCAGGCCATCCGCAGCAGCGGGTCGGAGATCAACGGGTGGGGGGGTCCGGCCCTGACTTCGCTCTGCTCTGTGCTGCGTTGCGGCGACGCGGGGGCCGGCCGCTCGGGCGAGGTGACTGCAGGCCCCTGGGTCCTGCGCAGCACAACCATGCGGACCTCGGCGGTCCGGATCGTTCCGGTCGACGATCCCTCGGCGGTGACAGCGAGACCGGCTCGCCCTGCCGACAGTTGTACTCCTCAGAGCCGGTCAGAGTACATCGGCAGTCACCGCCGCGAGCTTGAGCGCACGGCCGGCGCGCTCGTCTGAAAGCGGCCCCTACGCGACGCCCGCGTCGCGCCAGCCCGGCAGCCAGGCCGCGTTGCAGGCGGCCGGAACATCGGCGTCGCTGCTGAACACCGGGTTCATGACGCTGCCGCGGCGGTCGGTGTGGGCATGTCCGAGCAGGTGGCCCATCTCGTGCACCACGGTCAGGCAGAACATCCCCCAGTCGCCCTCCATGACCGTCGGGGTCGCCCACTGCCAGCGCGCGAGCGTGATCGTGCAGTTGGTGTAGCTGGATGCGGGGGCGGCGAGATCGTCGGGGCCGAGCGAGGAGTCAAAGCTCGCCCAGCCGTCGGTGCCCGGTCCCAGGCCGGCCGCCAGCGGCTGCGCGGCACGGACGACGACGTGCCCGCCACACGGGGTCGCGTGCCAGAAGCGCAACGCGATCGTGGCGGCGGCGCTCACCGGGTCACGGCTGCCGACCGGCGCCCGGACAGCCGCGCCGTGGCGGGGGTGAGCCCGCGCGCTGAGGTGGCGGGGGTGAGCCCGCGAGCGCGCCGGGGCGTGGCCGGCGGCGGAGGCGGCAGCCGGGGCGATCACGGCGGTGGCGCAGACGAGGGCGATGAGCACGATCCGGGGCATGCCTGCAGCGTGGATCACCGCTCCGCGGGCTTCGTCCGCCGCCGCGGGTGATCTTCAGCGGCCGGCGGGGGACGGGACGGGTGAGCCCGGGCTCACCCTTTGGCGCGCGGATGCCGATGGACGGGTGTCCGCCCGGCGGAACGTCTCGATGCCCTCTCCGACTCCGATCACCGTGCTGCTCGCGCACTTTGAGGATCTCCTGGCCCGCGGCCTGCGTTCGGTCGTCGACGGCGATCGGAGCGTGGTCGTCGTCGCCGACGACGTGGCTCATGACCGCCTGGACGTCATCATGCGCGTCCACCGCCCGCAGGTGGCGATCCTCGACGCCGACCGGCTGCGCAACCTCGCCCAGGTGCGCGCGCTCGTGCGCAGCCATCCGCAGACCAGCCTGATCCTGTTCACCGGGCATCCGACCGCCGCCGAGGCCGCTCAGATCCTCGCCTTCGGCGCCAGCGCCTGCCTGGGCCGCGACACGCAGGCCCGTGACGTGATGAGCGCGATCCACCTCGCCTCCCGCGGGCTCCAGCTGCTTCCCCGGCGACCGCTGGAGACCTCGCCGCCTCCTCCGCCGGGCTCGCAGCTGCTCACGCCGCGAGAAGCCGAGCTCGTCGTGCTGCTCAAGGACGGCAGCTCCAACGCCGAGATCGCCGCCCGGTTGCAGGTGGGGGTGGAGACGGTCCGCACCCATGCGCGCAGCATCTACCGCAAGCTGGGGGTGAGCTCTCGCCTTGAGCTCTCCGCGTCGCGGCCACCCGTTCCGCCGGGCGGTGACGCACGATGAACGGCCAGATCGGGGTCGCGCACTCATGTCGTGGCGCTGGTGGCCGATACAGGACATGGCCAATCGGAGACGGGGACCATTCCCCATCCCACTCCACCGATCCCATCGGGTGTCTTCAGGCCTCAATGCAGGGAGACCCCAATGAGCACCTCCGGACGCCGCGACCAGCGGCTCCAGGCCCCCGCTGACCGGGCCCGACGCAGCCCGGCCTGCGCCCGCGCGGGCGCCGGACTGGCCTCGATCCTCGTCGCGAGCCTGGCCTTCGCCGGCGCCGCCCAGGCCGCCGCAGCGCCCGTCACCCTGGGCACGGATGCGAACTTCTCGGTCCTGGCCGGACAGACGATCACCAACACCGGTCTGACGACGATGGCCAGGGATCTCGGGCTCGACCCGGGCACCTCGGTCACCGGCGCGCCGACGACGCTCGGCACGATGCACATCGACGACGCCGTGGCCATCCAGGCCAAGAGCGACCTCGTCACCGCGATCAACGACGCCGCGGGCCGGCCGGCGACCCCGCTGACCAGCGCGGACCTCAGCGGCCGGGCGTTCACCCCGGGCGTGTACTCGGCCTCCTCGTCGCTGCTCTTCTCCGCCGGCTCGGTGACCCTCAACGCCCAGGGCGACCCCAACGCCGTGTTCATCTTCCAGGTTGGCAGCTCGCTGACCACCGGCTCGGCCACCAGCGTGCTGCTCACCAACGGCGCCCAGCCCTGCAACGTCTTCTGGGAGATCGGCGCCTCGGCGACGCTCGGCTCAGGCTCCACCTTCGCCGGCACCGTGCTGGCCCAGACGAGCATCACCGCCGGGACCTCCGCCACGCTGAACGGACGCCTGCTCGCCTCCACCGGCTCGCTGACGCTCGACAACAACACGATCACGACCTCGGCCTGCGCCACGCCGGCGGCCGGGTCGGGCGGCACGACCACCGGCGGCACGCCGACCAGCGGTGGCACTCCGAGCGCCGGAGGCACGCCCACGACGAGCGGCACGCCGACGCCGCTGGGGACCACCCCCACGCCCGTCGGCTCGACCAACACCGCCAACAAGAACAAGCTGGCGGCACAGCGCCGGGCTCGCCATCAGGCCGCCGTGCGCAAGGCCAAGCGGATCCATCGCCTGCGCGCCCAGCGACGGGCCCGCCAACGCCGCCTGGCCCGTCACCGCCTCGCGGTGGCCCGGGCGCGCCAGTTGCATTCCCCCGCCCGCGTGCCGATCAGCTCCGGCGGCTTCACCGGATGAACGCAGACCGGGCGCCGGCAGCGCAACGGCCGCCTCGGGCCGCGGGCCGTCGGACCGGTGCCCGGCACCGGTCCGTCGGCACGACGTGGGCGCTGGCCGTGACGGCCATCGCCTGCGCGGGCATCGGCATGAGCGCGCCGGCCCTGGCCGGCGCCCGGCCGATGGTCAGGCCCGATCAGCCGCTGGTGCGGCTGCTGTTCGGGCACCGCGTGTACGCCAGGCCGGGCGCACACCCGTCACCGCGGCGGCTGCCCGCGCGCACCCCGCTGACGGGGGAGACGACGACCCTGCCGGTGCTGGGCCACGCCGTGACCGCTCGCCACCGCTGGTTGCGGGTGATGCTGCCGGGCCGGCCCAACAGCTCCACGGGCTGGATCCAGCAGGGGGGAACACGAGCCAGTGAGACCGGCTGGCAGATCAGCGTCAACCTGAGCCGCCGGCAGATCCGGGTCTACTTCATCGGCCATCTGCTCAAGACCTTCACCGCCGTGGTCGGCAAGCCGTCGACGCCCACCCCCACCGGGCACTTCTTCGTGGAGGAGACCGAGGTCATGCCGGGAACGGCGCCCGGCGGTCCCTACGTGCTCGCGCTGAGCGCCCGCTCCAACGTCCTGCAGGAATTCGACGGGGGGCCCGGGCAGATCGGCATCCACGGCCGCGACCTGCTGGGCGGAGATCTCGGGCAGGCCGAGTCGCACGGCTGCATGCGCCTGGCCACCCCGGACATCACGTGGCTGGCCGACCGGATCGGCCCCGGGGTCCCGGTCACGATCATCCGGTGACGGCCGGCTCGGCATCGGGGCGCTCGACGCCGGGGGCGAGCATGAACACCTCGATCTCCACGTCCGGGCCCACGTGGTGCGCGGAGAAGAAGGCGAGCACGTGCCGGCCCGACAGCCGCTCGACGATGCTGATGAAGCGGTCCTGCATCGCGTTCTGAAAGGCGTTGCGGCTCTCCTGCACCAGCGTCCGTCGCTGGATCTCGATCATCGTCTTCTCGACGTCGGTGTAGACCCCGGCCAGGACACAGGCGAGCAGGTCGTCCCCGAGCAGGAGCGTCTTGGCGGTGACCGGCTTGCGGTGATAGTGGCGCTGGTGCAGCGCGACCATGGCCTCGGTCACGGCATCACGCAGCGCGTCGCCGGTGAGTGGATCGTCTGCGGCCGGCATGCGGCCTTCTCTCTCGTCCTCCGGATAGGGATGCGCGCGAGGCAGAAGGGCGTGAGCCAGACGTGCCGGCCCCACACTAGCGGTCCGGGTGACACCGCTTTCCGGATCGCGGAGGCTTCGTTAGCCTTTGCTCCCACGATGAGTCCTCCCGACGGCCGACCACGGACTCAGGATCACGGGGCGATCCTGACCGCCATCTCCGACGGGCTCGTGGCCCTGCTGAAGGAGTTCTACGGGCGCGGGCCGACCCGGGCGAAGTCCTACTTCGAGGATGACCTGGTCGTCTGCGTCCTGCGCGGCGGTTTCTCGCGCGTGGAACAGACGCTGCTCAGCGGCGGTCGTGGCGCGGCCGTCATCAACCAGCGGATGGAGTTCCAGGAGGTCATGCGCCGGCGCTTTGAGGCGGTGGTCGAACAGGCGACGGGGCGGCCGGTGATCGGCTTCATGAGCGGCAACCAACAGGAGCCGGACATGATGTGCGAGGTGTTCATCCTCGCCCCGACGGACCTCCTCGAAGCCCACGAGCTCCCGGCGGCCGCTCCCCGGACGTGACGCGGTACGCGGCGTCGATCATCCGGCCACCGGTTGATCGTCGGCCGCACCAGCCGTTAGTCTGCAGGACGGAGAGGGCATCGTCTGGGGTCGGTCACGCTGCCGGCAGCATCCGATGACTTCCTGAGGTTCAGCTCACCCCAGGAGATCATCCATGTCCCGTGCCCTGCCGAGGGTGCCTCCATACCGGCGCACGTTCCTCGGCTCGAGCCGCATCCGCAGGGCCCCGGCACCACGCGTCAAGCCCGAGCAGCTCTCGGAGGTGATGAGCGAGTTCGCGCGCACGATGGTCACCGATTTCCCGATCCAGGAGATCCTCGACCATCTCGTCCGGCGGATCGTCGACATCATGCCGGTGACCGCCGCCGGGGTGACGCTGATCTCGCCCGGCGCCGGCCCCCGGTACGTGGCCGCCTCCGATGAGTCCGCGCTGCGCTTTGAGCAGTTGCAGTCAGCGCTTGGGGAGGGACCCTGCCTGGCCGCGGCGCAGAGCGGCGCGGCGATCTCGGTTCCGGATCTGTACGGCGAGCCACGCTTCCCGACCTTCGGCGCTGCGGCGGTCGAGGCCGGGCTCGCCGCCGTGTTCACGTTCCCGCTCAACCACGGCACCCTGCGCCTCGGCGCCCTTGACCTCTACCGCGACACCCCGGGGCGGCTCTCCCCGTCGGCGACACGCGCCGCGCAGACGCTGGCCGACGTCGCCGCCGCGTATCTGATCAACGCGCAGCGTCGGGCCGAGCTGCTGGAGTTCTCGGACTGGTCGCGCGAAGCCGCCCTGCATGACCCGCTCACCGGACTGCCCAACCGGCTGCTCATGCTCGAGATGCTCGAGCACGCGTTCCGGTCCAGCCGGCGGTCGGGCAAGGTCTCGGCGGTCTTCTTCCTGGACCTCGACCAGTTCAAGGCCGTCAACGATCGCTACGGGCACCGGACCGGCGACGAGCTGCTGCAGGCCGTCGCCCAGCGGCTGGCCGGCCTGCTGCGCCCGGGCGACAGCCTGGGTCGACTGGCCGGAGACGAGTTCGTGAGCCTCTGCGAGGATCTCGACGACGCTCTCCAGGCCGAGCCGATCGCGCTGCGGATCACGGCCGAGATGTCGCGCCCGTTCGTGCTCGGCGGAGTCGACGTCGAGGTCACGGCGAGCATCGGGATCGCGCTCAGCGATGATGGCGCTCAGGCGGCCGATCAGCTCCTCAACCAGGCCGATCTGGCCATGTACGAGGACAAGCGTCGCGGAAGCGGGGAGCCGATGGAGACCGGTGAGCCCGGCCCGCCGCTGGCCGGCCGCCCGGGCGGGTTGGCCCGAGGATTGATCGGCGCCGCTCAGCGCGGTGAGCTGCACCTCGTCTACCAGCCGATCGTCACCGCTGCGGACGGGCGGCTGACGGGCGCCGAGGCGCTGCTGCGCTGGACGCACCCGGCCCAGGGACCGATCGCTGCGTCGCACTTCGTCCCCGTGGCCGAGCAGTCGGGCCAGATCGTGGAGCTCGGCAGGTGGGTTCTCGAGCAGGTTCTCACCGAGCGGGCGCGCTGGAGCGAGCCGGCCGCCGCTGAGCTCGGCGTGGCCGTCAACATCGCCGCGCACGAGCTGCTGGCTCCCGGCTTCGCCGGTTCGGTCGCGGCGGCGCTCCAGGCCAGCTCGGTGGCGCCGCGGCTGCTCACGCTCGAGCTGACCGAGCGCGCGCTCGTCCGCGACCCGGAGCGGGCGCTCGTTGTCCTCAACCAGCTCCGAGCCCTGGGCGTGAGGCTCGCCCTGGACGATTTCGGGGGCGCCTACTCGGTCCTGGGCCAGCTCGACGCGCTTGCGCTCGATGACCTCAAGATCGGTCACGGGTTCATCTCGCGGCTCACCGCCGCCCCGGTGAGCCGCCAGGTCGTGGCCGGGATCATCGACCTCGCGCACCGGCTCGGGCTGACCGTCGTCGCGGCCGGAGTGGAGACCGCCGAGCAGCGCCGGTGGCTGGGTGAGCTCGGGGCAGACCGCTGCCAGGGTTACCACCTGGCCGAGCCGATGCGCGCCGACACGCTGGCCCGCTACCGGGCCGGCCGCCTGCGCTCCTGAGATGGGCCGGACGTACGGCGGGGTGGCCGGAGCGGCTCAGGCCGCGGCGCCCTGCTGCGCGGTGCGCTTACGCGCGTACATCGCCGTGTCGGCCTCGGCGATCAGCTCGGCGAGGGACCGCGGGTGCCCCGGGGTCCTGAGTGTCCAGCCGATGCTCGCCGTGATCGTCCCGGCGACGGGATGCACGAGCATGGGACCGGTGGCCCGCTCGAGCGTCGCGGTCACCTGCGCCTGCACGCCCGTTGCGTCCGGCGCGGTGAGCAGGGCGATGAACTCATCGCCCGCGTGGCGGCCGAGCAGGGCGTCAGGGCCCAGGGCACGCCGCAGCGCGCCGGCGACCGCGCACAGCACCTCGTCGCCGACATCGTGACCGTGCAGGTCGTTGACCGGCTTGAAGCGGTCGACGTCGATGAACAGCAGGGCGGCCGCCTGCGTCTCGCCCAGGTGGTCCAGGAGATGCTCGGCCCGGGCACGGAACGCCGAGCGGTTGGGAAGTCCGGTCAGGGCGTCGTGGGTGGCCAGCTGGTGTGCGCGATCGCGTTGCTCACGCAGCTCGCGCTCAGCCTGGACCCGCTCGCTGACGTCGTTCTGCACCCCCACGTACTGGACGACGCGGCCGTGGCGGTCCCGGACCGGTGCGAGATGGACCTCGCACCAGTAGCTGTTGCCGTCCCGGCGGTAGTTGAGCACCGTGACCCGTGATTCGCGGCCCTCGCGCAGGGCCGCACCCATCTCGGCTCGCGCCACCGGATCGGTGTCCGGTCCCTGCACGAACGTGCAGCTGCGGCCGGTGATGTCGGCGATCGCGTAACCGGTGAGCCGCTCGAAGGCTGGGTTGGCGTAGATGATCGGCATACCCGGCGCCAGGGCGTCGGAGATGACGACCCCGCTCGTCGCCGAGGCCAGGGCCCGGTCCCTGACCTCCAGGGTGGTGCCGCGGATGGGGCCGCCCGGAGCGTCCATGACCAGGCTGCGCGGCCCCCGTACCGGTTCGGCCGCCGGCCGTCCCAGATACCACCCCTGACCGAGGTCGGCGCCGAGATCGCGGACGACGGCGAGTTCCCCTTCGGTCTCGATGCCCTCGGCGACGACGCGCACGTCGAGCTCATGGGCGTAGTCGATCAGCGCCCCCACCAGCCGCTGGCGGGACGGATCGTCGTCGATGCCGGTGACCAGCGCACGGTCGAGCTTGACGATGTCGGGGTGCAGGGTCTCGAGATAGGTGAGACTGGAATGGCCGGCCCCGAGATCGTCCAGCGCCACCATCGCGCCCTGACCGCGGTACTCGTCCAGGATGCGGCGCAGGAAGTCGACGTCGGGATACTGCTCGGTCTCGACCACCTCGAAGCAGATGCGCTCCATCGGCAGCCCGTGGCGCCGGGCGATGGCCCAGGTCGTGCGCAGGCAGACCGCCGGGTCGTAGATGGCCGTGGGGGTGAAGTTGACGAACAGCACCTCATCGCCGATGAGCTTGGGCATCCCCTTCTCCAGGGCGACGGTCCGGCCGACGAGATCGAGCGTGAAGATCGCCCCGTGGGCCTGGGCGGCGGCGACGATCTCTCCGCCGCTGAGCTCACGATCGCCCACCTGGCCGCGCAGCAGGGACTCAAAGCCGTAGATCCGGCCGTCGGAGAGGGCGACGATCGGTTGCAGGTGGGGATAGATGGCCGTGCCGTTGAGCAGCTCCGGCAGCCAGCTGGTCCGGGCGCGGGTGAGCACATCCATGACCGGCAGCGCGACGCCCTCGGCCTCGCCGTGCAGGGGGGCGGCGAGCAGAGCCGCCCGCTCGGAGAACGAGAGCTCGTCCACGAGCGCCTGCAGGCGGTCAGACCAGCCCGGGCCCTCGAGCCGCAGCCCGTCGGTCTGCTCGAGCAGCACCCCGACCTTGGTTCTCACGTGACGGCGTTCGGCGATCAGCACGACTCCGTCGGCCACCTCGCTGGGGGCGGCGGTACGGCAGTCGCAGGCGTGGCCTGCGCATGCGTCGACAGATCCTGTGATGTGCATGCCCGGACCATCGTCTCCCCGGCCGGGGAACTTGAGCCCGGTGGACGGCGGTGTCAGGATGGATACCGAGGCCTGCGCGACCGGCTCAGGCGCTGCGTCGAACGCGCCGAATCGGGTAAAATGCAGGCAGAGAGGGCGTCACACGACGTTCGCCGTCAACCGGGCGAGCAGCGCGCTGCCGACTTCTGAGGTTCAGCCAACTCAGGAGTCATGATGTCCCACGCGAGGCTGGGGGCAAGCCTCTCAGACCAGGAGCTGATGGATGCGGTCGCCGCCGGGGACGTTGACGCGTTCGGGCGGCTCTATGACCGCTTTCACCGTCGCGCCTATCGCATCGCTCACGCGGTCTGTCGCGATGAGGGCCGCGCCGAGGACGCCGTGCAGGACGCCTTCGTATCGGTCTGGAGAAACCGGGCCAGCTACGACCGGCACAGGGGGACGGTCGCGGGCTGGCTGCTGACCGCGGTGCGCCACCGCGCGCTTGACCTCGCGCGCAGCAACGGGCGCCATGCCGCTCTGTGGGCCAGCGCCGATCGGCTCGGTGGACACCGCACCCCTGAGGACATCAGTGCGACGGTCAGCGAGCGCGATTCGGCCCGTCGCCTGCGGGCCGTGCTGGCCATGCTTCCGGACGAGCAACAGGAGGTGATCACGCTGGCCTACTACGGCCAGCTCACGCACGCCGAGATCGCCACCCAGCTCCGCCTGCCGTCCGGGACGGTCAAGAGCCGCATGCGCCTGGGCTTGCACAAGCTCCGCGCCGGCATCATCACGCCGCCGCCCGCGCGGCGCGCCCGCGGACGCTGAGGTCCGCGGCGCGCCGGGGGGTACGGCTCGGGCCGCGGTCAGCCGCTGACCGGGCTCCCGTCCGCCTGCTGGCCGCAGTAGCTGTTGACCGCCTTGCCGGCGGCGACGAACTTCGCGGTCGCAAATCCGCTCGCGTCATTGGCCTTGATCGCCGCGTTGGCGCCGTCGACCAGCAGCTTGGCCTGCGCGCTGATCGCCGCCGGCGCCGCATGGCCGAACTCGGTGATCGCCGACTGCGTCGCCTTGAGCCCCTTGAGCAGATCGGGCGCCGTGGTCGCGGAGGCCGTCGCCTTGTCGATCGTGGCGTTGTCACGGCAGAAGGTGGCCTTGGACGCCGCCACGGCGGTCTGCGTGCTGCTGCTGCTACTGCTGCCACAGCCGGCCAGCATGATGACGGCGGCGAGCGAGACGGCCGCCCTGCGCAGAGTCGTGTGCATGAGGGTTCCTCGGTTTCGGTCAGGGGATACAGGTCCAGCCCGTCGGCGCTCGGCGTCGGCCCTGGAAGGGGCGTCCCCTGCGAAGCACGTTCAGGCCCATCAGTCCGCGCCCACCTACGACGCTCACCTGCGTGTATAGCGGTATCCCGCTACCGAGACCGGTCGGCCGCAGGGGCCGGGAGCCGGCGCAGATGGACCGACCGCACCATGTCGATGGTCGGTTTGACGGCGAAGAGAATTGAGCCCGTGAGAAACAGCCAGTCCGCGGGGGTGCTCATCGACGGGTAGAAGAAGAAGACACTGCCCAGGACGAAGCACAGCGCCGCGCCGAAGTCGACCCCGGTGCGAACCACCTGGTAGCGCCAGAACACCTCGACGTGACGCGGGGTGAGGTCGGCCAGGAGTGGATCGAGCAACCGCATCGGGTTGGCGTACCCGGCTCGGGGGGTGACCAACCCTGACCGCCGGCGTCCCTCAAGTCGTCGCGCGCCGCGGCCGATAGTGACTGGTAACTCGAGCTTCGCCGTCCCGCGCTCGCGCGCCCAACGACCAGGACTGAGGGCAGGGCCCCAGCGACGCCAGCCGTCCCGGGACCTGCATCACAACCGAATAGCGTGACTGACCCGCGTTCTCTGCCCAGCAGACCGCTCGCGTCGCGGCTTGTCTCTCATTTCAAGGAGGACGCACAGTGGCGCCGAGCACGACCCAGGTGAGCGCGAAGGCGCCGCGAACGCTGTCCACGCTGCCCAAGGCGGCCACCGGCATCCGGGGCCTGGACGAGGTGACCGGGGGCGGCCTGCCGCGCGGACGGCCGACGCTCGTGTGCGGCCCGGCCGGGTCCGGCAAGACGCTGCTGGCCATGGAGTTCCTGGTCCGCGGGATCACCGAGTTCGGGGAGCCCGGCGTGTTCATGGCCTTCGAGGAGACACGCGACGACCTCGTGGCCAACGTGACCTCGCTGGGGTTCGATCTCGACGCGCTGGAGGACGACGGCAAGCTCGTGCTCGATCACGTCAACGTCGTCGTCTCGGAACTGGTCGAGGCCGGCGACTGGGACCTGGAGGGGCTGTTCATCCGGCTCGGGGCGGCGATCGACTCGATCGGCGCCACCCGGGTCGTGATCGACACGATCGAGACGCTGTTTGGCGCCTTCCGGGACGCGGCGACGCTGCGCACCGAGTTGCAGCGCCTGTTCTTGTGGCTCAAGGCCCGCGGGGTGACCGTCGTGATCACCGGAGAGCGGGGGGAGGGGCACCTGACTCGCCACGGCATCGAGGAGTACGTCTCGGACTGCGTGATCGTGCTCGACCATCTCGTCAACGAGCAGACCTCGACGCGCCGCCTGCGCATCCTGAAGTACCGCGGGTCCCTGCACGGGACCAACGAGTACCCGTTCCTGATTGGCGACCACGGCATCTCGGTCCAGCCGATCACCTCGCTCGGGCTCCATCACGCCGTCTCCAGCGAACGCGTGTCCATCGGCGTCGATCGGCTCGACGCGATGCTCGGCGGCGCCGGACCGTTCCGGGGCAGCTCGGTGCTGGTCACCGGCACCGCGGGCACGGGAAAATCGACGCTGGCCGCTCAGTTCTGCGACGCCGCCTGCGCCCGCGGCGAGCGGGCGATCTACTTCGCCTTCGAGGAGTCCCAGGACCAGATCGTCCGCAACATGTCCTCGGTCGGGCTGGATCTGGATCAATGGGTCCGTCAGGGGCTGCTCCAGTTCCGCTGCGTGCGCCCGAGCCTGCTCGGGCTCGAGGGTCACCTGCTGGCCACCCAGAACCTCGTTGAGGACTTCGATCCCTCGGTCATCGTGATCTACCCGATCTCCGATCTCGTCGGCAGCGGACCCGAGTCCTCGGTGACGGCGATGCTGACCCGGCAGGTCGACTTCCTCAAGGCCCGCGGGGTGACCGCCCTGTTCACCAGTCTCTCGGGCAACGGGCAGCGGCAGGCCAGCGAACAGATCGTCGCCTCGCTGATCGACACCGGGCTGCTGCTGCGCACCCTGGAGGGCAACGGGGAGCACAACCGCGTCCTGTCGGTCATGAAGTCACGCGGCATGGCGCACTCCAACCAGGTCCGCGAGTTCCTGCTCACCGACCGAGGGATCGAGCTGGCCGACGTGTACGTCGGCCCGCAGGGCGTGCTGACCGGATCGGCGCGCTCGGCGCAGGAGGCCAAGGAGCTATCGGAGGCGATCGTCCGCCAGGAGGATCTCCAGCAGCGCCGGGCCAACCTCGATCGCGAGCGCGCCTCGGTCGAGGCCCAGGTGGCCGTGCTGTGGCGGCAGTTCGAAGATGAGTCCGACACGGTCAACCGGCTGCTCAGCCGGGGCGCCACCGGACGCGAGGAGGGTGCCGAGCAGCGCCTGGAGCAGGGACGCCTGCGCAGCAGCGACGCGCCTTCCGGCCCCGATGCCCCCGCCGGCCCCGATGCGCCCGCCGCGGGCCTCGAGGCGCCTGCCTCCGGCCCCGAGGCGCCCGCCTCCGGCCTCGACGCCGAGCGGCTGATCGCCACCGAGGACTCGCGATGACCGCGCCCGAAGCGACCGCTGAAGACAGCGACGCGGGGCAGTGGCAGCTGCGCCTGTACGTCGCCGGCCAGTCACCGAAGTCGCTCAGGGCCTACGCGAACCTGGTTGCGTTGTGCAGCGAGCAGCTCGATTCGCGGTACGAGATCGAGATCGTCGATCTCGTCAAGCATCCACAGCTGGCCGCCGGCGATGAGATCGTCGCCATCCCCACGCTCGTGCGCCGTCTCCCGTCTCCGATGCGCAAGATCATCGGCGATCTGTCGGACACCGATCGGGTGCTCGTTGGCCTTCAGCTCAAGCCGGCGAAGCGGTGAGCTCAGAGGAACAGCGCCTCACCCGGGCGCAGTTCGAGACCGCGCTGGCCGAGCTCGAGGATGGGACCTACCGCCTGACCCTGTTCGTCAGCGGTGCGTCCGGCTTCTCCTCGCAGGCCATCAGCGACGTGCGCGCGATGTGCGACGCACACCTCGACGGTCGCTACCACCTCGAGATCGTCGACCTCAACCAGCAGCCGCTGCTGGCCGGTGAGCACCAGGTGCTGGCCACCCCGACCCTGGTCAAGGATCACCCGCTGCCGGTGCGGATGCTCGTCGGGGACATGTCCGATCATCCCCGCGTGCTCGTCGCGCTTGACGTGCGCCCCGTCCGGCCCGCCGACCTGGCCCAAGGCGTCGGATAGCCGGCCCAGCTGTGCGCGTCGACCCTTCAGCCGGCTCGCGTCCGGCCAGGACCGGGCCCGATCCGCCCACCCCGCCCGCGGCCGCGCCGCCCGACGACCTGGCCGAGCTGCAGCTGCGGCTGATCCAGGCCGAGGAGACGCTGCGCGCCATCCGGCACGGGGAGGTGGACGCACTGGTGGTCCAGAATTCCACGCCCGTCGCGCAGGTGTTCACGCTGTCCAGCGCCGACCGGCCGTACCGGATGTTCGTGGAGAACATGCGCGACGGCGCCGCGACAGTTTCCACCGCGGGCATCATCCTCTACGCCAACCACCGGTTGGCCGAGCAGCTGGCCTGCCCGCTGGCCCAGGTGATTGGCTCGTCGATCTCGGACTACATCTCTGAGACGGTGAGCTCGGCCCTGCGCAGGGCCGGTCCTGACCAGCAGGGAGGACCGCATGAGGCCGAGCTGGTCATCAGCGGCGGACGGCGGCTCCCGGTGCGCGTCAACGCGGCGACTCTGGAGATCGACGGCCAGGAACTGCTCTGCCTGACCGTTGCCGATCTCACCGAGCAGAACGCCCAGAAGCACGAGATCGCCCGTCTCGGCCTGGCCCAGGCCGACCGGATGCAGGAGCTCGAGCTGGCGCAGGCGGCACTGACCCAGCAGGCCACTCACGACCCGCTGACCGGTCTGCCCAACCGCAGCCTGATCATCGACCGGCTTTCCCAGGCGCTGGCCCTGGCCCGTCGGCTCGGCCGCTCGACGGGCCTGATCTTCGTTGACCTCGACCGCTTCAAGGAGATCAATGACACGGGCGGCCACGCGGCCGGGGACGCTGTGCTGCGTCACATCGGCGAGCGCCTGCTCAGCGCCGTGCGGCCGATGGACAGCGTCTCGCGCCTGGGCGGCGATGAGTTCGTGGTGCTGGTCCCGATGCTCCACAGCGCCGAGGGCGGGCTGATCGTGGCGCGCCGGATCGCCGCGGCGCTGGCCGTGCCGATCCAGCTCAGCCACGGCTCGGTGAGCGTCAGCGCCAGCATCGGCATCTCGATCTCGGCCGCGAGCGAGCTGGGCGCCGATCCCGATCCCGACCGCCTGCTGCGCCAGGCCGACACGGCCATGTATCACGCCAAGTCGCTCGGCGGCTCGCGCACCGAGCTGTTCGACGCCGCGCAGACACCGACCGTGCTGCAGTCCGATCGGGCGATGTGGATCGAGCGCATCCGTCATGCCCTCAACGACGACCGCCTGGTCCTGCACGGGCAGCCGATCGTCGAGCTGGCCACCGGGCGGATCATCCAGCACGAGCTGCTGCTGCGCATGCGCGATGGCCAGGGCGGACTGATCCTGCCGCTGGCCTTTCTCCCCACGGCCGAGCGGTGTGGCCTGATCCATGAGATCGATGAGTGGGTGATCACCCGCGCGATCGCGATGGCCACCGACGGGCTCGCGGTGAGCGTCAACCTGTCGGCGGCTTCGGCCGGCGATCCGCGGGTGCTCGAGCTGGTCGGTCGCGAGCTGCGCGAGCACGGCACCGACCCCAGCAAGGTGATCTTCGAGATCACCGAGACCGCGGTGATGCAGAACATGGACCGCGCCGCCTCGTTCGCCGAGCATCTGCTCCAGTTCGGCTGCAAGCTCGCGCTGGACGACTTCGGGACCGGCTTTGCCAGCTTCACCTACATCAAGCGCCTTCCCGTCCAGTTTTTGAAGATCGACATCGAGTTCATCCGGGAGCTGGTCCACAGCCAACGCGACCGGTTCGTCGTCCGCGCGATCGTCGCCCTGGCCACGGACTTCGGGCAGCTCACGATCGCCGAGGGCGTCGAGGACGAGGCCACCGCCGACGTCCTGCGAGAGCTCGGCGTCACCTACGCGCAGGGCTATCTGTACGGGCGGCCCGGCGCCGTCCCCGCCAACCCCGCGGCGAGCGTCGGCATCGTGACCTCGGTCGCCGAGCGGCACCCGGGACCTGGCGCGCGCCGCCGCCCCCGCGGCCTATAGTCCGCCCGCTCGCGCTGGGCGAGCCGTGCCCCCGAGAAGGAGAGCCCCGATGAGAAGAACGCACCGGCCGGCGGGCGCCGCGGTGACGGCCGCATTGTCGGTTGCGCTGGGGATGATCAGCGGCACGGCCACGGCGACCACGACCCCGCGCTCCGTCCATCCACGGCCCCGCCGCTCGGCGCCCGCCTGGAGATTGCAGACCTTCTCCACGGCGCCGATCACCGTGGCGGGGGAGGGGGTGGCGAGCTACCCCGGCGGCCGGATCCTGTACCGCGGGCTGGCCCAGGTGCCCCCGGCGGTCGCTCGGCTGGGCTTCAACCACGTCGGCGACGAGGACATCGACCCGTCCGGTGCCGTCTACGACGCGTATGAGAACGATCACCCCAACCCGACGAGCAAGCTGTTCACGATCACCGCCCCGAGCGGGCGGGTGAGCGTCTACCCGCACCCGCTCGCGCACGGCGAGGAGTTCAACAACTCGTTCGTCACCGTGAGCCCCGACCAGCGCTGGATCGTCTCCGGGGAGTGGGATACCGAGCGGCGGCTGCTGCTGCTGCCCAACCCGAAGGGCCGTCCGTCCGGCAGCTCGCTGCCGCTCGCGGGCACGATCACGCTGCGCCCCGCGCTGTATCACGTCCAGGGCTGTGACTTCTTCTCCGCGCGCACGCTGATCTGCTCCACCGACGACGCCGTCCACTCGCTCGTGCAGGTTCGTCTCACCGCGCCGCTGCATCGCGGCACCAACCACGCCGTGGCTCGGCGGCTGCTGATCCCGCGCGAGGTCAGCCGGTGTCCGGGCCGGGGTTTTGAGTCCGAGGGGGTCGATTACAACGGGCGCACCGGCCGCCTGACGCTGACCATGAACGAGCCCGGCGCCTGCATCGGCACCACCGACGTCAACGTCTACCGGCTCGTCGTCGGCCCCAGCGCCCCGGCCATCGGGGCCCCGCTGGCGGACGGCACGCCGATGCCGGCGGGGAGCCGCGTCGGCGCCGTGCACATGTTCACGGTTCCCATCGACGCCCGTGCCGCCGGCGGTCGCGCGGTGACGAGCATCACGCTGTGGCGCGACGGCCGGCGGCTGGCCGGCAACGGCGGGGGGCACGGCCGCCGGTCGGGCTCAGACCCGACGCTGATCACACCGAGGCTGGCCGCGGGCCGGGGCTATGAGCTGCGGATCACCTCGGTGGGGGCCAACCATCGCCGGGCGCGGGCACGCGTGGGCTTCACGATCGCCCGTCCGGCTTCGTCCTGACCCGTCGCGTCCGGTCAGGCCGCGTCGCGCGGCGGTCGGCGCGGATACCGGGGCAGCCCGTCGTCGGCGAGGGTGTCCCACGCGGGGACCCCATCGGTGAAGGAGTGATAGCTCGGCGCGATCCCGGCATCGGTATCGAGAGTTCCGAGCCGGATCGACACCTCGGGCCCGTCGGGCCAGCGGCCGCCGAACAGGCTCGAGCCGCAGCGCCGGCAGAACACCTTGGCCATGTGCCCGGGCTCGGCGTAGTTGACCAGCAGGTCACCACCCTGAAGCAGCGTAAAGCCCGAGATCGGCGCCCGGCCCTGGGCCAGCGCGGCGGCGCCGGAATGCTTACGGCAGCGCGAGCAGTGGCAGAAGTTCGCGCGCCGGAAGGGCACGCTGAGCTGGTAGCGGACCCCACCGCAGAGGCAGCCGCCGGAGATCCGATCGGCCGGTTCGGTCATCCACGGCATTCTGCACGGTCGGCCGTGCCCGGGGCCGTGTCAGCTGAGCTGCTCGATGATCAGCGTGGCGGCGTTGGGCTGGACGCATCCCGCCACCGGCGCGACGGTGAGGGCGTTGGGCTCGCCGGGCGGGTTGCGGACCGTGAGAAGCGAATTCGCGCTGAGCGTCCGGACGGGCGCCTCTCCGCTGATCGCGCTCGAACCGGCCGCACGTCCCGTCGCCGTGTCGGCGAGCTCGACGCCGTCCAGGGTGAGGGCCAGCTGCCCTGGCTCCTGGATGGTGACGTTGAACGCGACGCGGTACACACCGGCGGACGGGAGCACGAACGTGCTCGGATCTAGAGAAGCTCCCAGCGACCACGCGCGAGAACCTGCGCCCGCTCGCGTTCGGCGCGGAGCTTGCGCGCCTTCTGCGAGGCCTGTTCGTTGCGCTGGGCGATCTCCCGGCGGCGTTGATCAAACGACGCGGCCGCGCCCAACCGTCCCGGGTCAGGTGCTTGGGTCTGCTTCGGCATATGAGCGAAACTCCTCGTGGCTCCGGTGGAGGCCTTGCCGCGGAAATGCGGAGCGCTGCATCCAAGCGGTGTCGCTGCTCCTAGAGGGTAACGCAGTCGGCTGGGTTCTCCGCCTGGCTCCTCGCACCCCCGTCGATCCGCATGCGCGGCGCCCGGGTTTGCGGGGCCGGCGGGACGTGGAGCAGCCGTCCCCTTGCGCGTCTTGACGAGCCAGGTAGGCTCGCGTCCCGTTCGCGTCAACGCCAAGCACGGCAGGGGGCAGAGTTGAGAGAAGACAGGGCGCTGCGGCGCCGGAGCGCCCGGCACGCGTGGCGTGCCCGCATTGCCGTGCCCACGATCGTGTTCGTCGCCGCATTGACCGGAGGGGCGGCCATCGCCGGCGCCTACCCCATCGCCGCACAAATGTGGCCGGTCGCCGGAAACGGCCTCCAGGGCTACACGGGCGACGGCGGTCCCGCTGTTGCCGCCGAGCTGAACCAGCCGTGGGCGGTTGCGACGACTCCCGATGGTGGCTACCTGATCGCGGACCGGCTCGGCAACGTGATCCGGAAGGTGTCGGCGGCCGGCACGATCACGACCGTCGCCGGCACCGGCACGGCCGGCGATACGGGAGACGGCGGCGCGGCCACCTCCGCGACGCTCAACGCCCCGCGCAGCGTGGTGGCCGTCCCCGGCGGGGGATATCTGATCGCCGACAGCGGGAACAACGTCATCCGCGAGGTATCCGCGGCGGGGATCATCACGACCGTCGCGGGCACGGGTACCGCCGGCTACACCGGCGACGGGCATGCGGCCGTCAACGCCGAGCTGAACCTCCCGACGGGGGTCGCGCCGACCGCCGACGGCGGATTCCTGATCGCCGATTACGTCAACCAGGTGATCCGCAAGGTGTCGGCAGACGGCACGATCACCACCGTCGCCGGCAACGGCACCGCGGGCTTTGCCGGTGACGGCAACCCCGCGACCGGCGCCGAGCTGGACAACCCGGCCAACGTGGCTCCGACCGCGGACGGCGGATTCCTGATCGCCGATAGCAGCAATGACCGGGTTCGCCGAGTGTCGGCCTCGGGCATCATCACCACCGTCGCCGGCAACGCGACCAGAGGCGCGGTCGGCCCGCTCGGCGGCTCCGCCACCAGCGCCGGCCTCAACGACCCCGTGGACGTGGCCGTCCAGCCCGACGGTGGGTACCTGATCGTGGAGTGGGCGGGGGAGCTGGTCGCGCAGGTCTCGCCCGCGGGGATCATCACCGACGTCGCCGGTTACGGCGTCGCCGGAGACGGCGGCGAGGGCGGTCCGGCCACCGCCGGCTACCTGAACTCCCCGGTCGGCGTCGCGGTGACGCCCGACGGAGGTTTCCTGATCGCCGACAGCGGCAACAGCATGATCAAGTGGGTGGTCGGTCCGGGAGGCGAGCCGGCCGGACCCGCCGGCCCGCCGGGCGCGACTGGTGCGACCGGTCCGGCCGGAGCCGCCGGCACGCCGGGAGCGACCGGGGCGGCCGGACAGACCGGTCCCAGCGGTGCGCAGGGACAGACCGGCCCGGCCGGTGCCAACGGCCGGGACGGCCAGATCGAGATCGTCAGCTGCCGGACCGTCACGGTGACGGTCACGCGAACCGTGCGGGGCCGGCGCACCCGCCACAAGGTCACGCGCCGGCGATGCACCACCCAGCACGTCACGGGGACCGTCCGGTTCACGACCGCCGACGCTCGCACCACCCGCGTGCAGCTGCTTCGTGCGGGACGGGCCGTGGCCCGCGGCTCGGTCGCTCTCGGCCGCGGCCGGGTGCGGCTGCTGGTGCGGGCTCCGCACGCGCTGGCCCCAGGGCGTTACACGCTGGTGCTCAGCCGGCTGCGGCAGGGGCACCGGACGATCACGCGCACAAGCGTCGCCGTGCTCACGATCCGGTAGCGGCCAGGGCTCCGAGCCCGGGTCCCGGGGGCCGCCGAAGTGGCTAGTGGCGGCCCTCGAGCTCTCTGATCCGGTCCAGGAGTTCGCACACCAGCACGGCGCCGGCGTAGTTGAGCCCGAGGTCACAGCGCAGCCGTTCCGCTCTGGCCACCCGCGCGGCGGCACTGGGGGGGAAGCGTGGACTCTCGGCCGGCGCGGCCGGGTGGGGCTCGAACAGCCCGAACTCCAGATAGCGCCGGACGTGCACGACCCTGACCCCCGCCTGGCGGGCGACGACGGTCAGCTCAACCGCGTGCTCGGCGCAACGATCGCGATCAGCGGGTCCGGTCGGTCGGTCGGGGCTCATCCTCATACCTCGCGCGGTTCAGGGCTCTCGGCTTCGGCGAGCTGCTCGTAGAGCTCGCGCTGACGTTCGGACAACGCCTTGGGCACGACGATCTTGACGACCGCGTGAAGATCACCGCTGCCGCCGCCCCGCTTGGGAAGTCCCCGTCCGCGGAGCCGTAGCCGCCGACCGCTGGAGGAGCCCGCCGGGACGCGTACCCGAGCGGTGCCGGTCGGGGTCTCCACGTCGACGGTCGTCCCGAGCGTCGCCTGCGGCGGTGTGATCGGGACCTCGACATCAAGATCATCGTCGCCACGACGGCCGAAGCGGGGATGCGGCTTGACCGCGACCCGCAGGAACAGATCGCCGGGCGGACCGCCCCCGCGGCCTTCCGCGCCCTGGCCGGCCAGGCGGATCAGCTGCCCGTCGCGGACCCCGGCGGGGAAGTTGACCGTCACCTCCCGCCCGTCGAGCGTCAACCGCCTCCGGCCGCCGGCCAGCGCGTCCTCAAGCGACAGCTCGAGCGTCGCCTCGCGATCGTGGCCGCGTAACGGGCCGCCGGCGCGGCCGGCTCGCGCCCCGAACAGCGCCTCGAACAGATCCTCGCCGAACTCGACCCGCTGATCGCCAAAGCCCTGCTCGGCGAAGAAGTCCTCAAAGCTCTCCTCAGGCGCCTGCTGCTCCACCTCACGCCAGCGGGTGCCGAGGCGGTCATAACGCTCGCGCTTCTCGGCGTCGGAAAGCACCTCGTAGGCCTCGCCAAGCGCCTTGAAACGCTCCTCAGCGTCGCTGTCGGAGTTCAGGTCCGGGTGATATTTGCGGGCCAGCTTGCGGTACGCGCGCCGAATCGCATCCTGGTCCGCATCGCGCGAAACCCCCAGCACCTCGTAGTAGTCCGTGTAGCTCAGCGGCATCCGTGGTCCCGGACATCTTTAGTCGCTCTGGCGCATGGCCGATAGGAGACGGGGGCGCCGCCCAGCAGTCGCGGCGGCCGCCGCGTTACATCATGAAGACATTCCCACCAGTCTGGTCCCGCACGCTCTCGGCGCAGCACGAGATCGAGCGTATCTGCATGCGCAACCTCCTGGCCAGCTCCGAGGAGCGCATCTTCTTCAAGGACCGCGAAAGCCGATTTCTGTTCGTCAGTGCGGGCTGGCTCAGCGCGTATCACCACGGACACTCACTCCAGGACGTGATCGGTAAGACCGACTTTGACATCTTCAGCCCGGCACACGCCCAGGAAGCGTTCGAGGACGAGCAGCGGATCATCCGGACCGGAGAGCCCCTGGTGGGGAAACCGCAACGCGAGACATTTGCTGATCGTCCTGACGCTTGGAGCTCGACCACCAAGCAGCCGCTGGTTGACGAGTCGGGGCAGATCATCGGCACGTTCGGTCTCTCCCGTGACATCACCGCGCAGGTCCAGGCCCAGGCGACGCTGACCTATCAGGCCCACCATGACTCGGTCACCGGCCTGGCCAACCGGGCCGCGCTGATGGAACGCATCCAGCACATGCTTGTCGGTCGAGAGGGTCGGTACGACCGCTTCGCGGTGCTGTTCGTCGATCTGGACGACTTCAAGAGCATCAACGACACGCTGGGGCACGAGGTCGGTGATCGCGTGCTACGGGATGTTGGTCACCGCTTGACCCGCGTCTCGCGCCGCGGGGACACGGTGGCTCGCCTCGGTGGGGACGAATTCGTGTTGCTGTGCACCGAGCTGCGCGAAGACGAGGATGTCGACCTGATCTGTGATCGCGTCATGCGGGCGGTCGGCGTTCCGCAGCATGACGGTCCTCACGATCTGACCGTGACCTGCAGTCTCGGCGCGGTTGTCAGCGCGGAGCGCTCCGCTGGAGCTGACGAGCTCCTCCTACAGGCTGATGGGGCGATGTACGCCGCCAAACGTCGTGGCGGTAACCGCTTCGCGGTCTACACCACCGACCTTCACCCTGGTCCGTATTCGACCCGGCAGACGGCCGCGGAGCTCAGGCGGGCGATCGACGACTCAGCGCTGTTTGTGCTGTACCAGCCGGTGATCGACCTGCATGACGGCTCGATCCTGGGCGCCGAGGCGCTCGTGCGCTGGCGCCACCCCGAGCGAGGCGTGATCGCTCCGGCCGAGTTCATCCCGGTTGCCGAGCGCCGAGGGCTCATCGGCGCGATCGGAGAGTTCGTACTCGATGAGTCATGTCGGCAGCTCGCGTCATGGATACGCGCCGGAGGGTGCCCTGAGCATTTCACGATCGGGGTCAACGTCTCCGGTCGCGAGCTTCGCGATCCCGAGCTGGGCCAGCGAGTCGCGGCGACGCTGGCGCGATATGACATCGCCCCGACTCGGCTCGTCCTGGAGATCACCGAGAACGTGATGTTGGGTGAACTCGGCGACGCACATCACACGATCGACGGGCTCGCCCGGCTCGGGGTGAGAATCGCCCTGGATGACTTCGGGACCGGCTACTCGACCCTCGCGCACCTGCGCCACCTCCAGACCAACATCCTGAAGATCGATCGCAGCTTCGTCTCGCAGCTTGGCGGCGCATCCCGGGACCGTGAGATCATCACCGCCGTCACCCAGATGGCGCACGCGCTGGGAATGACCGCCATCGCCGAAGGCGTCGAAACCGAGACGCAGCGCGACGAGCTCGCCGCCATCGGCTGCGACGCCGCCCAGGGCTATCTGTTCGCACGGCCTCTGCACCCAGACGCGCTCGCATCGATATGGGGCCGTCGCGCATCCCCCTTGGCCGCAACCCCCGTTCGATCCCGGCCATAGGCCTGATCTGTCGCCGCCCCGCGACGGTCCCTGGGCGGGCTGAGGTGGCCCAGTGAGGACAAGATCCTGCCCATACGACGATGCCGGAGGAGGGACTCGAACCCCCGACACGCGGATTATGATTCCGCTGCTCTAACCGACTGAGCTACTCCGGCGAGGGGCGGGGAGTTTAGACGGGCTCCGGAGCACTCGGCATCCTCGCGAGCGTGGCCGGGAGGGGCACCGCCGCGGTCCTGCCGGTCCCGGTGCGATGATCTGCGCCATGGGAGAGACTGAGGTGCCCCGGAGCGCCACGCCTGGCGTGAGCGCGCAGCGCCGCATGATCGGGCCGCGCCGCCCGACGGCGATCATGCTGCTGACCCTGATCGCGCTGGCCGCGCTGGCCGCTCCGGCGGCGGCCCGAGCGCGACACCGCGGCCGCCCGGCCGCGCCCACGGCGATCACCGTGCTCTCCGGCCGGCCCGACCTCGTCGTCGGTGAGCAGGCGCTGCTGCAGGTGAGCGTGCCGCGCACCGAGAACCCGCGGCGGGCCCGGATCACCGTCGGCCATCGCGCGGTGACGCGTGCCTTCGCGCTGCGGCCCGGGCGCACGCTGCTCGGCCTGGTCAGCGGGCTGCACCGCGGGCGCAACCTCGTCACCGTGCGCTTTCGCGACGGCTCCGGCGCGCGCATCACCCTCACCGACCACCCCGTCGGCGGTCCGCTGTTCGCCGGCCCGCAGGTGCAGCCCTGGACCTGTCAGCCCGGCGCGCGCGACCGGCACTGTGACGCGCCGCCGAGCTACCGCTACCTGTACCGCTCGACCAACCCCGCCGACGCCGGCCTGCTGCCCTACGACCCGGCCCACCCGCCGGCCGACGTGGCCACCACCCCGGTCAACGGTGCGCAGGTTCCCTTCGTCGTCCGCGTCGAGACCGGTTACGAGGACCGCGACCAGTACGCGATCGCCGTCCTGTACCGCCCCGGTCGGCTCTGGACGTCGGTCCGGCCCCAGGCGCAGTTCGCCCACAAGATGCTCGTCACCCACGGGGCGAGCTGCAACATCGCCTACGCGGTCGGGACCACGCCCAGCACCACGAGCTACAACCTCGCGCGGGGCTCGGGCATGACCGACAGCGCGCAGTGGGCTCTGGCCCACGGCTGGGCGGTGATGTCCACGGCGATGGACAACACCGGGCACGACTGCGACGTCGTAACGCAGGCCGAGTCGCTGCTGATGGCCAAGCAGCGGGTGATCGACCGCTACGGCACGCTGCGGTACACGATTGGCATCGGCTGCTCCGGGGGCTCGCTGGTCCAGCAGTGGGTGGCCAACGCCTACCCCGGCATCTACCAGGGCCTGCTGCCGACCTGTTCGTTCCCGGACGCCTGGAGCAGCGCCACCCAGGTTTTCGACTACCACCTGATGAATCTCTACTTCGGAGACAGCGGCCGATGGGGGAGCGGCGTGAGCTGGACGCCCGCCCAGGAGGCCGCCGTGCAGGACGACGCGACGACCAAGAACTCGACGCTGTCGGACTTCGGCTTCTTCGGGGCCATCGATCCGAGCCACAGCTGCCCCGGGACGACGGCGGCCGACCGCTACAACGCGACGAGCAACCCGGGCGGCGTGCGCTGCTCGATCTCCGACTTCGCGGTCAACGTGTTCGGCCGGCGGCCGCGCTCGGAGTGGGGGCCGCAGGAGCGCGCGCTCGGCCACGGCTTCGCCGGGCTGCCCGTCGACAACATCGGCGTGCAGTACGGGCTCGCCGCCCTGCGCGCGGGCACGATCAGCCCGGCGCAGTTCGTCGATCTCAACGCCAAGCTCGGCGGTGTCGATCCCGAGACGATCGCGCCGATCCCGCACCGCAACGTGGCCGATCCCTTCGCGCTCGCCGCCGCGTACCGCAGCGGCATGATCGATGAGGCCAACCACCTCGGTCAGGTGGCGATCATCGATTGCCGCGGCCCCAACCCCGACCTCGCCCATGACGCCTACCGCGCCTTTGCCGTCCGCGCCCGCCTGGACCGGGCTAACCGCACCCACGCCAACCAGCTCATCTGGGAGGGACCGGTGCAGCTGATCGCCTCCACGGCCTGCCAGCAGGATGCGCTGCAGGCGATGGACGGCTGGCTGGGCCGGGTCAGCGCCGACCACCGCACGCTCCCGCTCAACGCCAAGATCATCCGCGACCGCCCGCAGGCGCTGGGTGATCGCTGCTATGACGCGGCCGGCGGGATCCAGTCCACGCACGCGCTGTGCCCGCCCGGAGTGGTCCCGCTCTACGGCACCCCCCGAATGGTGGCCGGTGATCCGATCACCACCGATGCCAACAAGTGCCGCCTTCAGCCGCTGCGCCGCACGACCGACGGAGTCGGCTTCACCGGCGCGCAATGGGCGCAGCTGCAACAGATCTTCCCCGCCGGGGTGTGCGACTACACCCAGCCCGGGGTCGACCAGCAGCCGACGATTGCCTGGCAGACCTACCAGACGCCGGCCGGCCGGGTGATCCCCGGAGGCCGTCCGATGCCCCCCGCGCCGGTGTCGGTCGCGTTCGCCTCGCGCTGACCCGAGGGCTGCGATCGCGCTGACCGGAAGCTCGCGATCCCACCTGCGATGATGTCGCGATGAGCGACCTCACCGCGGCCATCGACACCGTCATCAACCGCTGCCTGGCCGTCCAGCCCGGCGAGGACGTGCTCGTCGTCGCCGATCCGGCCACGCGAGCGATGGGGGACGCCCTGCGGTCCGCCGCCTCCGCGGCGGGGGCGGACGCCGTGCTGGCCGTGATGGACGAGCGGGCCACCGACGGGACCGACCCGGCCCGGCCGATCGCCGCCGCGATGAGCGCCTGCGACGTGTTCATCTGTCCCACCAGCCGCTCGCTCAGCCACACCCCCGCGCGCAAGCGCGCCTCGGACGCCGGCGCCCGCGGCGCGACGCTGCCCGGGGTCACCGAGGACATGCTCGCCCGCGTGATGGCCGTCGACTTCGATCGCATGGGCCGCCGCTCGCGCCGGGCCGCCGAGCTGCTCACCGCGGCCGGGCAGGCCCAGGTCACCTGCCCGCGCGGCACCGACCTGACGCTCGAGCTGACCGGCCGGGAAGGGCTGGCCGACGACGGGGTGCTGACCGCCGCCGGCGTGTTCGGCAACCTGCCCGCGGGTGAGGCGTTCATCGCCCCGCTCGGGGGCGAGGGGACGATCGTCGCCGCCAGCCTGGCCCCCCTCGGCCTCAGCCAGGAGCCCGCCCGGCTGACCGTCACCGACGGTCGTATCACGGCCGCGACCGGGGGTCTGGGCCCGCGCTACCTCGATCTGCTCACCGCCCACGGCGAGCTTGGGACCAACCTCGCCGAGCTCGGGATCGGCACCAACGACCAGGCGATCCTGACCGGCAACGTGCTCGAGGACGAGAAGATCCTCGGCACCGTGCACGTCGCCTTCGGGGCCAGCGCGGGCATCGGCGGCACCGTGTCGGTGCCGATCCACCTCGACGTCGTCGTGCTCGACGCCTCGCTGCGGATCGGGGACACGACCGTGCTCGAGTCCGGCCGGTGGATCCTCGACTGATCCGGCGGCGCCCGTGACGGACGCCGACGGCCCCGCCGGCACGCTGCTGGCCTATCCCAACGTCTCCGAGGGCCGTGACGCGCCGGCCATCGCGGCGATCGGCGCGGCGTTCGGGCCCGGGCTGCTCGACGTCCACACCGATCCCGATCACCACCGCAGCGCCTACACGCTGGCCGGGAGCCCGGCCGGCCTGCCGGCGGCGATTCGCGCCGGCGCGCAGGCCGCGATCGCCCGCCTGACGCTCGACGACCACGACGGCGTGCACCCGCGCGTCGGCGTGCTTGACGTGGCGCCGATCGTCCACGTCACCCCGGCCCAGCGCGGGGCGGCGGCGGCCAGCGCCCTCGTGCTGGCCGACCTGCTGGGAGAGCTCGGCCTGCCCGTGTTCCTCTACGGCTCGCTGGCCGACGGCCGGACCCGGGCGCAGCTGCGCCTCGGCGGTCCCGCCGGGCTGGCCGCGCGGATCGCCTCCGGGGAGCAGCGCCCCGACTTCGGGCCCGGGGAGCTTCACCCGACCGCGGGCGCCGTGCTGGTGGCCGCGCGGCCGCCGCTGATCGCCTTCAACGTCGAGCTCGCGCCCGGGGTCCCGCTGGACCGGGCCCGGGCGGTGGCCGCCGCGATCCGCGAGTCCGGCGCCGAGGGCCTGCCCGGCGTGCGGGCGATCGGGCTGTGGCTGGCCGCACGCGACCGCGCCCAGGTCTCGACCAACATCGAGGACCCCGACCGGGTCAGCCCGGCCGACGTGGTCGCCGCCGTGGCCCGCCACGCCGAGGTGCAGGAGGCCGAACTGGTCGGCCTCGCACCGGCCGCGGCCTTCGCCGACTTCCCGGCCACCGTCCCCCTGCGCGGCCTGGCCACGATCGAGGACGCCCTCGCCCGCCACCTCGCGCGCGCGACCGCGTAAGCTCAGCATCAGCCCATGGCCCAGACCAAGCGCAAGCGCCGGACCAAGCACCGCGGCACCGCGGCCGGGTCGGTGACCGCGCGCGGGCGCACCGGGCGGCCGCCGAGCCCGGAGGAGAAGAAGAAGGCCACCCGCGAGCAGGCCCGCGAGATGCGCCTGAACACGCCGCCGACCTGGAACAGCGCGATCAAGCGCGCTGCCCTGGCCGCCGCCTTCATGTTCATCTTCCTGCTCATCGCGTCCAAGGGCAGCATCGTCGCGGCGATCCTGTTCGCCGTCTTCGCCTTCGCCCTGTACGTGCCCGCCGGCTACTACCTGGAGCGCTTTTTGTTCAACCGGCGGATGGCCAAGCGAGCCCGCGGCTGATGCTCGACGTCACGATGCTCACCGTCGGGCCGCTGCAGGAGAACTGCTTCATCATCCGCCGGCCCGACGCCCCCACCGCCGTCGTCGTCGACCCCGGCGACGAGGGCGCGCGGATCCTGGCCACCCTGCAGTCACTCGGCGTGACCAGGCTCGAGGCGATCCTGCTCACCCACACGCATTTCGATCACGTCGGCGCGGTGGCCGAGCTGGCCCGGGCGACGGGAGCGCCGGTGTACTGCCCCGAGCTCGAGGTCGAGGTCCTGGCCAACATCAACGAGTTCGTGCGTTTCCCCGGCTTTGGCCCCTTCGAGGAGTACGCCGCGGACGAGACCGTCACCGGCGGGGAGACGCTCGAGCTGGCCGGGATGAGCTTTGCGGTCACCTTCACCCCCGGGCACAGCCCGGGCCACGTCAGCTACAAGGTGGCCGGCGAGCCCGCCCTGTTCTCCGGCGACGTCCTCTTTCAGGGCTCGGTCGGGCGCGTCGATCTCCCCGGCGGCGACTGGCCGACGCTGCTGGGATCGATCGAGACGCTCGTGCGGGCCTATCCCGCCGACACCACGGTGCACCCGGGCCACATGGGGCTGACCACGCTCGGCGCCGAACAGGCGACGAATCCGTTCCTGCGCGAGCTCGCGCATCAGAACTAGCCTCCACGAGGTCACATGAGCGTGATCCAGGCCCCCAAAGGCACCTTCGACGTGCTCCCTGCCGACCAGACGCGGCGGGCCCTGCTCCAGCACCAGGCCGAGCGCATCTTCCTGCGGGCCGGCTACCGGCGGATCGAGACGCCGACCTTCGAGTCCACCGAGCTGTTCGCCCGCGGCGTGGGCGCGTCCACGGACATCGTCCAGAAGGAGATGTACAGCTTCGACGACGGTGGCGGGCGCTCGCTCACCCTGCGCCCGGAGGGCACCGCCCCGGTGTGCCGCGCCTACCTGGAGCACGGGATGCACAAGCTCCCGCAACCGGTCAAGTTCTGGTACCTGTCGAGCTTCTTTCGCGCCGAGGCGCCGCAGCGCGGGCGCTACCGCCAGTTCTGGCAGGTCGGGGCCGAGATGATCGGGTCCGCCGCCCCCGAGGCCGACGCCGAGCTGGTCCTGCTGCTGGCCGAGCTGCTGGAGGCGATGGGCGTGCGCGAGCCCCGGCTGCGCATCTCCAGCCTGGGCACGCCGGCCACCCGCGCCGCCTACCGCGAGGAGCTGACCGCGTTTTTGCGCGCGCACCAGGACGGTCTCTCACCCGAGGTGGTGGCCCGCATCGAGCTGAACCCGCTGCGCGCCTTTGACTCTGACGACGCACGGACCCGGGAGACGATGCGCTCGGCGCCGCTGCTGCTGGACCGGCTCACCGACGAGGACGCCGAGCACTTCGCCGCGGTGCGCGCCTGCCTGGACGGGCAGGAGCTGCCCTACGAGGTCGATCCGACCCTCGTGCGCGGCCTGGACTACTACACGCGCACGCTGTACGAATTCGAGTCCAGCGCGCTCGGCGCCCAGTCCGCGCTCGGTGGCGGCGGCCGCTACGACGGACTGATCGAGCAGCTCGGCGGCAAGCCCACCCCGGGCACGGGATGGGCGGCCGGGGTCGAGCGGATCCTGCTCGCCGCGCCCGCCAGCTCCGAGGTCGCGCCCGCCGTGGACCTGTTCGTCGCCCTGGCCACGCCCCAGGCCGCCGGTCAGGCGTTCCAGCTCGCCGCGCAGGCGCGCCGGGCGGGCATGGCGGCGCAGGCCGAACTGGCCGGCCGCTCGCTCAAGGGGCAGCTCAAGCAGGCCGACCGGCTCGGCGCGCGCTACGTGGCGATCATCTCCGAGGAGCCGCTGATAAGCCTTAAGAACATGGAGAGCTCCGAGCAGGTCGAGGTCGAGGCGGCGTCGGTCATCCCCACCATCCTGCGTTCGAGCCGGCTGATCTGATGGCCGCGATGCGACACAGCCCCCGGCCCAACCTCTACCGGGACGCGTGGATCTCCGAGCTCGACGCCGGCCGGGCGGGCACCCAGACTCGCGTTGCCGGCTGGGTGCACCGCCGCCGCGACCACGGCGGGCTGATCTTCATCGATCTGCGCGAGCGCTCGGGCCTGCTGCAGCTCGTCTTTGACCCCGCCGATGCTCCGCAGGCGCACGCCGCCGCCCACAAGCTGCGCTCCGAGGACGTGATCACGGTCTCGGGGGAGGTCGAGCGCCGCGCGCCGGAGAACGTCAACCCGAACCTGGCCAGCGGTGAGATCGAGCTCGCGGTGCGGACCCTGGAGATCCTCGCCGACGCCGAGACACCGCCGTTCCCCGTCGACGAGGACGGACCGGTGGATGAGAACCTGCGCCTGCGCCACCGCTCCCTGGACCTGCGCCGCACCCCGCTCCAGGAGGCGATCGCGCTACGCCACCGGGTCAGCCAGATCATTCGCTCAGAGCTGGACGCGCTCGACTTCCTGGAGATCGAGACGCCGTTTCTCACCCGCTCCACGCCCGAGGGCGCCCGCGACTTCCTCGTTCCGGCGCGGATGGCCCCGGGCTCGTTCTACGCCCTGCCGCAGTCGCCGCAGCTGTTCAAGCAGCTGCTCATGGTCGGGGGCTTTGAGCGCTACTTCCAGATCGTGCGCTGCTTCCGCGACGAGGACTCGCGGGCGGACCGGATGTCCGAGTTCACCCAGCTCGACATCGAGATGGCCTTCGTGCAGGAGGACGACGTCCTGGCCATGACCGAGACCGTGCTCGGCGCGGTGTTCGCGCAGACCGGCTTCCCGGTCGCGGGGCCGCCGTGGCCGCGGATGACGCACGCCGAGGCGATGGCTCGCTTCGGCTCCGACCGCCCCGACACGCGCTTCGGCCTGGAGCTCACCGACCTCGGCGGCGCGCTGACCGGCACCGGCTTCAAGGTGTTCGCCGACACCCTGACCTCGGGCGGCGTCGTGCGCGGCATCAACGCCGGGTCTCGTGAGCTGCCGCGCTCAGAGCTCGACGCGCTCACCGAGCTGGCCAAGCAGCACGGCGCCAAGGGCCTGGTCTGGGCGTTCGTGCAGGAGGGCGAGGACGGCGGGTCGCCGGGATGGCGCTCGCCGATCGCCAAGTTCCTCACCGCCGAGGAGATCACCGCGGTCACCGCCCGGTTGCAGGCCTCGCCCGGTGACCTGCTGCTGATCGTCGCCGATCGCCCGGCCGTCGCCGCCGCGGTGCTGGGCGCGCTGCGCCTGGAGATGGCGCGGCGCTTCTCGCTCGTGCCCGAGGGCCGGCACGACCTGCTCTGGGTCGTGCAGTTCCCGATGTTCCACTACAGCGAGGCCGAGGCGCGCTGGGACGCCGAGCACCACCCGTTCACCGCTCCGGCCACCGAGACCGGCGCGCCCGCCGGCCTCGACGACCTCGGCGATCCGGGCCGGCTGCTCTCGCGCGCCTATGACCTCGTGCTGGACGGCAACGAGCTCGGTGGCGGGTCGATCCGTATCCACCGCCCCGACGTGCAGGCCAAGATCCTCGAGCTGATCGGGATCGACGCCGACGAGGCCTCCGCCCGCTTCGGCTTCCTGCTCGACGCGCTGCGCTTCGGCGCCCCGCCGCACGGCGGCATCGCGTTCGGGCTGGACCGGCTCGTCGCGCTGCTGGCCGGCCGCGACAACATCCGCGAGTCGATCGCCTTCCCCAAGGCGACCAGCGGCGCCGACCCGCTCACCGGCGCCCCGGCGCCCGTCGACACCCGGCAGCTGCGCGAGCTCGGGCTGCGCACCACGTGAGCGCACGATGGACGCTCTCGCCTTCGAGCACCATCTGACCTCGCCCCAGGGCCAGGGTCACCGGCCCGCGGGCGCCCACACCGCGCAGGCCGGCACCTCGGCGTGCTGCGATCGCGTCGCCGTCTCGGTCGCCACCGACGGCCGGCGGATCACCGACGCGGGCTTTACGGCGCACGGGTGTGGCGCGGCCACGGCGGCGGCCAGCGCCGCGGTGACGCTCGTGCGCGGCGCCGGTCTGCTCGACGCCGCCCGGGTCGGCCCGGCCGAGATCGCCGCCGAGCTCGGTGGCCTGAGCCCGGCCAAGCTGCACGCGGCCGAGCTGGCCTGCGATGCGCTGGCGCGCGCGCTCGGGGCCGCGGCGGCCGCGCAGGGGGACCTTGACCCGGTGGCCGGGCGGACGCTGGTGGCGATGAGCGGGGGGGTGGACAGCGCGGTCGCCGCGCACCTCGTGGCCGCCGACGGGGAGGCCGTCGCCGTCACCCTGGAGCTGTGGTCAGACGCCGAGCACGACGCCGAGCGCAGCTGCTGCTCGGCCAGCGCCGTGGCTCAGGCGCGCAGCCTCGCCCACGGCATGGGCCTGCCCCACTTCACCCTCGACCTGCGCGAGGCCTTCCGCGCCGGGGTCGTGCAGCCGTTCATCGATGGCTACGCGGCGGGGGAGACCCCCAACCCGTGCGTGGGCTGCAACGGGCACGTGCGCCTGGACGCGATGCTCGACCTCGCCGACCGGCTCGGCGCCGGCCGGCTGGCCACCGGCCACTACGCCCGTATCGCCGAGGACTCAGACGCCCGCGGGCCGCTGCTGCGCGCGGCCGCCGACCCGGCCAAGGATCAGACCTACATGCTCGCCGCGCTTGCCCCGGCCTCGCTGGGCCGCATGCACTTCCCGCTCGGGGCCCTGACCAAGCCGCAGGTGCGCGAGATCGCCACGCGGGCGGGGCTGCCCGTGGCCGGCAAAGCCGACTCCCAGGACCTCTGCTTTCTCGCCGGCACGACCCGCGCGCGCTTCCTGGCCCGTCACGGCGGCGTCCGTGACGCCCCGGGCGAGCTCGTCGGCCTCGACGGCGGCCAGCTCGGTCGCCACGACGGCCAGCACCGCTTCACCGTCGGGCAGCGCCGGGGGCTGGGCGTCCACGCCGCCGAGCCGCTGTACGTGATCGACAAGGACGCGGGCAGCGGCCGGGTCACCCTCGGTCCCCTGGACGCCCTGCGCACCCGCTCGGTGGCCATCCGCGCCGCGCGCCTGCACCGGCCCGGAGCCCGGGTGGACCGGGTCAAGCTGCGCTACCGCCAGCGGCCGCTGGCCGCGACCGTGGCCGGAGCGCCCGCGGCCGGCCGGCACCACCGCCTGCAGATCGAGCTCTCCGATGCCGCCGACGGCGCGGCCCCGGGCCAGCTCGCCTGCCTGATGGACGGTGAGCTGGTCGTCGGCTGGGGCACGATCACGCGCCCCGAGCGATCACTCAGCGCACGCTGAGCCCGGTGGCCGGACTCAGGGCGCCGCGCCTACACTGCGCCTTTCCATGACCTCAGACGAGATCCGCGAGACCTTCACCCAGTTCTTCGTCGACCGCGACCACCTGCGGCTGCCCTCGGGCTCGCTGGTGCCGGCGGACCTGGATCCGTCGGCCCTGTTCACGGTGGCCGGGATGCATCCGCTCAAGCCGTACTTCCAGGGCGTCGAGCGGCCGCCGCACCCGCGCGTGACGACCTGCCAGAAGACCTTTCGCACCGCCGACATCGAGATCATCGGGACCACCGCCCGGCACCTGACCTTCTTCGAGATGCTGGGCAACTTCTCGTTCGGTGACTACTTCAAGGCGCAGGCGTCCCAGTTCGCCTGGGAGCTCTCCCGTGAGGGCTTCGGCTTCTCGGCCGATCAGATCTGGGTCACCGTGTTCGGCGGGGACGAGGAGCTCGGCCTGGGTCCCGACCAGGAGGCGATCGACGTCTGGACGGCGATCGGCGTCCCCCGCGAGCGGATCGTCGAGTGCTCGCGCGAGGAGAACTTCTGGCAGGCGGGCCCCACCGGGCCGTGTGGGCCATGCTCGGAGCTGTATCTGGACCGGGGACCTGAGTACGGCCGCGCCGACGACCTGCCCGGGGGCGAGAACGAGCGCTTCCTGGAGTACTGGAACCTTGTGTTCATGCAGTTCGATCAGAACCCGGTGGGCACGCTGACCCCGCTGCCGGCCCGCAACATCGACACCGGGCTGGGCCTGAACCGCATGGCGATGATCAAGCAGGGCTCCGAGACGGTCTTTGAGACCGACCAGTTCGCGCCGCTGGTCGCGCTCGGTGAGGAGCTCTCGGGCCGGCGCTACGGCGACGAGTACCCCGCCGACAAGGCCCTGCGGGTGCTGGCCGACCACACCCGGGCGGCGACCTTCCTGATCGCCGACGGCGTCGTGCCCTCCAACGAGGAGCGCGGCTACGTCCTGCGGCGGATCATCCGCCGCACGATCCAGCACGGCCGCCAGATCGGGCTTCAGCCCGGCTTTTTGCCCCGCTACGCCGACCGGGTGATCGAGGTGATGGGCGGCGGCTACGCCGAGCTGGCCCCGCAGCGCGAGCTCGTGCACCGCTGGCTGGCCGCCGAGGAGGACAGCTTTGGGCGCACGCTCGAGCTCGGACTGCGCCGCCTGGACGAGCTGATCGAGCGCACCCGCGACGCCGGGTCTGAGGGGATCTCCGGCGCGGACGCGTTCCTGCTGCACGACACCTACGGGTTCCCGATCGACATGACGCTCGAGATCGTCGCCGAGCACGACCTCGGGGTCGACGAGGCGGGCTTCGAGTCGCTGATGGAGCGCCAGCGCACCCGGGCTCGCGCCGGAGCGGCTCGCGGCCAGGATCAGGGCGATCGCCGCGAGCGCGCCGCTGCGCTGGCCGGCGAGGCCGGCTTTGAGACCCAGTTCGTCGGCTATGAGACCACCGACGCCGAGACGACGATCGGGGCCGTCGCCCAGGAGGGCGACAACGTCCTGGTCAAGCTCGTCGAGTCCCCGTTCTATCCCACCGGCGGTGGCCAGATCGCCGATGTCGGCACCCTGGAGTGCGAGGGGGGAGGTTGCCGCGGCGCCGTCGTCGACGTCGTGCGCCTGGGCAACGATCAGGTCGTCACGCTCGTCCCCGAGCACGGTACGTTCGCGCCGGGTGAGCGTGTGCACGCGCACGTGGACCGCACCGTGCGCCACGCCACCGCGTGCAACCACACCGCCACCCACCTGCTGCACGCCTCGCTGCGGCGCCGCCTGGGGGACCACGTCCACCAGGCCGGCTCCTACGTCGGCCCCGACAAGCTGCGCTTTGACTTCACCCACTCGGGCGGCATGTCGGCCGAGCAGATCGCCGCCGTCGAGGACGACGTCAACCGCTGGATCCTGGAGAGCCACCCGGTCCGCGCGATCTCGACCACCCTGGACGAGGCCAAGCGTCTCGGGGCGATGGCGCTGTTCAACGAGAAGTACGGCGACGTCGTGCGGATGGTCGAGGTCGGCGACGGGTCATTCTCCCGGGAGCTGTGCGGCGGCACCCACGTCCGCGGCACGGCGGAGATCGGGATGTTCCGCATCGTCAACGAGACCTCCAGCGCGGCCAACGTCCGGCGCATCGAGGCGATCACCGGTCCGGAGGCCGTCGGGCTCGCGCGGGCCCAGAACCACGAGCTGGCGCGCGCGGCCTCGGTCCTGCGCGTCCCCCCGGAACGGGTCAGCGACGCTGTGCAGGAGCTGCGCGAGCGGATCCGCGAACTGGAGAAGGCGGCCCGGGAGGGGTCGCGCGGCCGGCAGGCCGCCGACCTCGACGCCCTGCTGGGCGGGGCGGTCACCGTGGACGGCATCGGTGTCCTGGCCGCGGTCGTCCCCGGCGTCGACGGCGACGCCCTGGTCACCCTCGCCGACCAGCTCAAAGGCCGGCTCGGCGACGCGGCGATCGTGCTCGGTGCCGCCGGCGACGGTCGGGTTGACCTGGTCGTCAGCGTCGCGCCGCCCGCGGTGGCCCGCGGAGTCCGGGCCGGAGAGATCGTCAAGCGCGCCGCGCAGATGGTCGGCGGCGGCGGTGGCGGGCGCGACACCTTCGCCCGCGCCGGCGGCCGTGACCCCGACCAGCTGGCGGCGGCGATCGACGCCGCCCGGGCCGCCGTCGAAGCGGCGATCCGGGGCGAATGACAGACTGATGTCGAGAGTGCTGGCGCTCGACTACGGAAGCGCGCGCTGCGGCTGCGCCCTCAGCGACCCCACGGGGGTCCTCGCCACGCCGCTTGACGCGATCCTGGCCCCGGCCACCCGCCGCGGGTTCGGGCGCGTGCGCGCGCTCGTGGTCGAGACCGAGGCCGAGCGCGTCGTCGTCGGGCTGCCGCTGTCCCTGTCGGGCGCGGACTCCGAGCAGACTCGCGAGACCCGCGCCTTCGCTCAGCGGCTGCAGGCGGCCGTCGAGGTGCCCGTCGAGCTCTACGACGAACGCTTCACGACCCGGCTGGCCCAGCGCTCACCGGGCCGGACGAGCGAGGACTCGCGGGCCGCAGCCCATCTGCTCGAGAGTTGGCTGGCGTCGGCCCACGGGGCCGAGGTGCGTGGTGCCTGAGCGCACCCCGCAGGAGCGCGAGGCGGCCCGGCGCGAACGTGAGCTGCGCCGCGCGGCCCGCGAGGGGAGAGACCCGCGCGACCTGTCCGCCGCCCCCGTGCCCCCTGATTCGCCCCGCGCGCCCGCGCCTTTTCCGGAGCCGGTCGCGCCCGAGCCCGAGCCGGTCGCGCCCGAGCCGGTCGCGCCCGAGCCCGAGCTTGTGGAGCCCGAGCCCGAGCCCGTCGCGCCTGAGTCGGGGCCCGCCGCGCCGGAGCCCGTGGCGGCTGAGCCGGAGCCCGCCGCCCCGGCGCCCGCCGCGCCGGCCCCCGCCGCGCCGGAGCCCGTGGCGGCTGAGCCGGCGCCCGCTGCTCACCGCCCGGTGCCCGAGGGCGCCCCGCTGGCCGATGTCCCCGAGCACCTCATCACCCCGCCCCCGGGCGAGCCGATCGCCGGAGACCTTGCCGCCGCGGGCGCGGCCCGGCTGCGCGCCGGCGGCCGCCCGGTGCACGGCGGCGCGGCGGAGTCGCTCGCCGGCGAGCACGACCCGGACACGGGCGAGCACGACGGGGTCACCGGTGAGCACGACGAGATCACGGGTGAACATGACGAGGTGACCGGCGAGCACGAGGTCGCCTCCGGGACGCGCCGGGTCACCCACCAGGAGGCCCGTCCCGAGCCCCCGCCGCTGCGCAACCGCGGCCGCCGCGGCGGCCGGCCCGGCCGTGGTCCCCGCCGCGGACGCCCCGGCCGCGCTGGCGCCACCGCGGCCCGGACGCCCGCCACCGCGGGACACGGGCGTCGCTGGCGGGGCCGGATCGGTGCGCTCATCGCGATCGTGGTCGCGATCGCGCTGCTGTACATCATCGATCAGACCTTCCAGCCCTTCCACGGCTCGGCCCACGGCCGGGTCACCGTGGTCGTGCCCGCCCGCGCGACCACGAGCCAGATCGGCGATCTCCTGGCCAAGGACGGGGTGATCGACTCGAGCTTCTTCTTCCAGGTCCGCGCGCTGCTCGGCGGCGACCGCAGCAGCCTGCGCTCGGGCGTCTACCACCTGCAGCAGGGGATGACCTACGGCGACGTGCTCACCGCGCTGACCAAGGCGCCGCCGGCGGCCAAGGTGTCGACGGTGACCATCACCGAGGGCCGCACGCGCCAGTACATCGCCCAGCGGCTGCAGGCCGAGCATTTGGCCAGCGGCTACCTGGCCGCGACCCGCCGCTCGCCGCTGGTCGACTGGCGAGCCCTGGGCCGGCGCCGCCCGGCGCCCACGCTGGAGGGCCTGCTGTTCCCCGACACCTACCAGCTGGTTGATCCGATCAAGGTCTCGGCGCTGGTCAAGGACCAGCTGACCACGTTCAAGCAGCAGTTCGCCAAGGTCAACCTCAGCTACGCGCGGCGACACAAGCTGACCCCGTACGACGTCGTCACGATCGCCTCGCTGATCGAGGCCGAGGCCGCGCGGGTCTCAGATCGGCCCAAGATCGCCTCGGTCATCTACAACCGCCTGGCCGACGGGATGCTGCTGCAGTTCGACTCGACCACGCGCTACGCCGTCCAGAACTACAACCGTCCGCTCAAGGTCTCCCAGCTGCACTCGAACTCGCCGTGGAACACCCACACGCACGCCGGTCTGCCCCCGACGCCGATCGACAGCCCGGGGCTGGCCGCGCTGCAGGCCGCCGCGCACCCCGCGAACACGCCGTACCTGTTCTTCTTCGCCCGCAAGTGCGGCGACGGCACGGTGTTCACCTCGACCTACTCGCAGTTCCTCAGCGACGACGCCAAGGACGCCAGACGCCATTGCTGACCGGCGCGCGCCGGCTCGGGGTGCTCGGCTGGCCCGTGGCGCACAGCCTCTCACCCCGCATCCAGAACGCCGCCCTGGCCGCGGCGGGCCTGACGGAGTGGCGCTACCAGCGGCTGCCGGTGCCGCCCGCACTGTTCGCCGAAACGGTGCGCGGCCTGCCGCTGGCCGGCCTGCGCGGGGCCAACGTGACCATCCCGCACAAGGAGGCGGCGCTCGCGCTCGCCGACCTCCCCAGCCCCCGCGCGGCGGCGATCGGCGCCGCCAACACGCTCGTCTTCGGTGACCGGGGGATCGAGGCGGACAACACCGACGCGCCGGCGCTGATCGCCGCGCTCCCGGTACCCGCCGCGGGGGCCCGGGCGGTCGTGCTCGGCGCCGGCGGCAGCGCGCGGGCGGCGGTCTGGGCTCTGGCCGACGCCGGGGCACGGGAGATCCGCGTCTGGAACCGGACGCCGGCGCGCGCCGTCGCGCTGGCCGGGGCGTTCGGCGCCAGCGCGGTCACTGCCCGGGAGCTTTCCGCCGCGCCGGGCGCCGACCTGCTGATCAACTGCACCGCCGTCGGACTGGACGGCTCCGCTGACCTGGATCCGCTGCCGCTGGGGTCGACGGGACCGGGCGCCTACGGGACCGTCGTTGACTTCGTCTATCGCCCCGGGGGCACCGCCCTGATCGCCACCGCCCGGGTCGCCGGCGTGCCCGCGGTCGACGGCCTTGAGCTACTGGTCGGCCAGGGGGCGCTGGCCTTCACGCGCTTTACCGGCCGGGCGGCTCCGCTGGCGGTGATGCGCGCCGCCGCCGGGCTCGCGGAGCCCACCTGAACGTCGGGGCGGCTCCGCGGCCCTCGCCGCGTCGCAGGGATGAGTACATTCGAGCGCGATGAGCGAACAGGACGCACATGACCCGACCGCCTGCATGGCCTGTCGCGGAACCGGCTCGGTGATCTCCGGGCTGGGCGGGGAGCCCCATCAGGTGCAGTGCCCATGGTGCCGGGGCACCGGTCGGCGCATCCCGGGCATCAACGCCCAGGAGCATCCGGCCGAGGGACCCGCCGCCACCGCCCGGGAGCATCCCGACCCGGACACCGGCCCCACCGCCCAGGACCATCCGGCCCAGGGCCCCGCGCCCAGCGCCCAGGACCATCCGGCCCAGGGCCCCGCCCCCGACGCGGCCTGACGGCGATGGTCCTCACGCTGACCACCGCCGGGGAATCCCACGGCCCCGGCCTCACCTGCCTGATCGAAGGGCTCCCCGCCGGGCTGATGCTCGACCGCGAGGCGATCGACCGTGATCTCGCCCGGCGCCAGCTCGGCCACGGCCGCGGTGGCCGCATGAAGATCGAGCGCGACCGCGCCGAGGTGACCGCGGGCGTCCGCCACGGCCGCACGCTGGGCGGACCGATCGCGCTCCAGGTCCACAACCGCGACTTCGCCAACTGGGAGGAGCGGATGAACCCCTGGCCGGTGGAGAACCTCCCCGACGAGGTGCACCTGCCCCGGCCCGGTCACGCCGACCTGGTCGGCACCCAGAAGTACGGGCTCTCAGACGTCCGCGACATCCTGGAGCGGGCCAGCGCGCGAGAGACCGCGGCCCGGGTGGCCGGCGGCGCCGTGGCCAAGGCCTTTCTCGCCGCGCTCGGCGTGACCGTCTTCTCCCACGTCATCCAGATCGCCTCGGTCGCCGCCCCGCGGCCCCAGGAGCTCACCCCCGAGGACTTTGCCGGCGTCGACGACTCGCCCGTCCGCTGCCTGGACGCCGACGCGTCGCGCGCGATGGTGGCCGAGATCAACCGCCTGCGCAAGGCCAACGAGTCGCTGGGCGGGGTGTTCGAGGTCCGCGCCTTCGGCGCCGTCCCCGGCCTGGGCTCGCACGTGTCCTGGACCGAGCGGCTGGACGGACAGCTCGGCCAGGCCCTGCTCTCGATCCAGGCCATCAAGGCCGTCTCGATCGGCGACGGCCTCGAGGTCGCCGGGCTGCCCGGCTCCCAGGCCCACGACGAGATCTTCTACGACGACGCCCACGGCGGCTACTGGCGCGAGACCAATCGCGCCGGCGGCGTCGAGGGCGGCATGACGACCGGTGAGCCGCTCGTCGTACGCGCGGCGATGAAGCCCCTGCCGACCCTGACCAAGCCGCTGCGCTCGGTCGACATCGCCACGCACGAGCCGGCCCAGGCGCTGCGCGAGCGGACCGACTCGTGCACCGTGCCCGCCGCCGGCGTGGTCGGGGAGGCGATGGTCGCCTACGTGCTGGCCGACGCCTACCGGCGCAAGTTCGGCGGCGATCACATCGACGACGTCCGCGAGGCCGTCGCCGCGTACCGCAGGCGGATCGGGTGGCCGGCGAGCTGAGCGCCACGGGCACCGCCGGCGGGGAGCGGCGGGTGGTGGCGATGATCGGCTTCATGGGGGCGGGCAAGACGACCGCCGCCCGGCACGCCGCGCAGGCCCTCGGGACCGACGCGGTCGACGTCGACCAGGAGCTCGAGGCCCGTCTGGGCAAGCCGATCGCCGACGTCTTCGCGCAGGACGGCGAGGCCGCCTTCCGCGCCGCCGAGGAGCGGCTCACGGTCGAGCTGCTGCAGGCCGGACGGACCGGCCAGGGACCGCGCGTGCTCGCCCTGGGCGGCGGGGCGATCGGCTCGCAGGCGGTCCGGGGCGCGCTGACCGGCCACACCGCCGTCTGGATCGACGTCAGCCTGGAGACAGCCTGGGAGCGCGCGCGCGACTCCGGCCGGCCGCTGGCTACCGACCGCGAGCACTTCGCCCGTCTGTACGCCGAGCGCGCGCCGCTCTACGCCGAGGCCGCCGATCTGGTCGTCCCGACCAGCCGCGCCGACCGGATGGGGGAGATCCTGGCCGCGACCGGCGACCTGCCGGCGGGGACGCGGATGCTGTGGGCGGCCAGCGCCTCCGCCGACTACCCCGCCTTCGTCGGGCGGGGGCTGCTGGCCCGGAGCTTCTGGCCGCCGGCCACCCCGGGACGCCGGTTCCTGGTCACCGACGGCGCGGTCGTGCGCCACTACGCCGACCGCCTGGAGCCGCTCAACGGGCGGGTGGTGATCATGCCCGGCGAGCAGTCAAAGACGATCGCCCACGCCGAGATCGTGTGGTCTGAGCTGGCCCGCGCGGGGATGACGCGAGCGGACCTCGTCCTCGCCCTCGGCGGCGGCGTCGTCGGGGACCTGGCCGGCTTCTGCGCCGCGACCTACCAGCGGGGGGTGCGCTACGTGCAGGTCCCGACGACGCTCGTCGCCCAGGTTGACTCCGCCTACGGCGGCAAGACCGGCGTCGATCTCGAGGAGGCCAAGAACTACGTCGGCGCCTTTCACCAGCCGCAGGCGGTGATCGCCGATCCCGACGCGCTGGACACACTGCCCGCCGCCGAGCTGGCCGCCGGCTACGCCGAGGTGGTCAAGACGGCGCTGATCGCCGGCGGGGAGCTGTGGGAGCGCGTGCGCGGCGGCGCCGCGCCCGGGGACGAGCGCGTGATCGCCGCCTGTGCGCTGACCAAGCTGCGGATCGTCGAGCGCGACGAGCGCGACGGGGGCCTGCGGCAGGTCCTCAACCTCGGGCACACCGTCGGCCACGCGATCGAGACCGTCACCCGCTACTCGGTCTACCGCCACGGCGAGGCGGTCGGCCTCGGCCTGCTCGCCGCGTTGCGCCTGTCCGGTCAGGACGCCCTGCGCACCGAGGTCGCCGCGCTGCTCGCCGCCCAGGGCCTGCCGGTGGCGATCGAGGGCGTCGATCCCGATGCCGTGGTGATGGCCACCGCGCGCGACAAGAAGCGGCTCGGCGAGGGGCCGGTGCCGTTCGTGCTGCTCGACGCACCCGGTCGTCCGGAGCCCGGCGTCGCCATCCCGCCCCGCGAGCTGATCGCGGCGGTCCGCGAGCTGGCCGCGTGAGCCTGCCAGACTCCCCGACCGTGAGCCCCGGGATCCGCACGCGCGTCGAGGTCATGCACGGCGTCAACCTCGACCAGCTCGGCCGCCGCGACCCCCAGCACTACGGGGGGATCGGCCTGACCGAGCTCGAGGTCGAGATCTCGGCGGTCGCGCACGAGCTCGGCCTGACCGTCAGCTTCTTTCACACCAACCACGAGGGCGACTTCGTCGAGCACCTGCACCGCCTGGACGGGCTGGCCGACGGGATCATCCTCAACCCGGGCGCGTGGAGCCACTACTCCTACGCGATCCGCGACGCGCTGGAGATCGCCGCGCTGCCCGCCGTCGAGGTCCATTTGTCCAACATCGAGGGCCGCGAGCCGTGGCGCGCCGAGACGGTGTTCGGCGAGCTCTGCCTGGAGCGGATCAGCGGCCAGGGCGCGGCGGGCTACCGGAGCGCGCTGGAGCGCCTGGCGCGGGAGTTCGCGGCGTGAGCACGCGCGCCGAGCGGCTGGCCGGCCGGCTGGCCGAGGCGGATGTGGACTGCCTGCTGGTCACCGGGCGGGTCGACGTCCGCTACCTGACCGGCTTCACCGGCTCCAACGGCCTGGCCCTGATCGGCCCGCAGACGCGGGTCTTCGCGACCGACTTCCGCTACGGCGAGCAGGCCGCCGAGGAGGTCGATCCGGCCTATGAGCGGATCGTGGCGACCGGCTCGGGGGAGCTGCTGGACCTCGTCGGCGAGGCGCTGGATACGGGCAGTCTGCGGCTGGGCTTCGACGACCGCGTCCTCACCGTGCGTGAGCACGCGCAGCTGCGCAAGCAGCTGCCGGACCGGATCGAGTTGATCGCCGCCGGTGACGTGACCCGCGGTCTGCGCGCGGTCAAGGACGCGGATGAGCTCGAGCGCATCCGGGCTGCGGCCCGCGTCGCCGACGAGGCGCTGGCCGAGGTGCTCGCCCAGGGGCTGATCGGGCGCACCGAGCGCGCGGTCGCCGACGCCCTGGAGGCGGCGATGCGGGTGCGAGGCGCGAGCGAGCCCGCGTTTGCCTCGATCGTCGCCGCCGGCCCCCACGGTGCGCTGCCGCACGCGCAGCCCCGGGAGGTGCCGATCGCCGCCGGACAGCTGGTGACGATCGACTGGGGCGCCCGGATGGCCGGCTACTGCTCTGACTGCACCCGCACCTACGCGGCCGGAGAGCCCAGTGCCCACGGTCGCGAGATCCACGCGCTCGTGCTGGAGGCGATGCGGGCCGCTGTCGCCACGGTGGCGCCCGGGGCCGAGGGGGTGGCCGTCGACGCGGCCGCTCGCGAGATCATCACGGCCGCCGGCCACGGCGAGCACTTCGGCCACGGGCTCGGCCACGGCGCCGGGCTCGAGGTCCACGAACCGCCCGCCCTGTCGCGCCGCTCGAACGACACGCTGCGGGCGGGCGAGATCGTCACCGTGGAGCCGGGGATCTACCTGCCCGGTGAGCTCGGCGTGCGGATCGAGGAGCTCGTGCGGGTCGACGAGGCCGGCCCGGAGATCCTCACCGCGCTGGACACCGAGCTGACCGTGATCGATTAGCGGTGCCCGTGCGAACACGGCCACCGGTGGGCAGCCACTAAACTCGCCTGCCGGTCATGCTGTCCACCAATCAATTCCGCAACGGGAACCACATCGACGTCGATGGCACGATCTTCAAGATCGTCGAGTTCCAGCACGTCAAGCCGGGCAAGGGCGGGGCCTTCGTGCGCACCAAGCTGCGCCGGGCCAGCGACGGCAACGTGATCGACCGCACCTTCCGCGCCGGGGAGAAGTTCCGGGCCGTCCGCACCGAGGTGCGCCGGATGCAGTACCTGTACAAGGACGGCACCGACGCGCACTTCATGGACACCGAGAGCTACGAGCAGATCACCATCCCGGAATCCGCGCTGGCCGACGAGCTGCGCTTCATGAAGGACTCCGACGAGGTCGAGCTGCTCTACATCGACGACGAGCCCGCCGGTGTGCAGCTGCCCTCGGCGCTCGATCTCGAGATCGCTCAGACCGAGCCGGGCCTGCGCGGGGACACCGCATCGGGTGGCGGGACCAAGCCGGCCACGCTGGAGACCGGCGCGGCGATCCAGGTCCCGCTGTTCATCAACGTCGGCGAGAAGGTCCGCGTCGACACCCGCACGGGCGAGTACGTCTCGCGTGCCTGACCGGCGCCCCGCCGCCGCGTCAGCCCTGAGCCATGCGTAGGTCCGACCAGCGGCGAGCCGCCGTCTGGGCGCTCTACCAGGCCGATCTGCTCGGCCGCCCCCTGGAGGAGACCTTCCCCCGCGACGCGCACCGCTTCAGCCGCGAGCTGGCCGAGCGCGTCCGGGCCCATCAGCCCGAGCTCGACGGGCTCATCTCGCAGTACTCAAGCGGCTGGAGCCTGGAGCGCATCGCGCCCCTGGAGCGCTCGATCCTGCGCGTCGGCCTGCTCGAGCTGCTGCACCCCGAGGAGCTTCCCGGGGAGGTCGCGATCCCGCCGGAGGGCGCGATCGACGAGGCCGTGCGCACGGCCAAGACGTTCTGCGGGGCCGACGCGCCCGGGTTCGTCAACGGGATCCTCGGCGCGGTGCTGCGCGACCGGCCCGTAAGGCCTGCGTAGGAAATCCCGCGTCGCCCGCCCGGCGGGTGACAATCTAAGCGCAATGAGACTTCTCGTCGTCGACGATGACCGCGGCCTGCGCGACGTCCTGCGCCGCGCGCTGAGCCTGTCGGGCTATGACATCAAGCTGGCCGAGAACGGCTCGGAGGCGCTCGCCGCGCTGACCGCCGACGTGCCCGACGCGATGATCCTCGACGTCGGTCTGCCCGACATCGACGGGCTCGAGGTCTGCCGGCTCATCCGCCGGGAGGGCAACCGCATCCCGGTCCTGATGCTCACCGCCCGCGACGCGGTCTCTGACCGCATCGACGGCCTGGACGCGGGGGCCGACGACTACCTGGTCAAGCCGTTTGACATCGACGAGCTCAAGGCCCGGCTGCGCGCGCTGCTGCGCCGCTCCGGCGGCGAGGGTGACCCCGAGGGCGGGCTGAGCTTCGGGGAGCTGCGGCTGGACCCGGCCCGCCACGGCGTGACCGTCAACGGCACCTTCGTCGAGCTGACCCGGACCGAGTACCAGCTGCTCGAGCTGCTGATGCTCAACCCGCGCCGGGTGATGCCGCACTCGATGATCTACGACCGCGTGTGGGGCTATGACTTCGGCCCGACCTCCAACGCGCTGCGCGTCTACGTCGGCTACCTGCGGCGCAAGCTGGAGGAGGCCGGCGCGCGGCCGCTGATCCACACCGTACGCGGGGTCGGCTACGCCCTGCGGGAGCCCACCGAATGACCACGGTGGCCCGTCGAACGGCCAGGGTGGCCCGATCGTGAGCCTGCGCGTCCGCATGGGGCTGGCCGCCGGGCTGGCCGTCGCCCTGGCCATCATCGCGGTCGCCGTCACCTCCTATGAGGGCACCCGGTCACAGCTCACCGGGCAGGTCGACCAGTCGCTGATCGGGCTGACGACCGGCGTGCTCGGCCGGGCCAACGTCACCCCGGTCGGAGTCCCCGGTGTGCCGGCGCGCTCGCCCGCAGGCCCGCGCAAGCCCGGCTCGGGCACCACCCCCTCCGGTGACGAGGGCGGCACCGCGGCCGCGCCCCCGCCGTCGACCACCCCCTCCGGAGGGCTTGGCATCCAGGATCCGGACCACAGCGGCGCCGCCGACCCCGACGACAAGGACGAGGGCCTGGGCCTGGACGACCACCGCGGCCCCGCGTTCGGGGGCGCGGCCGGCACCCTGGCCCTGGTCAAGCGCGACGGGGCCGTGTACGTGCCCCGCGGTCAGAGCCAGCGCATCCCGATCGACGCCCGCGCGCGGGCCTTCGCCCGCCGCGGCCGCGGCCGCTACTTCGCCGACGTGACCGCCAACGGGACGCCGTTGCGGATCATCGCCACCGGCATCGGCGCGCGCGGCGCGCTGCTCGTCGCGCTGCCCCTGTCCGACATCGACCACACCCTGGACAGCCAGCTGCTGCTGCTGTTCATCATCGCCGCGGCCGGGGTCCTGCTCGCGGGTGTGCTCGGTCTGCTCGTCGCTCGCACCGCCCTGGCCCCGATCGCGCGCTTCACCCGTCAGACCGAGGCGATCGCGGCCAACCCCGAGCGCCTGGACCACCAGCGCCTGGACGTCCACGGCGGTGACGAGCTGGCCCGGCTGGCCCAGACCTTCAACCGCACGCTCGACGCGCTGGAGGGATCGGTTCAGGCGCAGCGCAACCTCGTCGCCGACGCCTCGCACGAGCTGCGCACCCCGATCGCCACCATCCGCGCCAACCTGCAGCTGATGCGCGACGAGGCGCTGCTCTCACCCGAGGATCGCGAGGCGCTGCGCGCCGACGTGATCGAGGAGCTCGACGAGCTGACCGCGCTGGTCGGTGACGTCGTCGAGCTCGCCCGCGGCTCCAAACCCGGTTCGGTCACCGGCGACGTGCGGCTCGACAACGTCGTCACCGCCGCGATCGACCGCACGCGCCGCCGGGCCCCGCAGCTGACCGTCGTCTCCACCCTGGAGCCGACCCTCGTGCGCGGGGAGGGCGACCGGATCGCGCGGGCGGTCAACAACCTGTTCGACAACGCGGCCAAGTGGAGCCCGCCCGGCGGCACGATCGAGGCCGAGCTCAAGGACGGGGTGCTCACCGTCCGCGACCATGGCCCGGGCTTTCACGAGGAGGACCTGCCGTTCGTGTTCGATCGCTTCCACCGGGCCCGCGACGCCCGCTCCAAGCCCGGTTCGGGCCTCGGGCTGGCCATCGTGCGCCAGGCCGCCGAGGCCCACGACGGCTTCGTGGAGGCCGGCAACGCGCCCGACGGCGGCGCCCGCATGCGGATCGGCTTCGGGCCGGTGCTCGAGTTGGGCTCCGACGAGCTGGTCGACGCGTTCGCCTCCCGGCGCTGACCCGCCCGCGGCCGGGCCTCTCCGCCCTTTGCCTAACCCGCCGCGGCCCCCCTGGGTCTCTCCGCCTTCTGCCCAACCCGCCGCGCCGGGCCGGGCCTGTCCGCCTTCTGCCCAACCCGCCGCGCCGCCCTGGCCTCTCCGCCTTCTGCCCAACCCACCGCGCCGTCCGGGTCTCTCCGCCCCGTGCGGCCACGAGGGAGGGTGCATTTTGCGCCAAACCACGCGCTCGGCAACGCGGATTGTCAGGATCGTTTCGTCTGGCGTGCGTTCCGTGACAATCCGCACGGGCGACCATGCCGTTTGTCGTGTTTTGCACCCTCGGGCGGGCGTGAGAGCGGCCTGACAGCGCGCCGGCCCGCGCTCGCTCACCCGAAGGCGCCTCGGGCGGGCCCGCGCTCGCTCACCCGAAGGCGCCTCGGGCACGCCTCAGACGCCCCTTAGCCCGCCGCTCCGCCGGCGGTCCGCAGCAGCGGGGCCAGCGAGGGGGTGCAGGCACAGGCCGCGCCCCGCAGGCGGGGCAGCCCGAGCAGATCCTCGATCGCCTGCAGCGTCGAGTAGTGATCGGTGGGTGTGCGCACGACCGTGTGCGACCGCGCCGCGGGACCGGCGGCGATGAGCGCGATGTGGCCCCCGGAGGCCAGCCGGCAGCACCCCTCATCGCTTGAGCCCTCGTCCCAGGTGAGCAGTAGCAGACCCCGCCGGCCGAGACGCGCCAGCAGCCGGGGAACCAGCCGGGTCAGGAAGCGATCCCCCGTCGCGGGGGAGCAGTCGTGCATGTCGTGGCAGAGGTTGGGCGAGATCCAGGCCAAGCGCGGCAGCGTGCCCGCCCGCTCGTCGGCGGCCAGGGCGGTCAGGGGCACGATGTTCCGGCACGCCGCCGGGTTCCCGGTGACGGCCGGGAAGTAGGCGAACGGGTCGTGTTTCTTGGCGTAGTCGCCTGAGTCCGCGCCGCCGAAGCACGGTCGCGGCAGATCCTCCATGTAGGCGCGCCAGGAGATCCCGGCCGCGGTCAGCTGAGATCCGAGACTGGCGCCGCGGGCGCGGCAGTCGGTGCAGTCGCTATCGATTCCGAACGCCGACCCGCCGGTCAGGGCCAGGTAGTTGGGCAGCGACGGGTGGGTGATCGCGAAGTTCCGGCCGGCCAGCGCGTAACGCCGCGCCAGCCCGTTGATGTACGGCGTGGCGCGCGAGCCGATGATGTCCGAGTACTCCTCGTTCTCCATGACGATCACCGCGATGTGCGCCGGCGGACCGCCGGCCAGGCGCAGAACCGGGGACGCGGTCCGCTGGACGGGGCCGAAGCGGCGGTCGCTGGATCCGCAGGCGGTGAGCAGCGCGCTCAGCACGAATACCCAGGCCAGGGTCAGCGCGCGGCGGCTCACGCCCTCCACGGTAGAGGACGGCGCCGGCGCCGCAGGTCAGAGCGGCAGCTGCCCGAGCCAGGCCGGGACGGCGGCGCGCAGTTCGGTCAGCCCGGCGCGCAGGCTGTGGTCGCCGGGCACGGCCACCACCTCCCGGTCGGGGGCGGCCGCCGGCATCCCGAACGGGTCGCGCCGGCCCTGGACGACGAGCGTGGGGACCCCGGTGCCGTCCAGCTCGGGCGCCCGGTCGGGAGCCAGGGTCCCGTCGGCGCGGCGCCGCGGCGGCTGCAGGGGAAAGGCGAGGCAGAGCACCCCGATCGCGCCGCCGGGTGCTGCCGTGCGGCAGGCCACGCGGGCCCCCGAGGAGCGTCCGCCGAAGATCAACGGCAGGCCCGACAGCTCCCGGGCGCCGAGCCGCGCGACCACGTCCAGCCAGGCGGCGTCCAGATGAGCCGCCGGCGGCGTCGAGCGCCGGCCGGCGACGCGGTAGGGCTGAAGGACACGGGCCACGGCAAAACCCTCCGCCGTGGCCACCTCGGTCACCGCGAGCAGGTCGGCCGCCTGGATCCCGCCGCCCGCGCCGTGGCCGAGCAGCAGGGCGCCGTGTGCCCGCGGGACCCGGGTCAGGACCGCACGGGCCTCGCCCCGCGCGGTGGCGATGGTGATCTCGGCCACGCCCGCGATCCTGGCAGCTCAGCGGTGAGGACGGGCTCGCTGACGACCCTTTAGGGTGCTCGGCCATGACCTCGCCCCGGGTCGACTACGACGTCCACGGCCGGACCTACACCCGCCACCGCCGGCCCGACCCGCGGATCGCCGCCGCCGTGTGGGCTGCGCTCGGCGATGCCGAGACGGTGGTCAACGTCGGGGCCGGCGCGGGCTCCTACGAGCCCGAGGATCGCTGGGTACTGGCCGTCGAGCCCAGCGCGGTGATGCGGGCGCAGCGCCCGCCCGGCGCAGCCCCGGCGATCGCCGCCCGCGCCGAGGCGCTGCCCTTCGACGATGGCGGCGTCGACGCCACCATGGCCTCGATCACCATCCACCACTGGACGTCCGTGGAGGACGGCCTGCGCGAGTTGGCCCGGGTCGCGCGCCGCCGCGTGGTGATCCTCACCTTCGACCTCGCCCATCTGCCGGTCTGGCAGCAGGAACACCTCGCCGAGGGGCTGGAGATCGAACGCCCCCGCTTTCCCAGCCTGGAGCGAGTCGTCGCCGCCCTGCCCGGCACCGTGCGGGTGCAGCGGCTGCCCACGCCCGCCGATTGCGCCGACGGCTTCTTCGAGGCGTTCTGGAACCGGCCCGAGGCGCTGCTGGAACCCGACGTGCGGGCCTCGCAGTCGATGTGGGCGCTGCTGCCCGAGGGGGTGGAGGACCGG
>DASSZP010000117.1:0-49663 GCA_035713465.1 Solirubrobacteraceae bacterium | reverse complement strand
GGGAACTCGGCCGTGCGGACTCAGCGATGACCAGCGCGCCGCGCAGGACCTCGTCGGCGTAGGCCGCCGTGTCCTGCGCCGCCGGGTCGATGGCCGCCGCGGCGGCCTGGGCCGAGGGCAGCCAATCGGCCAGCCAGCCGTCGATCACCGCGCGGTTGCGGCGCCCGTGCTCCGGGTCGGAGATCAAAAACGAGGTCAGGGCGCTTGACCACCGCCGCGACCACTCCCACTCCTGGGTGGCCACCCGGGCCAGGACCGGGGTCACCGTGTCCCCGTGGCGCGCGGCCGCGCGGGTCCCGAGCTCGCGACGGATGAGCGTCCCGACGGTCGGCTCAAAGCACAGGTTGGCCGCGATCAGCACCTCGCCCCAGTCCGCCGTGGCGGCCAGGCGTTCGAGGTAACGGCGGGTCGGCTGCCAGGCCGGGTCGCTCATGAACTGCTCGCGCGCGGCGGTGATCGAGAAGTCGAACCCGAGTTCACGTTCGAGGTCCATCGCGTAGAGCACGATCGCCTGGGCCGAGCGCTGCTTGTGCGCGGCCTGCAGGCACACGCAGGTCGCCACCGTGTCCGACAGGCAGTCGCGGGCCGCGGTGGCCAGTGCGAACCACAGGCCGTGCTCGACGTAGGCCGGCACCTGCAGCGACTCGCGCAGGTAGGCGATCCACTCGGGCTTGTAGTCGTCCAGCAGCCCCTGCTCGCCGGCCGAGCGCAGCGCGCTCTCGATCTGCTGCTCGGCCGCGGTCCCCTGCTGGTAGAAGGTGCGCTCCCACTGCTGGCCGGGATCGCGGAAGTCGAACCAGTCACGGGAGCGAAGCGCGGTCGAGGCGTCGTTCCAGATCCCGCGCCCGTCGGCGAAGGACACCGGCCAGCCCCGGGTCAGGTGGCGGTGGATCGAGGGCTGGGTGTCGACGGTCACGTCCTCGTAGAGCGTGGCCCGGCGCGCGGCCGGGGTGAACCACCCGAACTCACGCTCGGATACGGCGGCCGGGCCGGCGCCGGCGGCGGCCTCGGCGGGGGCGTCGGCCGAGGTGGTGAAGCGGTCCTGGAAGATCCGGCTCGCGTCGACGCCGCGGCTGATGGCCAGGGCCTGCACGGCGTCGAGCATCGGCGGCGGTCCGCACATGTAGACGTCGGGATCGGTCAGCTCCTCGTCGATCGCCTCGTGCACGAAGCGCCCGGTGACCGGGATGAAGCGGAAGTCGGGCAGCTGCTCGGCCAGGGCGGCGATCTCGTCCTGCGCGAACAGGTCGCGCTCCTCGCGCGCGCCGTAGTAGAAGCGGATCGGGCGCGGGCAGCCCTCGGCGGCCAGCTGGCGCAGCACCCCGAGCACCGGGGCCATCCCCGAGCCACCGGCCACCATCAGGATCGGCCGCTCGGAGGCGCGCAGGTGGAAGTTGCCGTACGGCCCGGTCAGCCGCAGCGAGGAATAAGAATGAGTCTGGGTCTCATTCTCGTTTCCCAACGGGAGACTGTCCGCCGGAGGGCTGCCCGCTGTGGAGTGGCCTGCGGGGGAGCTGCCGGCCGGGGGGCTGCCGGCCGGGGGGCTGTCGGCCGGGCGGATTGCGTCCCCGATCATCGAGGAGAAGCGCCCGCCCGGATAGCGCTTGACCATCAGCTCGATCGTGTGCGAGTCGGGCAGGCTGGCGATCGAGAACGAGCGCCTGACGCCCTCGGCGCCCGGCACGGCGACGTCGACGTACTGACCCGGCTGCCAGGCGAAGTCCTCCGGCACCGCCAGCTCGAGCCCGACGATGTCGTGGGTCAGCTCGCGTACCCCGGTGACCGTGGCCTCGATCTCCCGGATCGCGTTCTCGAGCCGATAGTTGTCCGGGTCGTAGTGCAGCAGCTCGATCACGAGGTCGCTCTCGGGCCGGGCCCGGCACATGAGCGTGTAGCCGTTGGCGCGCTCGGTGTCCGACAGCGCGTAGTTGGAGTAGCGATCGAGATCGGCCGTTCCCTCCAGCAGCAAGCACTTGCAGGCCGAGCACTGCCCCTCCCGGCAGCCGTGGGCCAGCGAGTAGCCGGAGCGAAAGGCGGCGTCGAGCACCGTCTCCTGCGCCTGCACCTCGATGCTCTCGCCCAGGGGCTCGAAACGGACGCGGGCCATCGCCTAGAGGATCGCCTGCGCGAGTTCGAGCGGCACCGATCCGTCCCCGGTGGGCAGATCGGAGTGGTCTCCGGTGGGCAGCCCCATCTCCCGGGCGACGCGGATGTTCGGACTTTCCAGGGTCAGGTTGTGCCGGCGGATGTCCGACAGCGTCCACTGGCGCGGGCCGCGCTCGTCGCGGTGCAGATGCGGCTGGCCGATCAGCGTCTCGCCGTCGTCGCGGACGAAGCCGAGATCCTCGATCACCGTGGACGCCTCCCAGCCGTGGTAGCGGTCCAGGTAGTTACGATCGCCGGTGTAGCGGCCCGGGTTGGACTCATCCAGCCACCGGCATTCCGGCGAGCAGTAGAAGCGCGTGCGCTCGGCCACCACGCGGTGGCGGCGATCCTGCTCGGCCACGCACAGCCCCTGACAGGTCCAGCAGAACGGGGGGGCCAGGTTGATGAAGTCCAGGGGGAGAAAGCCCGCGTCGGGGTCGATGCCCCGCCGGTAGGCCTCCCAGAACGCGCCGTACTGCGAGTACCAGCCCGGGTACTGGCGCTCGAACCAGTCGAAGTCGCGTTCGTCGAGCGGATCAAAGCGCCAGAAGGCCAGCGGCCAGGCGGCGAAGGCGAGGATCGCGTGGCGGTGATGGATGCCGTTGACGATCCGCTCGCGCGCGCGCTCGAACATGTCGGGGGGAATGTCCAGGCCGAGCTTGCCCAGCTTGGTGATGTACGCCCGGTGCCAGTCATCGCGCACCCAGCGGTCCCACTTGTCCAGGAAGGACTCGGGATCGGAGCGGTCGCGGGAGAAGTATTCGATGACGATCGCCGAGAAGACGTCGATGAAGGCGTGGTTGATCCAGAACGCCTGCTGCAGGTCGCGCTCGATCAGCGGCGCGTTGTGGTCGTCCTGCAGGACGGTGAGCAGGGTGGCGTAGCCGTTGGAGATGTGGCGCGCCTCGTCGGACTGCACCGACAGGTAGGTGGTGGGCAGGGTGAAGTCGCCGTTGCGCGCGGCCACGTCGGGGGTGGCCACGAACACGATGTTGGTGAAGGCGGTCTCGGCCACCACCTGCAGGGTGAAGGCGCACTGGATCGGGTCGCCGACCATGAAGTGGCTGAGCATGTTCAGCCCCGGGTTGGTCAGCACCGAGCCGCTGAACGCCTTGGGGCCCAGGTGCCAGCCGGCCGGGTCGGGCACGTTCTTGGCGTACCAGCGGGCCAGCGACATCTGCATCCCGGTGTGGCGGATCTCGTCGACGAACTGCACGTGGTAGCCGTTGCGCAGCTCGTGGTTGGGCACGGCGCTCATCAGCATCGACATGCACCGGCCCGCGCCCACCTCGGCGTAGTTGGTGATGACGATGAAGGGCTTGAGGATCTCCAGCCACCGCTCGTGCGCCTTGTGGGGCATGTCGGCTCGGACGGCGGCGTCGTGGCCGCCGTAGACGCGCTCGTCCTTCTCGAGCTCCATCGGCAGGTACTCGCGCATGATGTGGCGCATCGGATCCTTGGCCCTGTGCGGGAACCGGTAGCGCGTGGGGTAGCGCACGACGGGTTGGTGGTAGTCCGGCTCCCAACCCAGCTGGGCGATCCGGTCGTGGGCCTGGGTGATGCTGCGGCGGCGGGGGGCGGTGGCGCTCATGACGACGGACCCTACGCCTGCACCGGGACGCGGATCTCTGGTCTGCGGCCACGATCTGAGCCCGGGCATTTGTCACAATGTGACAATGCCGTCGCGCGTCTGGCGTGCCGAACAGCTCCCGCCCGAGGCGGTGGCGGCCGTCCGGTCGCAACTGCCGTACCTGGTCGAGAACATCGTCGACGCGGTGCGGGCCGAGACGCCGGCCTACGGGGACGTGCTGGCCGGCCCGGAGGGGATGGCCATCCGGGTCGGTATCGAGCAGGCGCATCGCGCCTTCCTGGCCGCCCTGGAGCGCGGTGAGCGGCCGGCGGGCGAGACCGATGAGCTGTGGCGGGCGCTGGGCGAGGCGGAGTTTCAGTCCGGGCGCAGCCTGGACGAGCTGCGCGCCGCCTTCCGGGTCGGAACGCGGGCCGCGTGGCGCGGGGCGGCTGATATGGCGCTGCAGGCCGGCGTGTCGGCGCCGATGGCCATCGCCACCGCGGAGGCGATCTTCGTCTACGCCGACGAGCTCGCCGCCGATGTCGTGGAGGGCTATCTGCGCATGCAGTCCGACGAGGCCGGCGAGCGCGAGCGTCGCCGCCGCCGCGTTGCCGCTCTGCTGCTCGATCCCGACGGCCACGATCCCGAGGCTCTCGCACGGGCCGCGGAGCTCGCGCGCTGGCCGCTGCCGCGCACGCTGGCGGCGATCGCGGTCGCGGCCGAGGCGCCGCCCGCCGCGGTCCGGCGCCTGGACGCCGACGTGCTGGCCGGCGCCGACGGGGAGGGCACCTGGCTGATCGTCTCAGACCCGGAGGGACCCGGGCGCCGGGCGGCGATCGAGCACGCGCTGGCGGCCGAGCGGGCGGCGGTCGGGCCGGCGGTCGCGCCCGAGCAGGCGGCGCGCTCGCTGCGCTGGGCGCGGGCCGCGCTCGCCCTGGCGACGGAGCGCGCCCCGGCCGGCGAGGGCACGCTCATCCACGCCGGCGATCATCTGGCCACCCTGATCGTCCGCCAGGACGCCGAGCTGGCGCGGGCGCTCGTCGATCGGGTGCTGGCGCCGCTTGACTCGCTGACGGCGGCCGAGCGCGATCGGCTGCGGGAAACCCTGCGCGCGTGGCTGGATCTGCAGCGCCATACCCCCCAGATCGCCCAGCGGCTGCACGTTCATCCCCAGACCGTGCGCTACCGGATGGCCAAGCTCGAGGAGCTGCTCGGTGACGGGCTGCGCACCGCCGAGGGCCGCTTCGCACTGGCCGTGGCCCTGCGCGTACCGCCGGCGCTCCGGGCAGACACGAGGCCGAGCCCGCGCGGACCCGGCCTCTGACCGAATGCGAACGCGATGGCGCTACTCGGCCACGGGCGGGGGATAGACCTCGCGCACGTATTCGTCGACCATGTGGCCGGGCAGGCGCTGGGAGATGGCCCAGTAGTAGATGCCCAGGTTGAACACGGCCGAGGCAATGATGCCGCCCCAGAGCCCGATCGTGTCCGTCCCGCCCTGGTCGAGAACGTGCTTGAAGATCCCGATACCGCCGATGATGCCGCCGGGGCCGAAGTCACTCAGGTAGGAGATGACGCCCATGCCGATCAGCCAGGCGGCGATCCACGGGATCGCCTGGCGGTCCATCCTCGGTGCCTTCTCGTTCCGGCCCGAGCCGATCGACGCGAAGATCAACGCGTAGCCGATCAGCATCGCCACCAGCAGCGTCGTGTAGGTCTGCCAGCCTGAGAAGAGGATGATCCAGCCCGCGCCGACGAAGGCCAGCGGCGCGAGCAGCCCACCTGCGGGCAGCTTGTAGGGCCGCGGCAGGTCGGGCTTCTGCTGACGCAGGGCGCCGAGCGCGATCGGCGCGCCGGCGTACATCAGCACCGAGGCGCTGGTGACGATCCCGACGAGCTTTGACCAGCTCGGGAACGGCAGCAGGAACAGCACCCCGATCAGCGTGGAGACGATCACGCCGAACACCGGCACCTTGCTCTTGTTGACGCGCTCGAAGGCGGGCGGCAGGTAGCCGTTGCGGGCCAGGCCGAAGGCCAAGCGGGCCGACGAGGTCTCATACATGAGCCCGGTGCCACCGGGGGAGACGACAGCATCGATCCGCAACACCGTGGCCAGCCAGGAGATGCCGGCGATGCTCACCAGTGTGAAGAACGGGCCGGCGTTAAGGGCCACGACCGACGAGTTCGTGTTGGTCGGCCCGAGGTTGGTCCAGCCGTGCTGGGAGGTGAGCAGGCTCGGCTTCAGCGAACCGATGAACGCGATCTGGATGAGGATGTACAGCGCGGCCCCGATCAGGATCGACAGGATCACCGCGCGAGGCAGGTCCCGGCCGGGGTTGGACGACTCGCCGCCGAGTTGCACCGCCTGCTCAAAACCCAGCAGCGAGAAGATGATCCCAGCCGGCAGCGTCAGCAGGATGTTCTTGATCGCGCCGTGGCTGGTGAAGAAACCGCCGCCCGCGTGACCGAAGTTCGAGCCGTGGAAGTGACCGATGAGCAGGATCAGCACGGTCACCACCGGGATCGCGACCTTCCACGTCGTGATCAGGTTGTTGATCCGCGCGAAGGCGCGGATGCCGACGATGTTGATGATCACGAACAGCAGCATCAGGATCGCCGCGGCGATGTAGCCGGCGCCGTTCAGGGTGCCGCCCGAGCCCGAATGGCTGACGTAGAAGTTGCGCGCCCAGTGCGAGGTGGCCAGATACTGGACCGCCGCGAGGACCTCGATCGGGGCCACGCTGGCCGCCTGCAGGTAGGACGCCCAGCCGAAGGTCGCTCCGGCAAAGCTGCCGAAGGCATAGTGCGGGAAACGGCTCGTGCCGCCGCTGACCGGGAACAGTCCGCCCAGCTCGGCGTGGACGAGGGCGAGGACGATGATGATCAGCGAGCCGAGGACCCAGCCGAGGATCGCGGACGGGCCGGCGATCGTCGCGGCGCCCAGCGCCCCGAACAGCCATCCCGAGCCGATGATCGACGTCTCCGATGCCCACAGCAGACCCAGGAACCCGACCTCCCGGTTGAGCCCCTCGGCGTCGAGCTGGGCTTCCGGAGCGTGTGACGAAGCAACGGCCATCCAACCTCCCCATCGGATCGTTTCCAAGCCCGCAGAGTGTCGGTGCATCGAGTTGCGGGCGCGTTAACGCGCGAGCATGCCCGCATCCCGAGGCGGCCCAAACGCTTTTCCCCCCGAATGAGCTACTGGTGGCCGGCGATCGCGTGGGGCACGTAGAGCTCCTCCAGGCGCTGCATCTCCTCGTCCGACAGCGCGAGCTGCTCGGCGGCCAGGGCGTCCTGCAGTTGCGGCAGCTTGGTGGCTCCGACGATCGGGGCGGTGATCCCGGGGCGGTGCATCACCCAGGAGAGCGCCACCTGCGCCGTCGGCACCCCGCGCTGCGCGGCGACCTCGTCGGCCCGCTGCACGACGTCGAAGTCGACCTCAGGGGTGTACAGCGAGTCGCCGAAGGCATCGGTCTGCGCGCGGCGGGTGCGCTTCTCACCCTCCCGGGTCCGATTGCCGGTGAGCATGCCGCGCGCAAGCGGGCTCCAGGGGATGAGTCCCACGCCCTCCTCGACGCACAGCGGGATCATCTCGCGCTCCTCCTCACGGTAGATGACGTTGTAGTGGTTCTGCATGGCGACGAACGGTGTCCAGCCGTGGGCTCGGGCGGTCTCCTGGGCCTTGGCGAACTGCCACGCGTACATGCTCGAGGCGCCGATGTACCGGGCCTTGCCGGACTGGACGACGTCGTGCAGCGCCTGCATCGTCTCGGTCAGCGGGGTGCGGGGGTCGAAGCGATGGATCTGGTACAGGTCCACGTAGTCGAGCCCCAGCCGCGCAAGCGACGCGTCGATCGAGGCCATGATGTGCTTGCGCGAGAGTCCGCCGCCGTTCTCGCCCGCCATCGTCGGCATGAACACCTTGGTCGCCACCACGTACTCCTCGCGGTCGGCGAACAGAGTGGGGAGGACCTTTCCGGTCACCACCTCGCTCTGACCGCCGTTGTAGACGTCGGCGGTGTCAAAGAAGGTGATGCCGCCCTCGGCGGCGGCCCGGATGATCGGCTCGGCCTCGGCGAGCTCGAGCGCCCAGGGCCGGCTCTCGTGCGCTCCGTAGCTCATCATCCCCAGGCACACGCGCGAGACCCGAAGGCCCGTGGCACCGAGGTTCACGTATTGCATGCTGTCGCTCCTCTCGCGGTGGCTCGTCGTCCCGGTCGCTCTGACCTTAGTCACGCGCCGTGCCTCGCCGCTACGGTGTTCGCCGATGATCCGGCCGGTGGCGCAACGCAGCCGAGTCGCCCTGTGGCTGGCCGGGGTGATCGGCCTCGCGGTGGCCGCACGCTGCACGGATCTCGGGGCGCGGCTGACGATGGACGACGCGTACACGTGGTTGACCGCCTCCTCGCCCAACGTGCACGTGTTCCTCGCCCGTCTGGCCGCCAACGAGAACTCCCCGCCGCTGATCTACCTGCTCGTCGGGGCGATGCCCTCGTTCGCCCCGGCGTGGCTGCGCGTTCCGTCGGTGACCGCGGGGGTTCTGCTGCCCGCCGTCCTGTTCGCGTGTGTCCGGCCCCGGTTGGGCGCCCGCGCGGCGCTGCTCGGGGCGCTGGGCGTGGCCGTGGCGCCGTACATGGTCACCTACTCCAACCTCGCCCGCGGCTTCATGCCCGCCGACCTCGCGCTCCTGTTCATGCTCTGGTGCCTGCTGGCGCAGGCCGACGACGAACGGCCGTGGCGCTGGGCCGCGTTCGTGCTCGCCGGCGCCGTGGCCGTCTACACCGAGTACGGCTCGGTCGTGTTCGTGGTTGCCGCCGCCCTCGCCGCGCTCTGGATCGGGCGCCCGCGGCGCGGTGCCGTCGTGGTCGCCACGGCAGCGGTCCTGCTCGCGCTCGTCCCGTGGATCCCGGAGATCGTGCGCGGGGAGCAGGCGGTCGGACACACCAAGTTCAATCCGCTCGACGCGAGCCCTTCGCTGACCGCGCTGCGCGATCTCGTCGGCGCGCTGGCCTTCGGGGAAAACGGCGGGACGGCGAGTGCCGCCGGCCGCTGGCTGATCCTGATCGCCGTGCTCGCCCTGGCCGCCGCCGGCCTCGCGGTCGTACGCCGCGGCTGGGATCAGCGCCCCCCGGCCGCGCAGGACACCGCGCGCCTGCTGGCCGGCACGGTCCTGCTGACGCTGATCGGATACGCCCTGGCCGCGGTGGTGGGGGTGGACATCTTCACCCAGCGCTACCTGACGGCGATCGTCGCTCCGGTCGCCGCGCTGGCCGCCTGGGCGCTGACCTGCGTCGCGGGACGGCGCACGCTGGCGGTGGCCGCGATCCTGCTCGCCGCGGTCGGGATCGCCAACGCGGTCCGCCGCGCCGGAACCGAGTTCGAGCCGAGCGTGGCTGCCCTCGGACCCCAGGTACGGGCGCTGCACCCCCGCACCGTGCTCACCAACACGCCGACGGTGCTCTATTACCTGCGCGACCTGCACCCCATCTTCGACCGGCCGTACAACATCGGTCCCGGCCGGGCCGCGACCTGCGCGCGTCCGTGCGTGGTCGTCGATGACAGCCGCGTGCACGGCGGCACCCCGCGCCCGGTGAGCGGCACGGCGCGGAGCGTCGCGCCGTTCGTGATCGTCGACGAACCCTGACGGCGGCGTCAGGGGCCCGGCGGCGGCTCGTGCTCGGGGGTCAGCGCCTCGACCTCCCCCGGGTCCAGCGGCAGGCAGACCCGGCAGAAGTCCTTGCCGAACGGCGTCAGGTGGATGCTGCGCTGCTGGGTGCGGGCGCGCGAGGCACCGTGGATCGCCTGCATCACCTCGGGCTGAGCCTCGAGCACCTGGTAGGCGATCGGGTCGTCGAGCGGTTCGTGGGAGAACCAGATCAGGCCGAGACGCTCGAGGTTGTTGAGGTAGGCCGGGACCCGGTCGCGGTGCCGGCAGCCCGCCTGGGCCCCGATCATGTTCAGGCCCGCCCCGACCAGCTGGGAGCCGACGCCGATCAGGCTCGTGGTGCGCACGTCGACCGACGGCTGCGAGCCCTCGGTGGCGAACAGCCGCAGGATCCGCCCCTCGTCGGGGGCCAGCTCGGTGAGGATCCGCGCATACGCCGGATGGGTGTCGTCGTCGCCGTCGATGTCGGCCGCGGCGCGCAGCAACAGCGCCCCCTTCAGGCGCAGGGCGACCCCCGGCGGGACGCTGCCGTTGCCGTGCGAGCGATCGGGGGCCGGGGCCAGCTTGCGCACGCGCGCGTCGAGCTCGGTGACGCCGAGCAGGTCCCGCGCGTACTCGCGCAGCTCGTGGCCGAGCCCGGACACGACCTGGGCGCTGAGCACCGGATCGGCGGCGGCCCGAGCCACGCGGACGCTCGTGCGCACCGAGGCCCCGACGCTCCAGCGAGCCGCGCGCCACCACACGCCGGCGGCGATCCGGGTGAGCCCGGGGGCGTGGGCGAGCAGATCGGACCCGTCGCTCATCCGAAGATCCCCAGATGGATCAGGCCGCCGGCCAGGCCGAGCACGGCGCCGTGTAGGAGCAGCAGCCACTCGTCCTCCTCGGTGGCCGTGCGCAGCAGCTCGGCGAAGTCACGGGGAGGCATGGCCCGGATCCGCTCGGTGATCAGACGCCGCATCGCGGTGCTCTGGCTGCGGCTGAAGGCCGGGTCGGTGAGCGGGGTCATCAGATGGTCGACGGGCTCGGCGGCGAAGGAGCGGCGGATCGACTCGTACTCCTCGGATCCGATCGCCACCTGCACCGCGGCGCGAGCGCGCCCGGTGGCCCGGTCGATGGCCGGACGCATGGCCCGCTCGATCAGGGCGCGCGTGCGGTCGGACTGCGGTCCGGTCAGCAGCTCGGAGCCGAACTCCGAGACGGTGAGGATCTCGTCGGCGACGATCCCGGCGTAGACGGCGGCCACGTCGTGCTGGCGGCGGATGAACAGACCGTGCAGGCGCAGCGGTCCGATCTTCCGCGGCTCGGCCGGCTCGTAGATCATCCACAGGGCCATCCAGTTGGTTATGTACCCGACGAGCACGCCGAGGATCGGCAGCAGCCACCAGAAGGTGACGAAGTGGGTGAGGATGGCCACCGGGATCCCGAGCGCGAAACCGAAGAAGAAGCCGAAGTTCTGGATGAACTTCAGCTCGCGGCCCCCCATGTCCAAGAACACGCGGTTGGCCAGCTCGGGATCAAAGCGCTTGATCACCATCAGCTTGACGTCAACCAGCTGATCGATGTGCTCGCCGATCTCGTGGGTCAGCTCGTGCACGATCTCGGGCAGCTGGCTCTGAACCCGCTCGTGGATCATCGTCCTGATCTGCGCAGGCAGGTCGCGCCACAGGTCGGGCTGCTCGCGGGCCATGATCCGGTCGACGGCCGCGTCGATGTCCTCGCGCGTGGAGGAGACGATCTGCTGGGCGATCTTCTCGGGGTCGAGCTCTGAGAAGAATTCCTGCGGCGTGCCGATCTTGGCGATCCCGCTGTCCACGGCCAGGCTGCCCATCTTGGCCGCCCGCGACGGAACGATGCCCTGCCAGCCGAGTCCGCCCACCATCACCCCCGGGATCTGGCGCAGCTTGTAGGGCAGGATCCGTGAGATGGCCTTTAGCCACTGGGCGCGGACCCCGCGGAAATGCACGGGGTAGAACAGCATCAGCACGCCGGTCCAATTGGTGACGTAGCCGATCACCCCGGTCACGACCGGCACGGTCAGCAGGGCGATTGTGCTCTTGCTCACAGGCGGGGCAAACGCTATCTCACTGAGATCTGGCACACGGGCGGCGGGCGCGGTCGATTACGCTGCGCCCGGGATGAGCTACGTCGCCCTGATCACCGGCGCCTCGGCGGGCATCGGCGAGTCCACCGCCCGCCGTTTGGGCCGCGAGCCCGGGGTGAGGCTGATCCTCGTCGCCCGCCGGGAGGAGAAGCTGCGCGGGCTCGCCGCCGAGCTGGGCGGTGCCACCGTGATCGCCGAGGACCTGACCGCCGACGGCGCCCCCGAGCGCGTCCGCGACATCGTCGCCCGCGAGCACGGCGAGCTGCACCTGCTCGTCAACAACGCCGGTGCGGCGTGGCGCGGAAGCTTTGCCGAGACCGGCTGGGCCAACGTGCAGCGCCACCTACAGCTCGACCTCGAGGCGCCCCTGCGTCTCACCGAGGCACTGCTGCCCCTGCTGCACACGACCGCCGCCGCGGCGGCTGGCCGCAGCCCGGCGCCCGCCCTGGGTCCGGCGCCGGTGGCCATCGTCAACGTGGCCAGCACGGCGGCCCGCGTCGCCCGCCCGCGCTCGGGCGGCTACTCGACGGCCAAATTCGCGCTCGCCGGCTGGACCGATGCGCTCCACGGCGAGGAGGCCGTCCACGGCGTGCACGTCGGGCTCGTCCTGCCGGGCTTCGTCCGCACCGAGGGCTTCCCGGCCGAGGAGCTGCGTTCCAGCGCCCGCACGCGCTGGCTCGTCTCCGAACCCGCCGGGGTCGCCGAGGCGATCCTCGCCGCCGGCCCCGGCGGCAAGGCGGAGCGTTACGTCCCGCGCTGGTACTGGCTGGCCGCGGCGCTGCGGATCCTCGCTCCCTCGCTGGTCCGCCGCGCCACCGCGGGCGGCGGTCTGGCCACGGCCACCAAGGCCGACGCCGACCTCCAGGCCCGCTGAGCCGCTCACGGCCACCAGGGCCGCCGCCGACCTCCAGGCGCGCTGAGGCCGCCCCCGACACCCGCGGTACTCAGCCGTACCACGTCTGGCGCGTTTCCTCTAAGCTACGGCACCGTAACCAGCGACGAGGAGCAGGCACGAGATGATCGAGAACACGCGCCGGGTGGCGGTGCTGGGGGGACGGCGGATTCCCTTCGCCCGGCAGAACGGCCCCTACGCCCGGGCCTCCAACCAGGACATGCTGACCGCCGCGCTCGACGCGGTCGTGGAGGCCTACGGCCTGGACGGTGAGACCGTCGGCGAGGTCGCCGCCGGTGCCGTGCTCAAGCACAGCCGGGACTTCAACCTGACCCGGGAGACGGTGCTCGGTTCGCGCCTGGCCCCCGAGACGCCGGCCTATGACGTCCAGCAGGCCTGCGGCACGGGCCTTGAGGCAGCGATCCTGACCGCCAACAAGATCGCCCTGGGCCAGGTCGACTCCGCCATCGCCGGCGGGGTGGACACCACCTCCGACGCTCCGCTGGCCCTCAACGAGGACCTGCGCCAGCTGCTGCTGGACCTCAACCGCACCAAGTCCAACGCCGGCCGCCTCAAGCTCCTGGCCCGGCTGCGTCCGCAGCAGCTCGTGCCCGCGATCCCGCAGAACGCCGAGCCGCGCACCGGCCTGTCGATGGGCGAGCACACGGCGATCATGGCCCGGGAGTGGGGGATCGGACGCGCCGAGCAGGACGAGCTGGCCGTGGCCAGCCACCACAAGCTCGCCGCCGCGTATGACAGCGGCTGGATGGACGACCTCGTCGTGCCCTTCCTCGGCCAGGAGCGCGATCAGAACCTGCGCCCGGATTCCAGCGTCGAGAAGCTGGCCAAGCTGCGGCCCGTCTTCGGCGGTCCCGAGGGCACGATGACCGCCGGCAACTCGACCCCACTGTCAGACGGCGCCTCCGCGGTGCTGCTCGCCTGCGAGGAGTGGGCGGCCCAGCGCGGCCTGCCCGTCCAGGCCGTGTTCGTCGACGCGCAGACCGCCGCCGTCGACTACGTGCACAAGCGCGAGGGCCTGCTCATGGCCCCGGCCTACGCGGTGCCCCAGCTGCTGGACCGCAACGGCCTGACCCTGCAGGACTTCGACTACTACGAGATCCACGAGGCGTTCGCCGCCCAGGTCCTGTGCACGCTGCGCGCGTGGGAGGACCCGGTGTTCTGCCGTGAGCGGCTCGGCCGCTCCAAGCCGCTGGGTGCGATCGACCGCACCAAGCTCAACGTGCACGGCGGCTCGTTGGGCGCCGGACACCCGTTCGGCGCCACCGGCGGGCGAATCGTCGCGTCGCTGGCCAAGACCCTGCACGAGACCACGTCCGACCCCGAGCGCCCCGCCCGCGGCCTCATCTCGATCTGCGCGGCGGGCGGACTCGGGGTCACCGCGATCCTGGAGGCTCCCACCCATGGCTGATCGTTACCAGCAGCTGGTCAATACGCCGATCGGCAAGCTCGTCGCCAAGCAGGTCGGGCTGCCCAACCCGCCGCGCCTGGAGCGCTACACGCCCGGCGCCCCCGTGATCGAGGGGACGGTGCTGCTCGGCGCCGCCCCGGGCGGCCGGCTCACGGGCGCGATCGCCGGCGCGCTGGCCTCAGCCGGTGCGGAAACCCTGACCGCGATGCAGGACGAGGTCCGCGGGGCGGCCGCCGACGCCGGACTGGACGCGGCCATCTTCAACCCCGACGCAGCGCCGGAGAGCCAGCGCTTCAAGGCGCTCGTGTTCGACGCCAGCGGCATCGCCGACAGTGAGCAGCTGCACGAGGCGTGGGCGTTCCTGCATCCGGTCATCCGCCGGGTGCAGCGGTGCGCGCGCGTGATCGTGCTCGGGACCCCGCCCGAGGACTGCGATGTTCCGGCGCAAGCGGTGGCCCAGCGCGCGCTGGAGGGGTTGACCCGCGCGATCGGCAAGGAGATCCGCAACGGCGGGACCGCTCAGCTCGTCTACGTCCGCCCCGGGGGCGAGGCTGAGGTCGAGTCGACCCTGCGCTTCTTGCTCTCCCCGCGCTCGGCCTTCGTCTCCGGTCAGGTCGTGCGCATCGGCCCGAGCGTGACCGAGACCAGCGACACGATCGACTGGGAGCGCCCGCTCACCGGCAAGGTGGCGCTGGTCACCGGCGCGGCGCGCGGGATCGGCGCGGCGATCGCCGAGGTGCTGGCCCGCGACGGCGCGCACGTCGTCGGCCTCGACATCCCGGCGATGAGCCAGGAGCTCACTGCGGGCATGGACGCGATCGGGGGGTCGGTGCTCGCCGCCGACATCACCGCCGACGACGCGCCGGCGCAGATCGCCTCGCACCTGCTCGAGTTCCATCAGGGGGTCGACATCGTCGTCCACAACGCCGGCGTCACCCGCGACAAGACGCTCGGGCGCATGCCCGCCGAGCTGTGGGACACGGTCATCGCGATCAACCTCACCGCGCCACAGCGGATCGACCAGGAGTTGTTCGCGCGCCGGGCCGTCCGTGACAACGGTCGCATCGTCTGCGTCTCCTCGATCAGCGGCATCGCCGGTAATGCCGGGCAGACCAACTACTCGACCTCCAAGGCCGGGGTGATCGGGATCGTGCAGGAGTTCGCCCCCGCCCTGGCCGACCGCGGGGTGACCATCAACGCGGTCGCGCCCGGGTTCATCGAGACGCAGATGACCGCGGCGATGCCGATCGGCACCCGAGAGGCGGGACGGCGGCTGAACAGCCTCTCGCAGGGCGGCCTGCCCGTCGATGTCGCCGAGACGATCGCCTGGTTCGCCAGCCCCGCCTCGCGGGGGGTGACCGGCAACATCGTCCGGGTCTGCGGCCAGAGCCTGCTGGGGGCGTGATGAGCGAGCAGACGCTGACCACCGCTCCGTCGATGCTGCCCCTGTTCGCGCGGGCCGGGCTGGCCCTGGTGCCGGGCGCCTCGCGGCTGCCCTTCGTGGGGGGCGGCGGCGGCGCGATTCCCGACCGCTCGCTCGTGCTCGAGGTCGCCACCGACCGTGAACGGCTGGCCCGTTATGACCGCGTGTGCGGATTCTCGCTCAGCGACACGGTGCCGCTGACCTGGCCCCACATGCTCGCCTTTCCGTTGCATCTGGCCTTGATCAGCTCCGGCGATTTCCCGCTGCCCGCGATCGGGCTGGTCCACATCGCCAACCGGATCGTCTCGCACCGGCCGATCGCGGCTGCGGAGACGCTCGAACTACGCGTCTGGGCCGGACCGCTGACCCCGCATCCGCGCGGCACGCAGTTCGCCATCCATACCGAAGCGCGCTCGCAGGGCGAGCTGGTCTGGGAGGAGGCCTCGACCAACCTGAGCCGCGGCCGCCCGCCCGAGGGCGACGCGGTCGCCGCCGGCGCGGAGATCCCGGCCGCGGACGGGCTGCCCGCGGCGGCGACGTGGAAGCTGCCGGGGGATCTCGGGCGCCGCTACGGCGCGGTCTCCGGGGATCTGAACCCGATCCACGTGCACCCGCTCAGCGCGCGGCTGTTCGGCTTTCCGTCCGCGATCGCGCACGGGATGTGGACCAAGGCCCGCTGCCTGGCCGCGCTGCATCCGATCCACCACGATGCGGTCACCGTCGAGGTCGCCTTCAAGCGACCGATCCTGCTGCCGGCCACGGTCACCTTCGCCGAGGCACGTGAGCCGACCGAGGTCCGCTTCGGGGTCCGCGACGCCCGGCGCGAGACCCCGCATCTGGACGGCGCGCTCAGCTTCTCGCGGTAGCCGAGCGCCGCGCGCCCAGAGCTGGGCGATCAGGGGGAGGGGGTGAGCGGGTCGTCCTCGTCGATCGCGTCGAACATCGCCCGCACCCGGTCCAGCACCGCGGCCGCGGTGAGCAGTTCGGCATCGCTGAAGCCCTCCAGGGCCGCCGTCCATCGCGGGGCAAAGCGGGCGTGGCGCTCGGCCACGACCTGCTGCCCGGACTCGGTCAGCGAGATCAGCACGACGCGTTTGTCGTGGGGTGAGCGCGTCCGCGTGACCAGGCCGTCGGCCTCGAGATGGTCGAGCATCGGCGTGACCGTGCCCGGGGTCAGATCGGCGAGCGCCGCCAGCCGGTTGGCCGGCATCTCGGGCTCGCTGGCCAGACTGAACAGCAGGCTGTACTGGGCGTAGCTCAGCCGGCCCGGCTGGTGGCTCTCGCGACCGCGCAGCCGGCGCACGGCCACCATCGCCGCCTTGAGCGATTGGCCGAGCCGGGCCGCCGCGTCGAGCGGGGGGGCGTCGCTGCCGGCGGTCTGGCCGGCGCTGGTGCTCATGCCGCGATCGCCTCGGCGAGATGCTCGGAGTCCAGCCCCGGCTGGGCGTGATGCCGTCGCGCCCGGGCCTCGGCGCGCATCAGGATCACGGCGGGGACGATGGCCAGCGCGGTCATCCCCGCGGCGGCCCAGAACGCGGTCCCGTAGCCCGCCGCCGCGTCGCCGGCGGTGTGCGCGCCCACGAGCGCGCGCTGAAGGATCACGGCGAGCACCGCGGTCCCGATCGAGCCGCCGACGCGCTGGAGCACGTTGAGCTGTGGCGTCGCGTGGGAGAGCTCGTCGCGCTCCAGAGAGGCAAAGGCCGCTGACATGGCGGGCATGAAGGCAAAGCCGATCCCGAAGCCGCGGACGAGCATCGCGAAGCAGAGCCAGACGATCGAGGTGTGTGCGCCGATCAGGCCGAACGGGACGGTGCCCAGCGTGCACAGCGTCACGCCGAGCAGGGTCAGCCCGCCGCCGCCGTAGCGATCGGTGAGCCGGCCGGCGATCGGCATCACCAGCGCCGCGCCGAGCCCCTGGGGTGCGGTCAGCAGGCCCGTCACCACGACCGACTCGTGACGGACGGTCTGCCAGTACAGCGGCAGCAGGATCATGCCGCCGAACAGCGCCGCCCCGACACAGAACATCGTCACCGACGCGGTCGAGAACGTCGGCCGGCGGTACAGCCTGAGGTTGAGCAGGGGCCGGGGCACGCGCAGGGCGTGCCGGACGAACACGCCGACCAGCAGCACGCCGGCGATCAGCGGGATGATGACCTTGCCGCTGGAGAAGCCTCCGGTGCTGCCGACCTCGGCCAGGCCGTAGGTGATCAGCGGCAGCCCCGTGGCCATCAGAGCCAGGCCGAGGAAGTCCAACCGCTCGGTCCTCTGGCGCGCGACGGTGGGCAGGATCCGCACCGCGGCGGCCACCGCGATCACGCCGATCGGCACGTTGACGTAGAAGATCCAGCGCCAGCTCGCGTTGTCGATGATCAGGCCGCCGATCGTCGGACCGAGGATCGGCGCGAGCATGGCCGGCACCGCGACCACGCTCATCACGCGGCCCATGCGCTTGGGACCCGCCGCCTCGGCCATCATCAGCTGGCCGATGGGCAGGATCATGCCGCCCCCAATGCCCTGCAGAACCCGGAAGACGATCAGCTCACCGCTCGAGGTGGCCAGGCCGCACAGCGCCGAGCCGAGCACGAACAAGACGAGGGAGGTGAGGTAGACGGGCTTGGCCCCGAAGCGCCGCGCCGCCCAGCCGGTGACCGGGATCACGGCGGCCAGCGAGAGCATGTAGCCGGTCACCACCCACTGGATGTTGGTGATCGTGGCGTGCAGGTCGCGCCCCAGCGTGGCCAGCGCGACGTTGACGATCGTCGTGTCCAGGATCGACATGATCGAACCGATGATCACGACGGCGCTGATGCGCCATACGTAGCTGTCGATGCGGCCGTCGTCGTTCATCCCCGATCCCCTCAAATACGCAGGCGCCAAATCATTAGGGACCTGACGATATCACGCGGTTCACGCCTCAGACCGGAAAATGCCCGTGTGCGTCTATCTTCCGAGGGCAATGACCACGTTTGCCGAACTCGGCCTGTCCGCGGAGTTGCTCCAAGCCATCGCCGATGTCGGCTACGACTCTCCCAGCCCGATCCAGGAGCAGACGATCCCGCTGCTCCTGCAGGGGACTGACATGATCGGCCAGGCCCAGACCGGCTCGGGCAAAACGGCGGCCTTCGGGCTGCCCATGCTCCAGTACGTCGACCCGACCGAGCACGAGGTCCAGGGGCTGGTGCTGACCCCGACCCGCGAGCTGTGCATCCAGGTCACGCAGGCGCTGCGCGCCTACGGGGCGCGTAAGGGCGTCGACGTCGTCGCCGTGTTCGGGGGCGCCCCGATCCGCAGCCAGCAGGCGCAGCTGCGCGCCGGCGGTCATGTTGTCGTCGGCACGGTCGGTCGCGTCAAGGACCTCATCTCGCGCCACTCGCTGATGCTGCACTCGTGCCGCTTCGTCGTGCTCGACGAGGCCGACGAGATGCTCGATCTCGGCTTTTTGGAGGACGTGGAGAAGATCCTCGCGCTGACCCCCTCCAGCCGCCAGACCGCGCTGTTCTCGGCCACGATGCCCCCGGAGATCCGCCGGCTGGCCGACCAATACCTCTATGACCCGGTGACGGTCAAGGTCAAGACCGCAACCCTCACCGTGGACACGGTCGAGCAGTTCGCGCTCGAGGTGGCCTCGCGGGACAAGAACCAGGCGCTCGTGGACGTGCTCGAGGCCGAGCGCCCCGACCAGGCGATCGTCTTCGTCCGCACCAAGGTCCGCTGCGACCAGCTGCACCGCACCCTGCGCGACCGCGGGATGAACGTCCGCGCGCTGCACGGTGACATGAGCCAGGGCTCGCGCGACGGGGTCATGATCTCCTTTAAGAGCGGGCGTGTGCCACTGCTGGTGGCGACCGACGTCGCCGCGCGCGGCCTGGACATCTCGGGCATCTCGCACGTGATCAACTTCGACGTGCCCACCTCGCCGGACGTCTACGTGCACCGCATCGGCCGCACCGGCCGGGTCGGGCGCAGCGGCCGCGCGATCACCTTCTACGAGCCGCGCCAGCAGCGCGAGATCCAGGCCATCGAGAACCACGCCGGGGTCAAGCTGGCGCCGTGGGTCAAGGACGCGCGCGTCGCGCCGACCGCGCCGGCTCCCCCCAAGCCCAAGCGGCACTCAAAGCCCCATGCCGGCGTCAACGGCGAGACGACCTTCGCCAAGCTGATCGTCTCCGGCGGGCGCGCGGCCGGGATCGAGCCCTCGGACATCATCCAGGCGATCCGCTCGGCCACCCAGCTGGACGGGGAGGCGGTCCGCAACGTGCGGGTGCTCGAGCACTTCTCCTTCGTTGAGGTCCCGGGCGACGACGCTGAGCGTGTCGTCGAGCAGACCGCCGGCACCGAGGTGCGTGGCGCGGTGCTGCGCCTCGAGCGCGCCCGCGCCTGATCAGCGCCTCGACGCTCGCGCGCCTGAGCCACGTCTCGCCCGCGCCTGCAACGCCCCCGCGGCTGAGCCACCCCCGCCCCTGGGCGCCGGCCCACGGTCAGCGAACGAACCGATCCGTGTCAGGTCCGTGTCAGGCGTGCCGCCGGTGGCGCGACTAACCCGGGCCGGCCGTGTTGGAGTGAGGGAAAGGCCCCGCAAATGCGGGGCGATTCGACACGGGAGGTTCTCCCTTGAGACCACGCTTCATCCCGCGTCGCCGGCCGTCGGCGGCGCTCATCATCTCGGTGGTGGCGTTGTTCGTCGCCCTTGGCGGCGTCGGTTACGCCGCCGTCAGCATCCCCTACAACAGCGTCGGGGAGGCACAGCTCAAGCACAGCTCCGTGACCCACTCCAAGCTTCGTTTCGACTCCGTCAACTACCAGGACATCGTGCCGGGAGCGGTGGGCCGCGTGCGGGCCAACCTCGCCCAGCTGCAGGCTCGGGTCAACGGCACGTGCGCCAACGGCAGCGCCGTCGGCGCGGTCGCGTCCAACGGCGCCGTCACCTGCAACCCGGCGCGCCCGTCGGAGTTCGGCGCGATTGGCACGCAGACCGTCAACGCCGCCACCACGGTGGCCTCGGCCAACCTCCCGGCGGGGACCACATACCTGGCCTTCGCCAACCCGAGCGCGACTGTGGCCGCGGCCGAAAAGGCGCCGGTCAACGTGACCTGCACGCTCACGGTCGGCGATACCAAGCAGTCGGCCACGGCGACGGTCGCGCCAGGTGCGACCGCCTCCCTGCCCCTGCAGGTCGCCGGCCCGGCCGGCGCGGCCACGGTGAGCTGCGCCACCACGGGCGGGACGCCGGCGAGCGTCACCACCGGGCTGAACGCGATCGAGACGTCCAGCAACAACTAGCGCAAAAAAAAGAACGGCGGATGGCTTCCGCGGGCCACGATCGGGTCCGCGGAAGCCGTCGCTGCGCCGGAGTGGACGGACCTCAGCGGGTCGCACGCGCGAGACCTGGGTAGGGTCAGCGTATGTCCACAGCCAATCTGAACACCACCCTCGGCACGATCGCGGTCGAGTTCTTCGATGACGATGCGCCCAAGACGGTGGCCAACTTCCGCAAGCTCGCCGCCGACGGCTTCTACGACGGGCTCATCTTCCATCGCGTCATCCCCGACTTCATGGTCCAGGGCGGGTGCCCCGAGGGGACCGGCACCGGCGGCCCGGGCTACAAGTTCGAGGACGAGTTCAATGACCACAAGGTCGTCCGCGGCGCGCTGGCCATGGCCAACGCCGGCCCGAACACCAACGGATCGCAGTTCTTCATCGTGACCGCCGCGCAGGCGCCGTGGCTGGACGGGCGCCACACCGTGTTCGGCGAGGTGACCGCGGGCATGGACGCCGTGGACGCGATCGAGAGCGTGCCCACGGGCCCCCAGGACCGACCGGTCGATCCCCCGAGGATCGAGTCGATCGAGCTCGACCCTCAGTAGGCTTCCAGCCCTTGAGAGACCGACGCCGCAGGAGGAGACCATGAGCGCCACCCAGCACGAGCCGGCCGCGACCAACGGGGCCGCAGAGCGGACGATCGGGGTCGAGAACCCGGCCACCGGGGAGCTGATCACCACGATCCCGGTGCTCGGTGCTGATGAGCTGGCCGCGATGGCCCGCCGGGGGCGCGAGGCGCAGCCCGCCTGGGAGGCGCTCGGCTTCGAGGGGCGCGGACGGATCATGCGCCGCGCGCAGCGGTGGATGTTCGACAACGCCCAGCGCGTGCTGGAGGCAGTGGTCCAGGAAACGGGCAAGACCTACGAGGACGCGCAGATCGCCGACTTCGGCTACACCGCCTCGGCGCTCGGCTTCTGGGCCAAGGAGGGTCCCAAGTACCTCGCCGACGAGCGGGTGCCGTCCTGGAACAACCCGATCGCGATCGGCAAGAAGCTGATCATCCGCTACGCGCCGGTTGGGCTGGTCGGGGTGATCGGCCCGTGGAACTACCCCATCGCCAACTCCTTCGGTGACTGCATCCCGGCGCTGATGGCCGGTAACGCCGTGATCCTCAAGCCCAGCGAGGTCACTCCGCTGAGCTCGTTCGTGATGGCCGAGATGCTCGAGGCCTGCGGAATCCCCGAGAACGTCTTCCAGATCGCCACCGGCGACGGCGGCACCGGGGCGGCGCTGATCGGTCAGGTCGACTGCGTCATGTTCACCGGCTCCAGTCGCACCGGCAAGGCGGTCATGAAGGCTGCCGCCGACGCGCTCGTGCCGTGCTACCTGGAGCTCGGGGGCAAGGACCCGATGATCGTCTGCGCCGACGCCGATCTCGATCGTGCCGCCAACGCGGCGACGTTCTTCTCCATGAACAACGGCGGACAGGTCTGCATCTCGGTTGAGCGCTGCTACGTCGAGGCGCCGGTGTACGACGAGTTCGTGACCAAGGTCACCGACAACGTGCGTGCGCTGCGTCAGGGCGTTCCGACGCAGGCGGGCACCGTCGATGTCGGCGCCGTCATCTTCCCGCCCCAGCTCGACATCATCTCCGACCACGTCAGGGACGCGGTCGACAAGGGCGCGCGCGTGCTCACCGGCGGCCACGCGGGCGGCGGTCCGGGCCGCTTCTTTGAGCCGACCGTGCTCGTCGACGTTGACCACACGATGAAGTGCATGACCGAGGAGACCTTCGGGCCGACGCTGCCGATCATGAAGGTGGCCGACGTGGAGGAGGGCGTGCGGCTGGCCAACGACTCCGAGTACGGACTCCAGGCCAGTGTCTGGACCAAGGACGTCGATCGCGGCGAGACGCTGGCCCGGCGCATCCAGGCCGGGGTGGTCTGCGTCAACGACGCCCAGGTCAACTACACGGCGCTCAACCTGCCCATGGGGGGCTGGAAGGCGTCGGGTCTGGGCACGCGCCACGGCGCCGCCGGCATCCGCAAGTACACCAAGGTGCAGTCGCTGCTGGTGACCAAGCGGGCGCTCAAGCGCGAGCCCTTCATGTTCCCGTACTCGGCGCGGCAGACCAAGCTGCTGCGCGGCATGCTGAAGTTCTTCTACGGCCGCGGCCGGCGCGACTGAGCCTCGGCCGGCGCCGGCGGATCAGGGCGTGTAGTTGTTGTAGACGACCCCGGGCTGGAACAGGGTCAGCTGCGGGTCGGTTGCGTAGCCGATCCGCGTGAGCGAGAACAGTTGCTCGATGCTGGCCAGCAGCGAGTAGTGGTTGAAGTAGTCCAGGGTGTCCTCGCTGCCGGATTTGACGTACTTGGAGATGAGCAGCAGCCCGATCTGACCGCCGCCCCCCGTGGGCGTGGTGGAGCCCCCGGCGACCGGCGCCGTCGTCGTCGTGGTCGCACCGGTCAGGGCCGTTCCCGTCGTGGTCGTCGGTGTGCTGGTGGTGCCGGGCGTGGTCGGCGGTGTGCTGGTGGTGCCGGGCGTGGCCGGTGCCGTGGTGGTCGTCCCGGTGGTGGCCGTCGCGGTGCCGGTCGTCGCGGTGCTGGTCGGTGCCGCGGTGGCCGTCCCGGTGGTGGTCGTCTCCGTGCTGGTCGTCCCCGCGGTGGCCGTCCCTGGGGTGGCCCCGGAGGTCGTGCCCGATCCGCTCGTGGTCGTCGGCCCGCCGGTCGGGGTGGGGGGCAGGTTCGGGTAGACGGGGTTGTCGCAGCACCCGGTCGGGTCCGCGTTCGATCCGCTCTGCGGCGCGTTGTCGGCCGTGATGACGATCAGCCCGTTGCCGTTGGCGTACGCCGGGGAGGCCTCGATCTCGGTGATCGTCGTCTTCAGGAACGCATCAGCGGCGGCGGCCACGCTCTTGGCATCAGGCGCTTGCCCCGGCGCGCAGGCGACCAGCTGTCCGTCGTCGCACGGGCTGGGGGCGATGTAGGCCAGCGTCGGCGTGGTCGCCTCGCGCTTGAGATCCGTGGCCAGCTGATCGGTGCCGACGTCCTCCTGCGCACACTCGGTCGAGTCGGCGATGGAGGCGAAGTAGACGAACGGGTTGCGCCATGTCACGTACGGGCTGGTCGTGCTGGCCGCCTGGTTGGAATCGGTCGCGCCGACCGCGGGGCGGCGGCACGCCGTCTGAGGGCCGGCCGGAGTGGTCCCCGTCCCCGTCCCCGTCCCGGTCGTCCCGGTCGCCGCGGGGGCCGAACTCGTCGCGGCGGCGCTGGTCGCGGCCGAGGGGGTGCTCGCGCCTAGGGGGGTGGTTGCGCTCGAGGTGGTCGTCCCCGGCACCGGGGTCGGTCCGACCGTGTCCATACCCTCGATGTAGCCCTTCCAGGTCTGGCCGTTGGCCACCAGCTGATCGGGCAGGTTGGCCGTGGCCGCCGGGTACACGCACCCGTCGCCCTGAACCTGCTTGTCCTTGCCGACCGTCCCCGGGCTCAGCGCCGTGTACTGCGGACAGTCCTGCATCGTCTGCGGGGTCGGGCCCTGACCGCTGAGCAGCGCGATCTCGTTGGCCAGCGGGCTGCCCGCCACCCCGTAGTAGTTGTCGAGCAACTCCCCCTGCCGGCGCAGGGTGCGGTTGAGGTACGTGTAGGCCGACCCGGGCCCGAACAGCGCCGTGAAGCCCTGGGTTGAGAGCATGACCACGAACACGTGCTTGACCGGGGGATAGGTCGGCCCGCTGGGCGCTGCCGCAGCGGCCGGGCCGCCGCTGCCCCCACCGCCGCCCCCCGCGCCCGGTGCGGTGATGGTCTGTGCGGCCACCGTCTGCACGACCGTGGTCGTGCCGCCGCCGCCCCCGGAACTGCCGCCACCTCCGCCACCCCCACCGCCGCCGGCCGGTGCCGGGCTGCTCGCAGCAGTGGCCGCCGACGGTCCGTAGGCGAGGATGACCGGCGAGGACGGGCTGGCCAGCGAGGTCGCCCCCGAGCCGACGACGACGCCGAAGGCGAGCATCGACATCACGGCCAGCGCGGCCGCCCGGGGCGGGAGCGAGGACAGGAACGCCCCGGCCCGATGTTCGATCTCGGCCGCGAGGCTCGGTTCGGACACCAGCGCCGCCCGGGCGCCGGCGGCGGAGGTCGGGACGAGCCGGGCTCCGGGCAACGGCACACAGCGCGCCCCGCACCGCACGCAGTAACGCTGATCGGCGGCCAGCGGCGTCGCGCACTGCGGGCAGCTGGTCACCGTCCGCGGCACGGCAGCGATGGGAAATCCGGGCTCGGCCATGAAATCGAAAGCATTGTGTGCGCGCGAGGCGCCCCATTTGTGACCGAGGTGTTGAAACCGGCCTGGAGACGATCACGAGTTGATAACACCGGCCGCACCGCGGCGCCCATACTCAGGGCCGCAATGGTGCCGCCCACTCAACCCATGCGCTTCGGCGCCGACGAGCCGGGAAGCGACGAGCCCCCCACGGCCGTGTTCCCGGCGCCCGCCCCGGCCTCGCCGGCTGAGGTCGAGCATGTGGCCCCGGTGCTGGCCGCCAGCGACCAGTGCGCCAACTGCGGCGCTCACCTGGCCCCAGACCAGCACTACTGCCTGGTCTGCGGCGAGCGCCGCGGCGCGCCCCGGTTCAGCAGCCTCCCGGCCGTCACCGCGGACCCGCCCACCACGTTCCTCACCGAGGAGCGTCTCGCGCCCCGGCCGCCGCGCTTCTCCAGTGCGGCGACCCTGATCGCCGGCGTGGCCACCCTGCTGATCGCGATGGGAATCGGTGTCTACATCGGCGGTCTGGGCAAGGGCGACAACGGCGGCAGCGGACGGGCCCAGATCGTCACCGTCAACGGTGGCGCCGCGGCCGCGCCAGCCGCCTCCGGTGCGACCACCGCGGCTGCCTCCGGCCGCTCCGGCGGCTCGCACACCAAGCAGAGGTCCGGCGGCACACGCAAGCGCTCCGGCGGCGCAGCCAGGGTCGTGACCACGGTCAAGAGCCTGCCTCCGCCAACGGTGACCGTCGGCGCCAAGGGCAGCGGCAAGGGCTATCAGCACGGCCACTTCACCGGACATTTCTTCGGTCCCTGATCCGATGGCCATGCGCATTCCCTTCAGCAAGTCCACGCGTCCGACCGCCGAGCCTGCCTCCGCCTACCACCCGCCTGCCGGCGGGTCTGCGCCGCTGCCGCCCCGGGCCGGCGGTACGGAGAACACGATCGACCTCGAGAAGCGACGCGAGCAGCTGACCGCCCGCGTGGCCGAGCTGCAATGGGATCTCGGCGGCCTCGTCTACGAGATGGCCACCCGGGATCGCATCCGCGTCGACGTGATCGTCAGGCGCGCGGCCCTGCTTCAGGATGCCGACGCGGAGCTCGGCGAGGTCGAGCGCATCCTGCGCATGGAGCACACCGGCAGCGCCGGGACCTGCGGGAGCTGCGGCGCTCCGCACTCGGGCGGCGCGGTGTTCTGCTGGCAGTGCGGGCACTCGCTGCTGGAGCAGGTCCCCAGCGACGCGATCGCCTCCGCGCCCACGGCGCCGCCGCACTGACGACCACACGGCGGCCCCGGTGACGGCCGGTGCCGGGCCGCTCAGCCGAAGCGGCCGGTCACGTAATCCCGCGTCCGCGGATCGCGCGGGTTGGTGAAGATCCGGTCGGTGTCGTCGTCCTCGATCAGGGCGCCCGTCCGGTTGGCGTTGAGGCTGAAGAACGCGGTGCGGTCGGCCACGCGCGCCGCCTGCTGCATGTTGTGGGTGACGATCACGATCGTGTAGCGGCGCTTGAGCACGCCGATCAGATCCTCGATCGCCCCGGTCGCGATCGGGTCAAGCGCCGAGGCGGGCTCGTCGAGCAGCAGCACGTCGGGCTCGACGGCGATCGCGCGGGCGATGCACAGGCGCTGCTGCTGACCGCCGGAGAGGCCGAGGGCCGAGGACTTCAGCCGGTCCTTGACCTCGTCCCACAGGGCGGCGCCGCGCAGTGCCCGCTCGACGCGCTCGTCGAGCCCTGAGCGCAGCCCGAGGTTGCGCGGCGCCCAGGCGACGTTGTCGTAGATCGACTTGGCGAACGGGTTGGGCTTCTGAAACACCATCCCGATCCGCCGGCGCACCTCGACGCGGTCCACGCCGCTGCCGTACAGATCGTGGCCGTGGTAGAGCATCTGGCCGGTGATCCCGAAGCCGGGGATGGTGTCGTTCATCCGGTTCAGGCAGCGCAGGAAGGTCGTCTTGCCACAGCCCGAGGGGCCGATGATCGCCGTGGCCAGGTTGCGGTGGATGAACATCGAGACGTGCTCGACGGCCACCTTGGGCCCGTAGGAGATCGACACATCTCGCACGTCGAAGACGATCTCGCGGCCGGCTGTGGCCCCAGCACCGGTCAGCGCCGGCCGCGTGGCCGCGGCCGGGCCCGACTGGATGCGCACGCGGCGCGCCGGAGTGGGGGAGGGGCCGCTGGTGTCGGGGCGGTCGAAGGTCGAGGTCATCGGGCGAACTTCCTTCGGTTGCGGGCAAGCAGGGCACGGGCGGTGAAGTTGGCCAGCAGGATCATGATCAGCAGCACGAGCGCGGCGCCCCAGGCGCGCTGCACGCTGGCCGGATCTCCCTGCTCGTTCTGATTGAAGATGTAGAAGGGGAGGTTGGGGATGCCGCGATGGACGAACGGGTTGAGCACGAATTTGGCCGGGTCCCAGACGGAGTTCAGGGCGATGATCGGCGCGGTCTCGCCGGCCGCGCGCCCGAAGGCGAGCAGCGTACCGGTGACGATCCCGCCGATCGCCTCGGGCAGGATGATCCCGACCACGGTGCGCCAGCGGGGCACGCCGAGGGCGTCCGCGCCCTCGCGCAGCGTGCGCGGGACGAGCAGGATCACCTCCTGGGTGGAGCGCGCGACGAGCGGCAGCATGATCGTGGCCAGGGCCAGCGAGGCGGCATAACCCGACTGTCCCGACCCCGCCACGAGCAGTCCGAAGAAGAGCAGCCCGATGATGATGCTGGGCAGGCCCTGCATCAGGTCAAGGACCGTGCGCATGAACACGGCGAGCCGGGCCCCGGCGAACTCGGTCACGTACAGGGCGACGAGCACCCCCAACGGGGCGGCGATGATGACGGCCAGCGCGCAGATGAGCAGCGTGCCGACGATCTCCGGGGCGATCCCCCCGCCGACGCCGGTCACCGTCGGCGACTGCGTGATGAAGTGCCAGCTCAGCGCGTTGCCGCCGCGGTTGACCACTGCGAGCACGACGGCGCCGAGCACGAGAATGGCCAGGATGGCCGCGGCCTGGGCGCCCCCGGCGGCGAGCCGGCTGACCGCGTTGCGCCGGCGCAGGTTGCCGCTGGCCCGTAGCGGCGCCGTCGGGTCGAACAGCGGGGGGGTCTCGGCCTCGATCGCGGCCAGCGCGTCCCCGGTGCTCACGGCCGCCGCACCCGGCGGGTGTCGAAGTGCCGGCCGATGAACTGCGCGATCAGGTTGGACGCCATGCCGATGACCAGCAGCAGTAGAGCGACGTAGAACAGCGCGGACGTGTACAGCGCGGAGTCGCCGGGAAAGTTCTCGGTCAGCCGGCTGGCGAACGTGTCCGCGGTGCCGAACAGCGAGGCGTGGATCTGCTGGCCGTCGCCGATCACCTGGGTGACGGCGATCGCCTCGCCCAGGGCCCGCCCCAGGCCGAGCACCGAGGAGGCAATCACGCCCGGAGCCGTGCTGGGGAGCACGACGCCGCGGATCACCTCCCAGCGGGTCGCGCCGAGGGCGTAGGCGCCGTCCTGCAGTTCGCGGGGCACGGTGAGGAACAGGTCGCGGCTGAGCGCGGCGACGATCGGGACGACCATGATGGTGAGGATCAGCCCAGCGGTGAACACGCCGCTGCCGTTGGTCTCCTGGGGCCCGAAGATGGGCAGAAAGCCGAGCGCGCTGTGCAGAGCGGGTTCGAGCGTGGAGTGCACGAAGGGGGCGAGGACGAGGATCCCCCACAGACCGAGGATCACGGTCGGGATCGCCGCCACCAGCTCGACCAAGGGCCCGACCACCGTCCGGATCCGCGGGCCGGCCAGCAGGCTCAGGTACAGGCCGATGGCCACCCCGATGGGAACCGCGAGCACCATCGCGATGGTCGAGCTGACCAGCGTCCCGTAGAGCAGCACCGCGGCCCCGAAGTGATCGAAGTTCGGCGCCCAGGTCTGATGGACGATGAAGCTCAGCCCGAACCGGCCGATGGCCAGGTGCGCGCCGCTGATCACCTGGTAGATGACCTCGAAGATCACCGCCACGGCGATCAACGCGGCCATGCCGCACAGCCCGACGAGCAGCCCCTCGCCAAGGCTGGCCGGATTTCCGGAGCGGGCGCCGGCGCCGGGCAGGCGCAGCGTGCGTGAAGTGGCCGACACGGCGCGGCAGCGTAAACGAACCCATTCCCCGCGCGGGCACCGGTTCGGCGCGATCACACGATTTTCAAATCTCGATCACGACCGCGCAACAGGAGCGGAGGCGAGGTCACCGATGCTTGGCGCGCTTCGCCTGTCGCGGCCGAGCCGCTTGGGGCGCTTGAAGGCCGGAATCACTTCCTCACCATCAAAGGAGTCTCGTGTTGCCTCGCAGGAAACTAGTCGTGCTCGCCACGACGGTCATCGCGTCGATGGGCGTGGCCACGGCCGCTGCCACCGCCGCACCGATCACCGGTTCGGGCTCCACCCTCGTCCAGCCGCTGATGGCCCAGTGGACCTCCCACTACTCGGGCGGCCAGGTCACCTACTCGGGCGTCGGCTCCGGGCAGGGCATCGTCAACGTCTCAAACGGCGTCACCAACTTCGGGGCCTCCGACGCCCCGATGACGCCCCAGCAGCACGCCAACTGCCATGGCTGCATTGAGATCCCGTGGGCGCTGACCGCCACGGCGATCGGCTACAACCTCCACGGGGTCCGCGGCCTGCGCATCTCGGGCCCCGTCCTGGCCAAGATCTACCTCGGCCAGATCACCAAGTGGAACGATCCGCAGATCAAGAAGCTCAACAAGAGGGTCAATCTCCCCAACGAGGCGATCACCCCCGTGTACCGCAGCGATGGCTCCGGTGACACGTACGTGGCCACGGACTTCATGTCCCGTGTCTCCAGCGCGTTCGCCCACCGGATCGGCAACGCGACCGCGGTCAGCTTCCCCCGGGGCAACGGCGCCAAGGGCAACTCCGGGGTGGCGGCCACGATCCTGTCCACCCCCGGAGCGATCGGCTACATCGCCGCGTCGTACGCGATCACGCAGCCGATCCAGGTCGCCGGGCTGCAGAACGCGGCCGGCAATTTCGAGTACCCCAACCTGAGCAACATCTCGGCCGCTGCCCGCGCGACCTCGCGGGTCCCGGCCAACAACGAGCTGCACATCGTCAACCCCAGCTCGGTCTACGCCCAGGCGTACCCGATGTCCACCTACACCTACGCGATCGTGCCCGCCGGCTCGAGCGTCGGTTCTTCGATCGCGTCGTTCATCCGCTACACGATCTCGGCCGGCCAGAAGTTCGGCCCGGCGCTGGACTTTGCGCCGCTGCCCAAGGCCGTGCAGAACGCCGACTACAAGGCCGCCAAGAAGATCCACTAGGCCTCCCGTCCGCGACGGTCCGGCGAGCCGCTCGGTGCCTCAGGGCGCCGGGCGGCTCGTCATCGTTGCGGGCCACGTGAGCCGCGGCGGGCGGGCTCAACGGCTCAGCGGCTCAGCGCCTCAGCGGCTCACGCAGGCGGGCACCTTGAGCGCGCGCCACGCGGCGTTGGCCCGCTCTTCGGCGCGCAGCAGCTGCTGCTGCAGGGTCTTGATGGCCACGACGGGGTCGTTGCCGGCCCGCAGGCCCCGGCGCGAGGAGCGCAGCGCGGCCAGCTCATCGGCTATCGCCACCACGGCGGTGCGCAGCGCCCCGTGATCGCTTAGCCCGCGCAGGGCGCGGACCTCGGGCGTGAGCGCAGCGATGCCCTGATCGAGGAAGCGTTGTCCGCCCGACGGATCGGTGGGAAGCGGGATCCTTGCCGTCCGGTCCGCGGCGAGCTCGCAGATCCGTGTGGCCCGTGTACGGACCTGGGCGGCCGACAGGCCGCTGGCGCCGCAGCCGGCGAGCAGCAGCGCGATCACCGCCATCACGGCCGCGGAGGGACGCGGCTTCATCGCAGGCCGACCGACAGCAGCCCCTCCAGCTCGGTGATCGTCTCCTGCGGGCTGCGGTGACGGACCGTGGCCATGCCCAGTTCGGCGGCCGGCTTGAGGTTGAAACCGAGGTCGTCGACGAACACGCAGGCGCTCGGCGGCAGGCCGATCCGCTCGGCACCCATCGCGTAGATCTCCGGCGCCGGCTTGCGCATCCCGACTTCTCCGGAGATCACCGTCCCGTCAAACAGCTCGGCGAGCAACGCGCGGTCATAGCGCGAGGTGCCCCACGAGTTGGAGATCAGCCCCGTGCGCACACCCGCGCCGCGGGCGCGGCGCACCGCTGCGACCATCTCGCCCTCCACCACCGACCCGGCGAACATGCGACAGATGAGCCCCTCGGGCTCGACGCCGAGCACCGCGGCGAAGCGGACCTCGAACTCCGCCTCGGGCAGCGAGCCGTCCTCGAGCCCGATCAGCAGCTCGCGGCTGGCCGGGTCGTGGCGAAAGCCATGAGCCACCGTCTCGGGGTCAAGGCCCTCGGCCTCGCAGAAGGCGCGAAAGGTGGCGAACACGTCGGTGGTCATCACCCCGCCCCAGTCGACGAGCAACCCGGTGCGCACGATGCTCATGGTGCGGCGCCGCGGCCTAGAAGCCGTGGCGGGTCACGTCGAGCGCCCGCTGGGCCAGCTCGAGGACGCCGTCGCCGAAGCTCTTGAGGTACGGGTCGTCGGTCGATCCGGCCACCGCGCGCTTGTAGTTGCCCTCCATGAAGGCGACCGCCTTCCACATGGCCAGGGCGACGTACCAGTCCAGGGCGTGCATCGAGCGCCCGGAGCGCTGCTCGTAGCGGGCGACGACCTCCTGGCGCGTGGGGAACCCCTCGCGCACGGTCACGCTCTGCAGGTTAAAGCGGCTGTCATCGGCATCCCCGGCCTGGCGCCAGTGGAGCATCATGTACCCCAGGTCGGCCAGGGGGTCCCCGATCGTCGCCATCTCCCAATCGAAGATCGCGATCAGCCGCGCCGGCGGCTCGGCTGCGACCATCGTGTTGCCGAGCCGGTAGTCACCGTGCACGATCGTGGCCGGCGGCGATTCGGGCAGGTTGGCGGTCAGCCAGGCCGAGACCTCCTCGAATTCCGGGATCTCGCGCGTCTTGTTGTGCTCCCAGAGGCCGTTGAAGCGCCGCAGCTGGCGCTCGAGGTAGCCGGTCGGTTTGCCGAAGCCCTCCAGCCCGAGCTGGGTCCAGTCCACCGCGTGCAGCTCGACCAGGGCGTCGATCAGCTCGTCGGCGATCGCGTTGCGGTGCTCGGGCGTGTCCAGCGCCTCCGGAATCGTGTCGGTGATGACCGCGCCGTAGATCCGCTCCATGACGTAGAAGGGCGCGCCGATCACCGCCGGGTCGTCACAGGCGGCCAGCACCCGCGGGGTGCGCACGTCGGCCGGCTCCAGCGCCGAGAGCAGCCGCGCCTCGCGCAGCACGTCATGGGCGCTGGGGGGCAGCGGCCCACGCGGCGGCCGGCGCAGCACGACCCCGGTGGACAGGCCGTAGGTGACGTTGGAGTGACCCTCGGAGAACGGTATCGCGGTCAGGTCGTCGGGGGCCTCGAGCCCATGCTCGGCCAGAAAGGCGCGCAGCGGCGCCATCACCAGCAGCGGCTCGCGGTCATTGGCCGCGCCCTGCTCGTGGGTCTCGACGATGTCGTCCGGAGCGGTGGTGGTCATACGTCCCGGCAGCCTACCGGCGCGCCGGTGAGCATGACGCGGGCTGCCGCTGAGCGCGACGTTGCTCGCGCCGCGCGTGCCGCGGGCCCCGTGGTCAGGCGCGCGACCGCTGGTCAGGCGGCGGCGGGGACGCGCGCATCGCCGACCACGGCGTCAACGCCGTGGTCAAGGCCGGCGGGCTCACCGACTATGCCCGCCACCGTGGCACCGGTGCGGCGTTCGATCGCCGTCAGCAGCCACGCGAGGCGGTCGCGGACCGCATCGGCCGCGGGACCGTCATCGCTGAGTGCCGCTCCCGCGGCCGTGCCCGTGACCAGCACCGTCACCCGATCGGGCCGATGATCGAGGATCGCGTCAAGGATGAACGCGTCGTGGAAACGCTCGGAACCGGAGTCGAACACCGCGAGGACATGGCTCATGGTGGTCAGTCTGCGGACGCCGGATAAGCGGAGCCTGAACGATGCCGAATGATTCGCTGCGGGTGCGGCACTCGCCTCCGTCGCCCTCGGCCGCAGCGTGCGAAACCCGCCAAACCATCCCGCGCGGACGCACGTTTGGCACGAAATGCACGCCAGGCGTGACGAAGATGACAATCCGCGCAGCGGCCGACGTCGTTTGGCACGAAATGCACGCTGCCCGGCTCCATCGCGCGCGGAGGGGCCGCGTCAACCACTAGCCTCAGACGGCAGGAGTTGCGCCCCGATGCCCGAGTTACCTGAGGTCGAGATCACCGCCCGCCGGATCGGCGCCGCCGTGGCCGGCGCCACCGTCGAATCCGCGCTGAGCCCGAGCGTCAACGCGCTGCGCACGTTCGACCCGCCGCTGTCGGCCCTCGAAGGTCGGAAGATCGAGGGCGTGAGCCGCCGCGGCAAGCTGTTTCTGGTGCAGTTCGAGGGCGAGCTCACAGCGCTGCTGCACCTGATGTCGGCCGGGCGCCTGCAGCTCTACGACAAGCGGGCCGGCCTGCGCGATCGCACCTCGCGGCTGCTCATCCGCCTCACCGACGGGCGCGAGCTGCGGCTGCGCGAGTTCGGGACCAAGCAGGCGGCCTGGGTCAAGCTCTACCGGCCCGAGGACCTGGCGCAGGAGGAGATGCTGACCACGCTGGGTCCCGAGGCGTGGCCCGACCCGCCGGCTGACCTGCGGCCCCTGTTCAAGGCCGCTCGCCCGCTGCACGGGGTGCTCCGCGACCAGCGAGTGATCGCCGGGATCGGCCGCTCGTGGGTCGATGAGATCCTGCACGAGGCGATGCTCTCGCCGTTCAAGCGCGGCTCTGAGCTCAGCGAGGACGAGGCCGTGCGGCTGCGCGCGGCGATCATCGACCGCCTCGGTTTCGCGCTGGAGCACTACGAGCAGACCGTGACCCTGCCGATCCCCGACAAGCTGCCCATGCCGCTGCGCGTGCACCGGCGCAACGGGGAGCCCTGCTGGCGCTGCGGCGACACGATCGAGGCCGTCTTCTACGAGGACTACGTGATGTGTTACTGCCCGACCGATCAGACCGACGGCAAGCTGCTCAAGGACCGCCGGCTCTCGCGCCTGCTGAAGTAGACGGCGCCGGTAGGCTCCACCGATGCTCAACATCGGTGACCCCGCCCCCGACTTCACCCTCCCCGACCAGCACGGCAACCCGGTCGGCCTGGCCGATTTCAAGGGCCGCAAGGTCGTCCTGTACTTCTACCCCAAGGCCGACACGCCCGGCTGCACGACCCAGGCCTGCGGCGTGCGCGACCACCGTGCCGACTACGACTCGGCTGGGGCGGTCGTGCTCGGCGTCTCCCCCGACGCACCCAAGAAGATCGCCAAGTTCGACGAGAAGTACGAGCTCGGCTTCCCGCTGCTCGGCGATGAGGACCACGCGGTGGCCGAGGCCTACGGCGTGTGGGTGGAGAAGTCGATGTACGGCCGCACCTACATGGGCAACGAGCGCACGACGTTCGTGATCGACGGGGACGGCACGATCACTGAGATCCTGCGCAAGGTCAAACCGGCCGAGCACGACGATCTCGTGCTGAGCGCCCTCAGCGACTGAACCGCGGGGTCTACTGCAGACCCTCGCGCGCCTCGCGCACGAGGGTGACCGCTTCGGGGAAGATCGTCGCCATGACCGCGCGGAGCTGCTCGGCCTGCTGCTCGGTCGTCCCCTGGATGTTGGCCCGGTTCATCGCCGCGACGGTGAGGTCGACGGCAAGCTTGATCGCGTTGTCGGCCCAGGCGAGCTTCTGCGCACCCTGCATCTGCTCGGCGAACTCGCCGAGGCGGCGCTGCAGGTCGTCGGGGTCTCCGAACAGTCCTCCAAATCCACTGCCTTCCATGACTCCCATCCTAGTACCTCGGGCGCGCCGGTCGACGAAGAATCGTCACAGAGGCGCGACCGGGTCCCGGCGCCGGGCCAGCACCACCACTGTGCCCCCGCGCCGGCGCGCAGCGGCCACCCGCTCCACGGCCACGGCGACCGGGAACAGGGGCAGCAGGGCAAGGACGAGCAGCGCCTGGCCCCAGTTCCAGCGCGCGTTGCCCTTCAGCAGCGAGAACAGCCACGACGGCCGGCGCCCCAGGCGGTTGAGCACCGTTTGCCAGAGCCCGTAGGGGTTGTGCTCCAGCAGCCGGTGCTCGACGGCGATCACCTCGAAGCCGTGACCGGCGAGCAGCCGGGCCAGCCCCTCGGGGGTGAAGTGCAAGCGGTGGCGAGGGACGTCGAGGTGAAACCATCGCTCGCCGCCGATCGCCGCCTGCCACGAGGCGAGGTTGGGCACGGCCACGATCAGCCCGCCCTGCGGACGCAGCCAGTCCCGGGCCCGGTCCAGCGCCGCGCCGCTGTCGGGCACGTGCTCGAGCACATGCCAGAGCGTGACCGCGTCGGCGCTGCCCGGCTGCACCGGGGCGTCGTCAAAGCTCGCCTCGGCCACGGCGTCCCCCCGTGGGTGAGGGTCAAACCCCCAGGCGTCATAGCCGGCCTCGCGCGCGCGAGACACAAAACGCCCCTGACCGGCACCCGCGTCGATCACTCGGGCGCCGGGAGCGACGAGTCGGCCCAGGAGCGCGAGCCGCTCGCGGGCAAATCGCCCCAGCACGGGCGAGGCCAGCCCGCGCAGGTGCGGGACCCGCCGCGCGTAGGCCCCGGTCGTGTGCAGGTCGGCGTGCTCAGCCACGTCCCGGCCGGCGGGGTCAGGGGTCCCGGCGCGACCGCAAGCCTGACTGGATCCCGTCTCCCGCACGTCCGTCCGCGCCCGGCCGGCGCTGGATCCCGTCTCCCGCACGTCCGTCCGCGCCCGGCCGGCGGTCACCGCGGTGCCGCAGGCGCCACAGCGCAGCAGCGCAAACTGAGCGTCGCCGAGCGCCGGCTCAGAGGTGGGGACGGTGCGCCACGCCGCCAGCACGCCCCCACACGCCGGGCAGGACGACGATCTGGGCGGACGGACGGACATGGCGGGAGCCGGCGCGAGGGCTCCGTGGCCCGCGCCGCCTCCCCGCGGCGCGTGATGCCGCGACGCCCGGCGGACACGACGCGTCTAGCATACGGCGCCCCATGAGCACCGCCACTCCCACCGTCGCGCCCGAGTCGCAACTCGCCTACGAGGCGCGCGTGCGCAGCCGCATGGCCGGCCTGGCCGTGGTCGGGGGCGTGCTGCTCGTCGTGGCCGCCGCGCTGCAGCTCGGAGGTCCGCACACAGCGGTCGATGAGCTGACCACCGACCTGATCGTGGCCAACCGGCGCTATCCGCTTGACCTGATCGCCTCGATCATCAACGGCATCGCGTCGCTGTCGATCGCCGCCGCGCTCGCCTACCTGTGGCGTTGCTCCAACGCGCGCAACCGCGACGTACGGGGCTACATCCGCGCCATCGCCGTGGCCGGCGGCATCCTCTCCGGGGTCACGGGGATCATCTACGCGATCGTCGTGGCCGGGAAGGTCCACACGTTCGTCACCACCGGCGCGCAGACCTACGAGGAGGCCAACCACCTCACCAGTTCCGGGATCCTCGTCGTGATGCAGCTCATCGGCCAGGCGGGGGCCCTGCTGCTGGCGGTCGGCGTCGCGCTGGTGTCGCTCAACGCGATGCGCCAGGGTCTGCTCACGCGCTTCATGGGCTACCTGGGCGTCTTCGCCGGCGTGCTCGTCCTGTTTCAGATCACGCAGATCCCCATCGTCCAGGGCTATTGGTTCGCCGCGCTCGGCTACCTGTTCTCCGGCCGCTGGCCCAGCGGGCTGCCCCCCGCGTGGACGACCGGCCGGGCCGAGCCGTGGCCGCCGTCGGCGGAGCTGCGGGCTCGCCGCGGCGTCGCCGCGGGCCGGGGCCGCGGTCGAGGCCCGGCGCCCGAGCCGGTGGCGGCCGAGGGCCCCCCGGCCGACGCCACGCGGACGCGCGGCGCGACGTCCAAGCGCAAGCGCAAGCGCCGCAACTGAGGCCGGGTCGCTGCGGCCCCGCCGCCGCCGAGGTCACCGTCCGCGGCCCGCGAACGGGTGCCGCTCGTCGTACGCCCGGCGCCGTTCGCCGGTGCACGGGCGCCGTTGACCGATACGCCCTTGTCCGGCCGGGCGCGACCCGCGACCGTGCGCCCCATCCAATCCATCCACACCAGGAGGAGAGATGGAAGCCAGTCACCTGCCCCGCGAGGCCGACCTCGCGCCCGCGCCTGAACTCACCGGCGGGGCCAGCGCCGGCTGGGTCCCGGCCGATCCGGGCCCGCTCGGGCTCGCCGGATTCGCCGGCACGACGTTCGTGCTGAGCATGATCAACGCCAACCTGGTCAGCGGGAGCGCGCTGCCGGTGGTGCTCGGACTCGCCCTCGCCTACGGCGGCATTGCGCAGTTCACCGCCGGGATCTGGGAGTTCCGCACCGGCAATACGTTCGGTTCGACCGCGTTTTGCTCCTACGGAGCGTTCTGGATTTCGTTCTTCATCCTCGTCCAGCTCGACGTGGCCAAGATCCCCGGCGGGGAAGCCAACAGCGCGTTGGGCCTGTACCTGTGGATGTGGGGCATCTTCACCACCTGGATGTTCGTCGCCTCGCTGCGCACCACCGGTGCGGTGGCGCTCGTCTTCCTGCTGCTGGCGATCACGTTCATCGTGCTCGGGATCGGCAACTCGGGTGGCAGCTCGGGGACCATCCACCTGGGCGGCTTCATCGGGATCGCGACCGCGATCGCGGCGTGGTACGCGGCGATGGCCGGTGTGGTCAACCACACCTTCGGGCGACCGGTGATGCCCGTCTTCCCGCTCCGCCGCTAGGGGTTCTACTGATCATCCGGCGGCCCCGAGGATTGCAACCTTCCGGGGCCGCCGGAAGAATCTCCCTGCCGCCGCTGCGGCTCCAGTACAACTAGGTCAGGCCGGGGAAAGGCAGCCGAGAGAGAGGGTTTTCACATGGCAGACACCGCATCGACCGCCAGAGGCTCCGAGAGCCTCGAGCAGCGTCTCGACGAGATGCTCGACATCGAGTCGTTCGCGCCGCCGGCGGACTTCGCCGAGCATGCCCTGCTCAAGGACGCCTCGGTCTATGACCGGGCGGAGGAGGACTGGAAGGGCTGGTGGACCGAGCAGGCCAAGACGCTGCACTGGTTCAAGGAGCCGACCACCGACGTCGACGACTCCAACCCGCCGTTCTACAAGTGGTTCGCCGACGGGACGATCAACGCGTCCTACAACTGCCTGGACCGCCACGTCGAGGCCGGCCGCGGCGACCGCGTCGCCTACCACTGGCACGGCGAGGAGGGTGAGACCAAGGCGCTCACCTACGCCGAGCTGCTCGCCGAGGTCCAGAAGCTGGCCAGCGCTCTGAAGGCCCTGGGCATCGAAAAGGGCGACATCGTCGGCATCTACCTGCCGATGATCCCCGAGGTGGTGGTCGCGATGCTCGCGTGCGCGCGGATCGGCGCCCCCCACAACGTCGTCTTCGGCGGCTTCTCGGCCGACTCGGTCAAGGAGCGAATGGAGTTCTCCCACGCCAAGGCGCTGATCACCGTCGACGGAGCCCGCCGCAAGGGCAAGACCGCGCCGATCAAGTCAGCCGTCGATGCCGTGATGGGCGATCTGGACACCCTCGAGCACATCATCGTGGTGAAGTCGACCGGCACCGACTGCGAGATGCAGGAGGGACGCGACGTCTGGTACCACGAGATCTGCGAGGCCGCCGATCCGCAGTGCCCGGCCGAGCCGCTGGACGCCGAACATCCCCTGTACGTGCTCTACACCTCCGGATCGACGGCCAAGCCCAAGGGCGTGCTGCACACGACCGGCGGGTACCTGACCGGCGTCAGCGCGACCCACCGGCTGGTGTTCGACCTCAAAGCCGATCAGGACGTCTACTGGTGCGCCGCCGATGTCGGCTGGGTCACCGGGCACTCCTACATCGTCTACGGGCCGCTGGCCAACGGCGCCACGTCGGTCATGTGGGAGGGCGCCCCCGACTATCCGCACAAGGGCATCTGGTGGGAACTGGTCGAGAAGTACAAGGTCACCATCCTCTACTGCGCGCCGACGGCGATCCGCGCGTTTATGAAGTGGGGGACCGAGCACATCGACAAGTTCGACCTCAGCTCGCTCCGTCTGCTCGGCTCGGTCGGCGAGCCGATCAACCCCAAGGCGTGGCTCTGGTACCAGACGGTGATCGGCGGCGGGCGCTGCCCGATCGTCGACACCTGGTGGCAGACCGAGACCGGCGCGATCATGATCACGCCGCTGCCGGGGATCGTCTCGGCCAAGCCGGGATCGGCCACCCGGCCCTTCCCCGGAGTCGCCGCCGAGGTCGTCGACGAGCGGGAGGGCAAACCGATCGACTCCGGTCAGGGCCTGCTCGTGCTCACCCGCCCCTGGCCGTCGATGCTGCGCACGCTGTACAAGGAGGACGACCGCTTCGTCGAGACCTACTTCTCGAAGTTCGGCTCTGAGACCTACCTCGTCGGTGACGCCGCCCGCAAGGACAAGGACGGCTACTTCTGGATCATCGGCCGCATCGATGACGTGGTCAACGTCTCCGGCCACCGGCTCTCCACCGCCGAGGTGGAGTCCGCGATCGTCTCCCACGGCAAGGTGGCCGAGTCGGCGGTGATCGGGCAGGCCGACGAGGACACCGGGCAGGCCATCTGCGCCTTCGTGACCCTCAAGGGCGACCTCGCGGGAACGGACGAATTGGTCGAGGAGATCCGCGCCCGGGTGGCTGAGCGGATCGGCAAGTTCGCCCGGCCCAAGCGCATCATCTGGGCCGACGACCTGCCCAAGACCCGCTCGGGCAAGATCATGCGCCGGCTGCTGCGTGACATCGCCGAGGGGCGGGCCCTGGGCGACGTGACCACGCTGCGCGACCCCGACGTCATGTCACAGCTGGAGGCCAAGATCCAGGAGGAGCAGGCGGCCGAGAACTAGCCGGAGGGGGGCGGTGGGCCACGGCTCGCCGCCCCGCATCGACCCGGACCGCCGCCACCGGGCGCCGGCACCGCAACGACCTTCGGCGCGACCTGCGGGCGCCCGCTCAGACCGCCAGCCGGCGCGCGAGCTCGGCGCTGTGGCGCCGGGCCACCGGGACCGTGCGCCCTCCCGGGAAGCGCAGCTCGGCCGTGCCGCCGAGCTGCGGCCGCAGCTCGGTCGCCGCCCGCAGATTGGCCACGTACTGACGGTGCACGCGCACGAACCCGAACGGTTCCCAGCGCCGCTCGATGTCAGCCAGGGTGGCGCGGAGCAGGAAGCGCTCGTCCCCGGACACGATCCGCACGAAGTCCCCGTAGCTCTGCACGAACTCGATCGCCGAGCGGGGCAGCAGCCGAGCTCCGCCGCCGTGCAGGTTGGCCACCGCGACCATCTCCTCGTCGTCCCGGGTCGCCCGGGCGCGGACGGGCTCGGCTCCGAGCGCCGACTCGGTCGCGGCCACGGCATCGGCGACGCGCTCCACCGCCTCCAGCACCCGGGCTCGGCCGACGGGCTTGCGCAGGTAGTCCAGCGCGCGCAGCTCAAAGGCCTCGACCGCGGCTTCGTCGTGCGCGGAGACGAACACGAGCTGGGGCGGCTGAGCGAAGTTGCGCAGGACCCGGGCCAGCTCCAGCCCGTCCAGGTCGGGCATCCGCACGTCGAGGAAGATCCCGTCGTAGGGTCCGCGGGTGATGCGGTGAAGCGCCTCGCGGCCGTCGGCCGCGCACTCCACCGCGCCGACCCCGGGAGCGGCGCGCAGCAGCCGGGCCAGATCCTCGAGCACCGGCCGCTCGTCGTCGACCGCGAGCAGGGTGAGCTGATCGGCGCTCACCGGACCACCTCGATCAGCGGCGCCGCCGGCGACGACCGCTCGGCATCGAGGTTCGGGACCGACATGATCACCGTCGTACCCGCTCCGGGCTGTGAATCGATGCGCAGGCCGTACCGTTCGCCGAAGGTCGCCCGCAGCCGCGCGTCGACGTTGGAGAGGCCGATGCCGCCGCCGGCGCCGGCCAGCACCTCGGGGACCCGCTCGGGCGCAATCCCGCTCCCGTCGTCTGAGACCCGCAACTCCACGTCGCCGCCGCGCACGCGGGCGGCGATCTCCACCCGGCCCGTGCCGGCGCGGCGTTCCACGCCGTGGCGCACGGCGTTCTCGACCAGCGGCTGCACCGAGAGCGACGGCACGATCGCCGCTCGCGTGTCGGGTGCGACATCGATGCTGATCCGCAGGCTCCCGGGAAACCGGGCCTGCTCGAGGCGCAGATAACGCTCCACGTGGGCCAGTTCCTCGTCCAGCGGGACGTAGGAGCGACCGTCGCGGAACAGGTAGCGGGTGAACTCGGCGAAGTCGGTCAGCAGCTCGCGGGCCTCCTCGGGATCGCGGTGGATGTGCGCGGCGACGGCGGCGAGGGCGTTGTAGATGAAGTGGGGAGAGATCTGCGCCCGCAGAGCGCGCAGCTCGGCCTGGGCCAGGCGGGCCTCCTGCTCGCGCACGACCGACAGCTCGACCTGCGCCGAGACCAGACTGGCCACCCGGGCCACAATCCGCAGCACGTTGCCGCGCGGCCGGCCCTGGTCGCGATAGAAGGCGATCAGCGTGCCCGCGCGCTTGCCCTGCACGGTGAGCGGCGCGAGCACGGCGCTGCGCAGCGGGCAGCTCGGGTCCGAGGAGATCAGGCGCGGGACGATGTGCAGGTCGTGGTCGGGCGTCAGGGCCAGCAGGCGAGAGAGCAGATCACCCGGGCGCACCTGCTCGCGGCCCTCGCCATCGATGGCCAGCACCGTTCGCGTGTCGGCCAGGGCGACCGCGGCGGCCCCCGTGAGCTGGCGCAGGTGGGGCACGGCCTCGGCCGCCGACCGCGAATGCAGGCCCCGGCGCAGGTGCGGCAGGGTCGAGGTCGCGGCTCGCAGGGCCGTCTCGATGCCCACCGCCTCCGGCGAGCTCGGAGGGCGACCCCAGCGACCGGGGGGCCGGCGCAGGGCGCGGGGCCACCAGCCGGGCAACAGGATGTTGCCGCGATAGACGAGCACAGCCACCGCTGCCACGGCGGCCGCCGCCACGCCGATCGGAAGCGCGATCTCGGCCAACACAACGATCGTGACAAAGACTACTAATTCCGCGCGACGGGCCGAACGCCCGAGGCTCGCGGGCCGCGCGGATCACGCGAAGCGACCGAGCCGATGACCCCTCACGGCCGGAAGTGATGACGCCGGACGGCGAGTGGGTAATGATGCGCACATGAGCTCGATCACTTCCTACGAACAGGCCCGCGCCGACCACCGCTGGGAGGTCCCGGAGCGCTACAACATCGCGGCCGACGTCTGTGACCGCCATCCGCGCGAGAAGCTCGCGATGATCCACGAGGACTTCCGCGGCACCGTCCGTGAGCTGAGCTGGGGGGAGCTCCAGGACGCGTCCAACCGCTTCGCCAACGTCCTGGTCTCACACGGCGTAGCGCCCGGGGACCGCGTGGCCATGCTGCTGCCGCCGACTCCCGAGACCGCCGCGGCCTTCTTCGGCACCTGGAAGACGGGGGCGATCCTGCTCTCGATGTCCGTCCTCTACGGCGACGATGGGATCCGCCACCGCCTGACCGACTCCCAGGCCAAGGTGCTGGTCACCAACCAGGCCAACGCCGACCGCATGGAGCGTTCGCTGGTCGAGCACGTGCTGATCCTCGACGATGCCCTGCTCGCTCAGGGCTCGACCGCCTTTACCTGTGTGGACACCGCCGCCGACGATCCCGCGCAGCTGTACTACTCCTCGGGCACGACGGGCCTGGCCAAGGGCATCCTGCACGCACACCGCTACATCCTCGCCCACGAGGAGTTCGTCTACTGCCACGACGTGCACGATGGTGAGCGCTTCCACGGGATGGGCGAGTGGGCGTGGGCAGCCGGGATCGCGCCGCTGCTCGGCCCCTGGCGCTACGGCGCGGTGCAGGTCGTCTACCAGCGCGAGGGGGGCTTTGACCCGCACAAGCAGCTGGACTTCCTCTCCCGCCACAAGGTCACCAACGTGTTCGGGACGCCGACGGCGATCCGCTCGATGATGTCGATCTCCGATGCCGGCACCCGCTACCCGTGCGACTTGCGGATCGTGTGCTCGGCCGGCGAGCCGCTGAACCCCGAGGCGATCCGCTGGATGCGCGACCAGTACGGGATCACTGTGCTCGACTACTACGGCCTGACCGAGTCCTACCCGCTGTGCGCCAACTTCCCCTTCATGGAGGTGCGCGAGGGCTCGATGGGCCGGCCGATGCCGGGCTGGGAGGTGGCGATCCTGGACGAGGACGAGCAACCCGTCGCCCAGGGTGAGCGGGGGGAGATCTGCCTGCGGGCGCGCTCAAACCCGCACTACCCGCTCGGCTACTGGAACCGCCCGCCGGAGGACTCCGAGGAGGTGTTCGGCGGCGAGTGGTTCCACACCAAGGACGCGGCCTGCACCGACGAGGATGGCTACTACTGGTATGAGGGGCGTGCCGACGACGTGATCATCGCCGCCGGCTACCGGATCGGTCCCTTCGAGGTCGAGTCGGCCTGCCTGGAGCATCCCGCCGTGGCCGAGGCCGCCGCCGTCGCCGCTCCCGACGAGCGCCGCGGCAACGTGGTCAAGGCGTTCATCGTGCTCGCCGAGGGGTACGAGGCCTCAGACGCCCTGGCCGCCGAGATCAAGGCCTACGTCCGTGACCATCTCTCCGCCTACGCGTACCCGCGGCTGATCGAGTTCGTCCCGGACCTGCCCAAGACGCTGACGGGCAAGATCCGGCGGATCGAGTTGCGCCAGCGCGAGGCGGAGAAGAGCCAGGGCTAAAGCGGCCGCGGCGCTTTCAGGCCAGGGCGGCGCGCAGGGCGGCCAGGTGCGCGGGGGTCGAGCCGCAGCAGCCGCCCACGATCTGTGCCCCGGCGGTGGCCAGGGCGGCCACCTTGGGCGCGAACGACTCGGGGTCCTCGGGGTAGATGACCCCCTCGCCGGTCACGTAGGGGACGCCCGCGTTGGGCTTGACCCACAGCGGGAGGGCCACGCCGGCGGCGAGGAACTCCTGCACCACGGCGGCGTTGTCCTCCAGCGAGCGCCCGCAGTTGGCGCCGACGGCGGCGAGCTCGAGCTCGGCCGTGGCGGCGACCACGTCGGCCGCGGAGAGACCCATCATCGTGCGGGTCCCCTGGTCGAAGCTGAACGCGATGACGAGCGGCAGGTCGGTGACCGAGCGGATCCCCTCCGCCGCCCACAGCGCCTCGTCCAGCGCGAAGAACGTCTCGAGCACGAGCAGGTCGGCCCCGCCCCGGGCCAGCGCGGTGGCCTGCACGGAGAAGGCCTGCACGGCGGCGTCACGGCTGAGCAGGCCGTAGGGCTCGGGGAGCTGACCGGTCGGCCCGACCGACCCGGCGACGAGCACACCGTCGCCGGCCGCCTCCCGGGCCAGCTCGGCCGCGCGCGTGTTGATCTCGTCGGCGCGGCCGGCCAGCGGGCTGTCGAGCAGGCGGATCGGCGAGGCGCCGAAGCTGCAGGTCAGCAGAAGGTCGCTGCCCGCGTCCACGAACCGCCGGTGCAGGTCGAGCACCCGCTCGGGAGCATCGGTCACCCACTCCTCGGGGGCGACGCCGGGCTCGATGCCCATGTCCTGGAAGTTGGTCCCGGTGGCGCCGTCGGCGAGCAGGACGCCGCGGGTGGCAAGCAGGTCGTGAAAACGGGTCATGTCCGCGATGACTCTAGGAAGCCGCGTCAGCCGGCGGCCGCGGTGCGGGCCTGGGTGCGCACGTCAGGAGGCGGCCGCGGAGCGGGCCTGGCTGCGCATCTCGGCCAGGATCCGCTCCAGGCGCGGCTCGTTCTCGCGGTCGACGTGCGTCATCGCGCCCGCCACCGCCGGGTGCACGGCGGCGATCTGGGCGTGCATCTCGTGGGCGACGGCGCGGTAACTGGGATGGCCCTCGCGCCCTGAGCGCAGCTCGATCAGCTGCATCGCCTCGCGAGCGTTGAGATCGAGCACGTAGCGCAGGCGATAGCCGAGACACAGGGCGTACGGCGCTGCGGCGCTGTGCCCGGCCTCGGTCAGCCGGTGGTAGGCGGCGGCGGACACCTCCAGGGCGCGGCGGTACGCGTCCCCGAGGCCCGCGTCGGCGACCTGCTCGGGCACGCCGGCGCCGAGATCGGGGGTCAGGGCCTGCCACTGCACGGTCAGCATCCGGTGACGCTGCAGATCACGGAAGGCACCGTAGTCAGAGACGATCTCAAACCGGTAGCGCACCGCCTCAAAACCGCGGCCGGGGCGGTGGCGGCGGTTGGCCCGCTCGCCGACAAGGTCGGCGAGCATCCGGGCGCGCTCGTCGGGGGGCAGCTGGGTCACCGTCTCGCGGATCTCGGTCTCGGCACGCCCGGCGGACTCGAACAGCAGCGCGCTGAGCAGATCGTCCTCATCGCCCCGGACCGAGAGCAGCCGCACCGACGGTCCGTCCCCGTCCGCGCCCGGCTGGTCGAGGTTCAGGCGGCGCGCCCAATGGGCTCCCGCCGCGGCCCGTGACTGCAGGTAGGCCACCCACTCGCCCCCGCGCTCGGGCCGGTCGACACGGGTCAGGAAGCTGGGGATGACCTTGCGCAGCTCCTCAAGCATCATCGTGCCGACCCGCCGGGCCTCGGGCAGCGGATGGGCGAGCAGATGCAGGATCAGCTGCTCATAGCTCTGCCCGCTGGCGTAGATGCCCATGTGCGACAGCGATGCGGCGGGCAGCAGGCCGCGCAGCAGATCCAGCGCCTTGGCCTTCAGCGCACGCTCGTGGGCAGCCTCGGGCTCGCCCTCAGCCCTCGGCCAGCGCTCGGCCGCCCACGCGAGCATCACCGGCAGGGCGGCTGCGTAGACGCCGAACAGGGTGTCCATCGCGTCGGCGTACTCGGGACCGAGCTCGTCGTCTGCGTAGTAGCGGTACCCGGGCCGTCCCGCGGGCGCGCCGGGCATCGGCGCGTCGTAGGCGATGTAGCGCGTCGACTGCTCCAGGTAGGCGGCGATGCGGGGTCGCTGCAGCACCTTGGTCAGGACGTTGGAGACCCACTCGCAGGCCACGTGAGCACCTCCGAGCTGCGCGACCGAGTCGTCGCCGTAGCCCAGGAAGATCCGTTCGTACAGCCCGGCGGCGCGGTCGCCCTCGACGTGATCGGTGCCGTCCCCGGCGGTGGCGAGATCGTCGGCGAACTCGCTGACCAGCAGGCGGCGCAGCGTCCCGGGGTAGCGCGAGTAGCGGGCGAACAGGGCGCCCTTGAGCGTCTCCGGCATCGCGGTGAGCGCGAACACGGGGCGGTCGAGGTTGGTCGTGTGCGCCCGCAGCAGGGCGCGTTCCTCGTCACTGAAGGTCTCGACCGGGTACCGCACGGACCGCCGATCGTAGCGGCGCACCCGGCCGGTTATGCTTACTGGTGATACGCATGCGTACCACGGCCTCTGACCATGTCGACGTGCTGATCGTCGGCGCCGGGCTGTCGGGCATCGGCGCCGCCTGTCACCTGCAGCGGCGCTGCCCGGACCGCAGCTATGCGCTGCTCGAGGGCCGTGAGGCGATCGGCGGCACCTGGGACCTGTTCCGCTATCCCGGGGTCCGCTCGGATTCCGACATGCACACGCTCGGCTACTCGTTCCGCCCGTGGACCGACGACCGGGTGATCGCCGACGGGCCCTCGATCCGCCGCTACATCGCCGACACCGCCGAGGACCACGGGGTCATGGACCATGTGCGCCTCGGTCACCGCGTGACCCGCGCGGACTGGAGCAGCGAGGACGCCCGCTGGACGGTCACCGCCGATCACGACGGTGAGACGGTGACGATGACGGCATCGTTCCTGCTCTGGTGCAGCGGCTACTACCGCTATGACCAGGGCTATGAGCCCGACTTCGCGGGCCGCGACCGCTTCCGCGGGACGATCGTGCACCCCCAGCACTGGCCGCAGGACCTCGGCTACGCCGGCAAGCGCGTGGCGGTGATCGGCAGCGGGGCGACAGCGATCACGCTTGTGCCGGCGATGGCCGAGACCGCGGCCCACGTGGCCATGGTTCAGCGCTCACCCACCTATCTCGTCTCGCTGCCCGGGGAGGACCCGCTGGCCACCCGCCTGCGCCGCCGTCTGCCCGCGATGGCCGCCTACCAGGCCGTGCGCTGGAAGAACGTGGGGATGCAGGCGCTCAGCTACCGCCTCTGCCGGCGCTTTCCCAGGGCCTCGGCGGCGATCATCCGCAAGGCGGTGGCCCGGCAGGTGCCGGCCGGCACCGACGTCGATCGGCACTTCCGCCCCCGCTATGACCCGTGGGACCAACGGCTGTGCGTCTGCCCCGACGGTGACTTCTTCCGCGCCCTGCGCGATGGCACCGCCTCGGTCCACACCGATGCGATCGAGAGCTTCACGGAGACCGGCCTGCGCCTGGCCGGCGGTGAGGAGATCGAGGCCGACATCGTCGTCACCGCGACCGGGCTGAACCTGCTCGCCCTCGGCGGGACCGAGGTGAGCGTGGACGGCCGTGAGCTGAACCTGCCCGAGCGCCTGACCTACAAGGGCCTGATGCTCGACGGCGTGCCCAACGCGGCGATGGTCATCGGCTACACCAACGCGTCCTGGACGCTGAAGTGCGATCTCACCTGTGAATACGTCTGCCGCATCCTGAACCACATGCGCGACCACGGCCAGGAGATCGCCGTCCCGGTGGCCGAACCGGGCACGGTCAGCCCCGCGCCGCTGCTCGACCTGCAGTCCGGCTACGTGCAGCGCTCCCTGGACGAGTTCCCGCGCCAGGGCTCAGAGCCGCCCTGGAAGCTGCGCCAGAACTACCCGCGCGACATCCTCACCCTGCGGACCAAGCCACTGCAGGACGGGGTGCTGCGCTTTGCCCCCGCCGGGCAGCTGCCGGGTGCGGCCAGCGCTGCGGTCACCGCACCGGCGCCCGCGGTTCCCGCCGCCGCCTGAGGTCGGGCCGCCGCTCCCCGCTGCACGGCCGCCGCACCCGCCGCACGGTCGGCCCGCCGCACGGCCGGCGCGTCCGCCGCGCGGCCGCCGTCCCCAGCTGCGCCCCCGGACGCTCAGCCCGCGCTACGCGGGTCCCCGGTCGACTGGGAACCCTCCGAGGACTCACCGCCTGACGGGCCCTGCGGGTCCTCCCGATCGCCGGGGCGGCGACGTGATTCATCGCCGCCGCCGGGACTGGGCTGCTCTTCGCCGTTGTCACCGACGGAGTCGGGCAGCGGCTGGTTCTCGGGTTTGGTGCGTTCGTCGTCCATGCTCACCGGGCTACCCGTCCGGTCGCCCCCGTACCCGCGCGACTGAGCCGAACCGCGCGCGACTCAGCCGAACAGCGCGCGCCCCGCGTGGGCCATCAGATCGAACAGCGGCGAGGGGATGATCCCGAAGACGATGCTCGCCGCGCCGAACAGGACCGCGACCGCGGTAAGCGGGATCGGGGCGCCGGAGACCGTGCCCGCGGTGACGCCGTCCAGCGCGTCGGCCTCGGGCGACCCCCCGGCGATCGGGGCCAGGCCGCCGGTGCGCACCGGCCGTGAGGCGGGCGCGGGCTCGGCCGCGCTCATCCAGATGACCGCGATGACCCGCAGGTAGTAGGCGAGCGAGATCATCGAGCCGATCACCAGCACGATGGCCAGCCAGGTGTAGTTGCCGCCGACCAGCGCGTGGATGAGCTGGAACTTGCCGATGAAGCCGACCGTCCCGGGGATGCCGGCCAGCGAGAGCACGGCGATCGTCATCGGCCAGGCCAGCAGCGGGCGCCGGGCGCCGAGGCCGGCCAGCGCGCTCATGTCGTCACCGTCGGGTCGCTCGGCCTGCACGGCGGCGATGACGGCGAAGGCGGCCAGGTTCATGACCAGGTAGAAGGCGAGGTACAGGACGGTCGCCTCGACGCCGAGCCGCGTGGCGACGATCACCCCGGCGAGCATGTAGCCGGCCTGGGCGACGCCCGAGTAGCCGAGCAGGCGCTTGAGCGAGGTCTGGCCCAGCGCCCCAACGTTGCCGACGATGATCGTGATCGTGGCGATCGTGGCCAGGGCCGGTGCCCAGGTGCTGTGCAGGCCGAGCACCGCGGTGTCAAAGAAGCGCAGCAGGACCCCGAAGGCGGCCGCCTTGGTCGCCGTGGCCATGAACGCGGTGACCGCGGTGGGAGCGCCCTCGTACACGTCGGGCGTCCACTGGTGGAAGGGGGCGATCGAGGCCTTGAAGGCGAAGCCGACCATGATCAGGGCCAGGCCAGTGAGCATCAGCGGATCGCCGAGCAGCCCGCCGTGCGCGGTGTGATGGGCCACCGCGTAGGCGATGCCCTGAAACTGTGTCGAGCCCGTGGCGCCGTAGACGAGGGCCAGGCCGTAGACCAGGGTGGCCGATCCGACCGAGCCGATGACCAGGTACTTCAGGCCCGACTCGAGCGAGCCCTCGCGCCGGAACTCCGAGGCGCACATCACGTAGAGCGGGATCGACAGCAGCTCGAAGCCGACGAACAGCGTGATCAGATTCTGTGCCGAGACCAGAGTGGCCATGCCCAGCACGCTGAACAGCAGCAGCGAGTGGTACTCGCCGTGCCCGGCCGACTCCGAGGCGGCGTTGCGCAGCGAGAGCATCACCGTGGCCAGACCGGCGACCGCGAACAGCATGTCGAGGATCAGCGCGAGATCGTCGATGGCCAGCGCGCCGGAGATGATCGACGCCGGGTGGTCAAAGCGGGCGATGGCCAGGCCCAGGGAGGCACCCAGGGTGATCACGGTGAGCAGCGGCACGACCGTCGTGCGCACGAAGCCCGCGCGCAGCAGGCCGGCCATGAGCACGACGATCGCGCCCGCGGCCAGCGCGAGCAGGGGCGAGAAGGACAGCCAATCGATGTGGGGGCCCTTGAAGTGGGCCGCGGTGAGCACGAAGGTGTGATGCACGACGTTCATGGGTGCGTGGAGGCGGTCAGGGGGGC
>DASSZP010000116.1:0-4981 GCA_035713465.1 Solirubrobacteraceae bacterium | reverse complement strand
ACGCTCGCGGTGCGCGTCCAGCTCGGCCACCAGGCGGCCGGCGTCGCGGGCGCGCAGCGCAGCGAGGATGCGCTCGTGAGCGTCGACCGAGGCGGCGCGCTCGGCGGGAGAGTTGTAGTAGAGCGCGCGGTAGGCCTCGGTCGAATCCCACAGCAGCTGGATCAGCCGCGCGATATGCGGGTGACCCGGCGCGGTGAGGATCGTGAAGTGAAAGCGCCGGTTGGCGGCCAGCTCGGCGGCGACGTCCCCGGCGTCGGCGGCGGCGGTGCACTCCCGCGCCGCCGCCTCGATCACCGCCAGCCGATCACCGTCGAGCGCGGGCAGGGCCTGGCGGGCCGCCTGGGCCTCGAGCAGGGCACGCAACGCGTAGATCTCCTCGAGGTCCTCGATCCGCAGTTCGGTGACGAAGTAGCCGCGGCGCGGCCGGTAGGTCAACTGCCCCTCCTGCTCGAGCACCCGGAGCGCCTCGCGGACCGGAGCGACGCTCACGCCGAGCCGTCCGGCCACGTCCTCCTGGGCCACCCGCTGCCCGGGTCGCAGCTCGCCGCCGATGATCGCCGAGCGCAGGTGGACCAGGGCGTGCTCCTGGGTCGTTCCGGGGACGGTGGCGGCGGGCGGCATCAGCGGAAGGACTGGATCCCGGTGAGGGCGCCGCCGATGACCAGCGAATGCACGTCGGCGGTGCCCTCGTAGGTCACCACGGACTCGAGGTTGTTCATGTGGCGGATCACCGGGTACTCGAGCGAGATCCCGTTCGCGCCCAGGACCTGACGCGCGGTGCGGGCCACGTCGAGGGCGGCGTTGACGTTGCCCAGCTTGCCCATGCTGACGTGCTCGGGTGCCAGCAGGCCCTCGTCCTTCAGGCGCCCGAGGTGCAGCGCCAGCAGGTAGGCGCGGTTGACCTCCAACGCCATGTGCGCGAGCTTTGACTGCTGCAGCTGGGTGGCGGCGATTGGCCGGCCGAACGCCTGGCGCTCCAGCGCGTAGGCCAGCGCCGCCTCCAGACAGGCGCGCGCCGCGCCGGCGGCGCCCCACACGATCCCGTAGCGGGCCTCGTTGAGGCAGGACAGCGGGCCGCGCAGCGAGTTGGCCTGCGGCAGCCGCGCCTGGTCGGGGACCCGCACGTCGTCGAGCACCAGCTCAGAGGTCACCGACGCGCGCAGCGACATCTTCTTGTGGATCTCCGGGGCGCTGAAGCCCGGCGTGCCCTTGGGAACCAGGAAGCCGCGGATCCCCTCCTCGGTGGCGGCCCAGACGACGGCGACGTCGGCCACCGAGCCGTTGGTGATCCACATCTTGGTCCCGTTCAGGATCCAGTCGGTGCCGTCGCGCCTGGCCCGGGTGCGCATCGCCCCGGGGTCAGAGCCGGCGTCGGGCTCGGTCAGGCCGAAGCAGCCGATCGCCTCCCCGGCCGCCATCCGCGGCAGCCACTGCTGCTTCTGCTCCTCCGAGCCCCAGCGCCAGATCGCGAACATGGCCAGCGACCCCTGGACCGAGACGAGACTGCGCAGCCCGCTGTCGCCCGCCTCGAGCTCCATGCAGGCCAGCCCGTACGCCGTCGCCGAGGCGCCGGCGCAGCCGTAGCCCTCCAGGTGCATCCCGAGCAGGCCGAGCTTGCCCAGCTGCGGCGCGAGCTCCAGGGGGATCGTCGCCTGCTCATACCAGTCGCCCACGTACGGGGTGACCTTGTCGGCCACGAAGCTGCGCACGGTGTCACGGATCATCCGCTCCTCGTCGGAGAGCAGATGATCGATGTTGAGGTAGTCGGCGGGACGGATCTCGGGAGCGACGCTGGTGGCCATGGAACGGGGACCTCTCGGGACGGGCGACAGAGTTTCGATCTTCGAAGATCGAATGTTATCGGAGGCGTGAGGACCGGACAAGCCCGGGCCGGGCCCGTGCTCAGTGCCGCCCCCTGGCTCAGCGCCGCCGGTACCAGCGCGGAGACGTGGTCAGCGGCGGGCTCAGCCGCGCGCTCACGACGACCATCCGGGGCTCACCGGAGCCCAGCGCCGAGATCAGCGCCCGCTCGAACGCCGCCCCGAAGCCGTCCACGCGCTCGGCGGCCACCCCGAACGCCTGCGCGAGCGCGACGAAGTCCGGGCCGACCAGGTCGACGCCGAACGGCGTCTCGCCCGCCGCGGTCTGGTCATAGCGCAGCATCCCGTAGCCGCCGTCGTCGACGAGCACCACGGTCACGGCGAGCCCGGCCTCGCGCATCGTGGCCAGCTCGCCGCACGCGAACAAAAAGCCCCCGTCGCCGGTCACGCAGACCACCGGTCCGGTCCCGGCCAGAGCGGCGCCGAGCGAGGCCGGGAAGGCAAAGCCGAGCGTTCCCCAGCCCATCGGGTAGGCCAGCCGCCGCGGCGCTGGGACCGAGCGAAAGCCGGCCACCCAGTAGCCGGCGATGCACATGTCGCAGACGACCACCGTGGCCGGATCAAGCACCCGGTCCAGCCCGGACAGCATCGCGGCGGCCTGCGGCTCGTCGGCGCTCACCGTCGCGGCGACCACCTTTCCCACCGCCGCCAGCTCGGCCTGCAGCCCGTCCAGCTGCGCGCTGCGCTCGGGGGCAAGCGCCGCGCAGAGGGCCTCGGTCCCCACCCGTGCGTCGGTCTCGATCACCACCGTGGCCGGGTAGTTCTTGCTCGCGTCGGCCGCGTCGACGTTGATCGCGATCAGCGCCGGCGGGGCGGGCATGGCCCAGTTCTGGGTCATCATCCCGTCCAGGTCAGAGCCGATCGCCACCACCACGTCGGCCCGGTCCCACAGCGCGCCGACCGCGGGGTGGTGGACGGGCCCGGGGACGGCACAGGGATGCTCGGGGCCGAGCAGCCCGCGCGCGGAGTAGGTGGTGAGCACCGGCGCGGCGAGGCGCTGAGCCAGGGCACCCACCGCCGGTCCCGCGTCGGCGCGCACGGCCCCTCCCCCGGCCCAGACCAGCGGCACCCGGGCCTGATCCAGACACCGCCCCGCCTCGACCACAGCGCCGGGATCGACGTCGCCGGCCCGGCTGGCGTCCGGGCCCACCGACGGCCCCCGGGCTGGGGCGCGGAGCAGGTCGGTGGGGACGCCGAGGTACACCGGTCCGCTCGAGGCGCGCAGGGCCCGGGCGGCGCTCGCCGCCACGGCGTCGGCGATCTCGTCCGCCGCGGTCACCGTCGTCACCGCCCGGCAGACGGGGGCGAACATCGCCGCCTGATCGCGCGTCTCGTGCAGCACCCCTCGGTAGACGCCGGGGCGCCGCAGCGTGGTCGGGATGTCGGTGGCGATGACGAGCACGGGCGAGCCGGAGGCGAACGCCTCGCCGGTCGCACCGAGCGTGTTGGCCGCCCCCGGCCCGGTGGTCACCAGCGCGACCCCGAGCCGCCCGCCGGCGCGGGCGTAGCCGTCGGCGGCGTACACCGCAGCCTGCTCGTGGCGCACGCCGACCAGCCGCACCGCTGAGTCGCGCAGCGCGTGCCAGACGGGCAGGTTGTGCACGCCGGGCAGCCCGAACACGACCTCGACGCCGAGGGCCTTCAGGGCCTGGACGATCCGCTCGGCCCCGCTCGTGATCATCGCCTCATCAGACCACATTGAACTCCGGCCGCGCGGCGTCGCGGCCGAACCGCTCGACGGCCAGCGGCGCGACGTCGACGACGGGCGCGTGCTGCAGCACGAGATCGCGCAGCACCTCGCCCACGGCCGGGGCCTGCAGGAAGCCGTGTCCTGAAAAGCCGGTGGCGTACAGGAACCGCGAGACCGCCCGCGACTCGCCGATCAGACCGTTGTGATCCGGGGTCATCTCGTACAGCCCGGCCCAGCCGCCGCGGATACCGGCGTCGGCGATCCGCGGCGCCCGCCGCGCGGCCACCGCCAGCAGCGACGGGATCCAGTCGTCGGTGGTGCGGGTATCGAAGCCGGGGCGCTCGCCGGGGTCCGCCATGCCCATCAGCAGACCGGGGCCCTCGCTGTGAAAGTAGAAGCCCGTCGCGAAGTCGATCGTCATCGGCAACGTCGCCGGCAGGTCGGCCATCGGCTCGGTGAAGAGGATCTGGCGCCGCAGCGGCGTGACCGGGAGAGCCACCCCCGCCATCGCGCCGCAGGCCGCCGACCACGCCCCCGCCGCGCAGATCACCACCGACGTCTCGATCGGCCCGGCGTCCGTCTGTACGGCCTGAATGCGGGTCCCGGACCGCTCGATCGCCGTGACCGCGCAGCCGGTCTGCAGGTGAGCGCCGAGCCGGCGGGCGCCGTAGGCGTATCCGGCCACCACCGCCTCCGGGGTGGCGTGGCCGTCGTCGGCGCTGTAGGCGCCGGCGAGAATGTCCTTCCCGGACAGCAGCGGGCACAGCTCACGGGTCTGATCGGCGGTCAGCATCCGCGACGCGACACCGTGGGCGTTCTGCAGGGCGACCCCGTCCCGGAACGCCTCCACGTCGGCGTGGCGGCTGAGCACGAACAGGTAGCCGACGCGGCGCAGGCCGATCTCCCAGCCGGGCCGGCGGACGAAGTCGGCGAAGGCCTGGAGGCTGCGGCGGCCCAGCGCGATGTTGACCGCGTCGCTGAACTGCGCGCGCACGCCGCCGGCGGCGCGCGAGGTCGATCCGCCGCCCAGGGCGTCGCGCTCGAGCAGCACGACGTCGACCCCGGCCTCGGCCAGGTGAAAGGCCGCGCTGCAGCCGATCACGCCTCCGCCGACGATGACCACGGAGGCGCGGGCGGGCAGGGGTGGCGAACGTCGGGACATTCCAACGCACTGTCTATCGGTCGAAACTGCTGCACGCGACCCCCCGGGGAGGTATCGTGCGCGTCCGTGGCCCAGGTACGCAACATCCGGCCCGGCTATGCGGTCATCCACCCCAACCGCGACAAGGCGGTCTGCAAGATCACGCGGCTGATCGTGGTGCTGATCCTGCTCGGCTCGGTCGCGCTGATGCTCGCGCTGACCATCGGCGGATGGTCAAAGCTGCAGGGCCTCAAGCCGGTCAACGTGATC
>DASSZP010000115.1:0-40033 GCA_035713465.1 Solirubrobacteraceae bacterium | reverse complement strand
CGAGTTCGAGCCGATGTCGATCACCGCCACCCGGCTCATGCCTGCACCGGGTGGGGCATCGGCGCTCCGGCCAGCGCGGCGAGCAGGTTCTCGACGGCCAGATCGGCCATGCGCGCCCGGGTCTGGGTCGTCGCCGAGCCGATGTGGGGGACGACGATCAGGTTGGGCGCGGTCAGCAGCGGGTCATCGACGGGCAGCGGCTCGGGCTCGGTGACGTCGAGCGCCGCACCCGCGATCTCCCCGGTGACCAGCGCTTCGCGCAGCGCTTGCGGATCGACGATCGCGCCGCGGGCGGTGTTGATGAGGATCGCCGTGGGCTTCATCGCGCGCAGCGCGGCGGCGTCGATCAGGTGGTGGGTCTCGGGGGTCAGCGGGCAGTGCAGGGAGACGAAGTCGGCGCGGTGCAGCAGCTGCAGCAGGGGCAGGCCGTCGCGGCCGGTGTGGATGACCTCCATGTCGAACCCGGCCGCGCGCTGGGCGACAGCGCGGCCGATCCGGCCCATGCCGATGATCCCGAGCGTCGCGCCGTGGATCTCGCGGCCGAGATAGCCGGCCGGTTCCCAGGTGCGCCAGCGGCCCGCGCGGACCGCGGCCTCCGCGCTGGGCAGCCCGCGGGCGGCGGCGAGCAGCAGGGCGAAGGCGAGATCGGCGGTGGCGCCGGTGAGCACGTCGGGCGTGTTGCCGACCGCGATGCCCCGGGCGGCGGCGGCGGCGAGATCGATGTTGTCGTATCCGACGGCGTAGTTGGCGATCGCCCGCAGGTCAGGGCAGGCGTCCAGCAGCTCGGCGTCGATCGGATCGGTGAGCATGCTCAGCAGGCCCTCGGCCTGAGCCGCTCCGGCCCGCAGCCGGTCGGCGGGGATCGGGCCGTCCCCGTCCCAGACGGTCACCTCGTGCGCGTCGCGCAGTCGGTCAAGCGCGGTTCCGGGCAGCTCCCGGGTGACGAAGCAGCGGGCCATCGCGCCCGCAGCTTAGCCGCGCCGCGGTCGCCCGGCCGGGCGTGTTCTTTTAGGCCGCTTCGGCTTCGAGCTCGGCGGCCCGCGCAGCGGGGGCGCGGACGACCCGCGGCAGCCCGAACAGCGCGATCAGCGCGCCGACCAGGGCAAAGCCGGCTCCGACCACGAAGGCGACCTGAAAACCGCCGGTCAGGGCGACGTGGGCGCTCATCCCGGCGTGCAGATCGCTGTTGGTGCGCGCGGTGGCGATCGCGGCCAGCACGGCGAGGCCGAGGGCGCCACCGAACAGCCGCGAGGTGTTGACCAGCCCCGAGGCCAGCCCCGCCTCCTGCGGGGCGACGCCGGAGACGGCCGCGATCGTGGCCGGGACGAAGGAGAGGCCGATGCCGAGGGCGACGAGCAGCGAGGGGACGAGCACATCGGCCAGGTAGGTGCCGTTGGCCTGCACGAAGGCAAAGCCGATCAGCCCGGCGACCTGCAGCAGCAGGCCGGTGGTGAGGATCGGGCGCACGCCGATCCGCTGGACCAGGCGTGAGGCCAGCGTCGAGCCGCCGACGATGCACAGGGTCATGGGCAAGAAGGCCAGCCCGGCCCGGATCGCCGAGTAGCCGAGCACCTGCTGCAGGTACAGGGAGACGAAGAACCACATGCCGAAGCTGGCTGCGCCGACGGCGAGCACGGACAGGTTGGCCGCGCTGAGCTGCCGGGAGGCGAAGATCCGCAGCGGCATCAGCGGGCTGGAGGCAAAGCGGCCCTCGATCACGAGAAAGCCGGCCAGCAGCACCAGGCCGCCGATGATCAGGGCCAGGGTCGGGGCCGAGCCCCAGCCGGTCACGTCGGTGCGCACGATGCCAAGCACGAGCAGCGAGAGGCCGACCGTGGCGGCCAGCGCGCCGGTGAGGTCGAAGCTGCGCCCGGCGCGGGCGCCGCGGCTCTCGGCGATCAGCCGCTGTGCGGCGAAGGCGGCGATCAGGCCGATGGGGACGTTGATGAACAGGATCCAGCGCCACGAGAGGGCGTCGGTGAGGATCCCGCCGAGCAGCACCCCGGCCGCGCCGCCGGCGCCGCCCATCGCGCCCCAGATCCCGACCGCGCGGTTGCGCGCGGGGCCTTCGGCGAAGGTGGTGGTGAGGATCGACAGCGAGGCGGGAGCGATGACCGCGCCGCCGAGGCCCTGGATCGCGCGGGCGGCGATCAGCACGCCCTGGCTGTCGGCGATCCCGCCGGCCAGCGAGGCGGCGGCGAACAGGACCAGGCCCGAGACGAACACGCGCCGGCGGCCGAGCAGGTCGGCGGCGCGGCCGCCGAGCATGAGAAAGCCGGCGAAGGTGACCGTGTAGGCGTTGACCACCCACTGCAGGTCGACCTCGGAGAAACCCAGGCCGTGCCGGATGGCCGGCAGCGCCACGTTGACCACCGAGACGTCGAGGATGACCATGAACTGGGCCAGGCAGCCCAAGAACAGGGTCGCGCCGAGGTGCGAGCGCGGGGAGTGGGTCGACGTGGGGGCGGTGGCGGCGTGTGTGCTCATATGCGGTCTCCGGTCAATCCGTGGTGTCTACGGACGGTCCGACGAACATAGCGCAAGGTACGACGTTCATCGTACAAAGCGCGGCGGGCCGTCTATCCAACGCCCGCAGAGGCTCGCTCCGTGAGGCGGCCGCGCTCCCGCTCGGGCGATGAGTTCCCGGCGCGCGGCCGCCCCCCGCCCCCCCGCGATGAGTTCCCGGTGCGCGACCGGTCTGTATCTCGAGGAGCGCCGCCCACCGCGAAGAGAAGGAGTGCGCCATGGCCCTACCGGAGATCGCCTCGCCCGAGCAGTGGGTGACAGCCCGCGCCGAGCTGCTGCGGGCCGAGAAGGAGCTGACCCGCGCCCGCGACGCGCTGACCGCCGCCCGGCGCGGTCTGCCCATGGTCGAGGTGACCGAGGACTACCGCTTTGACGGCCCCGACGGAGACGTTGGGCTGGCCGACCTGTTCGAGGGCCGCAGCCAGCTGATCGTCGGGCACTTCATGTTCGACCCCGAGTGGGAGGACGGCTGCTCGAGCTGCAGCGCGGGCGCCGATGAGATGTCCCCCGGCCACCTCACGCACCTGCACGCGCGCGACACCACCTTCGCCTACGTGTCGCGCGCGCCGTACGAGAAGATCGCCGCCTATAAGGCCAAGCGCGGCTGGACCTTTCCCTGGTACTCCTCGCACGGCAGCGCGTTCAACTACGACTACGGGGTCACGCTCGATCCCGAGGTCGCGCCGATGGTCTACAACTACCGCCCGGCCGAGGCCTACGCCGAGCCGGGTGGATCCGCGCTGCTGCCCGGTGAGTACCCCGGCCGCTCGAGCTTTCTGCGCGTCGGCGGCCGGGTCTTTCACACCTACTCGGTCTACGCCCGGGGGCTTGAGACGATCGGCGGCTCCTACTACCTACTCGACGAGACCGCGCTCGGGCGCCAGGAGGACTGGGAGGAGCCCCGAGGCCGGGTCCAGAGCGTCCGCGGCGCCCGCCCCGACTTCGCGCCGTGAGCGTCCCGGGAGCAGCAGGCCCGCCCCGGCGGCGGCGGCGCCGAGCACCGCGGCGGCGGCGATCGCCGGCGTGAAGCCGTCGCTGAAGGCGTGCGGCGAGCCGTAGCCGCCGGCGCCCGCGAACACGGCCACGGCGATCGCGATCCCCAGCGCCGCGCCGAGCTGGCGCATCATCGTGAACACGCCCGAGGCCCGCCCGACATCGGCGCTGCCGACCGCCCCGACGACCGCGCTCTGCCCGGCCGGGATGGCCATCGACAGCCCGACCCCGGAGATGACCATCGGCGCCACCAGGCTCGCGTAGGCCACGCCGGTGCCGGCCACGAGCGCGATCCAGGCCATCCCCGCCGCGTGCAGGCCCAGCCCGGTGGCCACCAGCGGCCGCTCGCCGATCCGCTCGATCATCGCCCCGGCCAGCGGCGCGACCACGAACACCGTGCCCGTCCACGGCAGCAGCCGCAGCCCGGCGTCCAGCGGCCCCTGGCCGAGGGCCAGCTGCTGGAACTGGGCCATGAAGAACACCGCGCCGAACAGCGAGCCGGCCAGCAGCAGGCTCGACACGCTGCCGGCCGAGAACCCGCGCGAGGCGAACAGCCGCATCGGCAGCATCGGGTCCGCGCCGCGCCGCTGCACGAGCACGAAGGCGGCTCCGAGCAGCAGTCCGCCGCCGAGCGCGAGCACGGTCTCGGCGCTGCCCCAGCCGACCGTGTTGGCGCGGATCAGGCCCCAGACCAGGCCGAACGACGCGCCGGTGATGAGGACCAGGCCGAGGGCGTCGAACCGGGACCGGGGGCCGTGGCTCTCCTGCAGGTGCCGGGTGACCAGCGGCATCGCGATCAGGCCGATGGGCACGTTGATCCAGAACACGAACGGCCAGGCCAGGCCCTGGGTGACCGCACCGCCGAGCACCGGGCCGCCGAGCACGGCCAGTCCGGTGATGCCGCCGTAGACGCCGAGCGCCGCCCCGCGCCGGGCGGGCGGGAAGGCGGCCGAGAGCAGCGACAGCGACAGCGGGGCGATGATCGCCGCGCCCGCGCCCTGCAGCACCCGGGCGGCGATCAGCGCGCCGACGCTGGGGGCCAGCGCGCACAGCACCGAGGCGCCGGTGAACACGCCCAGGCCGGCGGCGAACATCCGCCGGCGCCCGGCCCGGTCACCGAGCACCGAGGCGGGGATGAGCAGAACGGCGAAGCTCAGGCTGTAGGCGTTGACGGTCCATTCCAGCTGGGTGAGCGACGCGTGCAGGTCGTGGCGGATCGTCCCCAGCGCGGCGGAGACGACGAGCACGTCGAGCGCGACCATCAGCGAGGCGATCGCGGTCAGCGTGAGCGTCCAGCGCTCGGTCGCGCGCTCGGCCGGTCCGGGGGGTTTGTGCGTGGAGGTCATGCCGGGGCCTTTCCTTTTAGGGTTCTCTGCCGTCGTGGGTTCAGACCCGAGCCCGGCCGGGCATTGACCGATGAATTTCGGTGTGATCTGGTGTCGGTGTCAGGAGATGCCCAAGTCCAGCGACGTCATCGACCGCGCCCGCGCCGGCGACGAGCAGGCCTTTGCCGCGCTCACCGATCCCCTGCGCCGCGAGCTTCAGCTGCACTGCTACCGGATGCTCGGCTCCCTGCACGACGCCGAGGACCTGCTCCAGGAGACGCTGATCGCGGCCTGGCGGGGGCTGCCGGACTTCCAGCGGCGCTCCTCCCTGCGCTCCTGGCTGTACACGATCGCCACCAACCGCTGCCTGAACGCGATCCGTGACGCGGGCCGGCGCCCGGCCGCCGCCGAGGTCCCCGCGGTGCGCGGCAACGCCCGGGCCGAGAACCACGCCGAGGTCAGCTGGCTTGAGCCCTATCCGGACGCCTTGATCGACGCCGTGGCCGACGCCGCGCCGGGACCGGAGGCCCGCTACGAGACCAAGGAGGCGGTCGCGCTGGCCTTCATCTCGGGCCTTCAGCACCTCGGCGCCCGGCAGCGGGCGGTGCTCGTGCTGCGCGACGTGCTCGGCTTCCGCGCCGATGAGGTCGCAGAGATGCTCGGCTCGAGCCCCGCCTCGGTCAACAGCGCGCTGCAGCGAGCGCGATCCAGTCTGGAGGCGCGAGATCTCGGGTCCGGGAGGGCGGAGCGGATCTCGGCCGCCGCCGCGCAGTCAGAGCTCGTCGCGCGCTTCGCGGCCGCGTTTGAGGCCGATGACATCGACGCCGTCGTCGCGCTGCTCACCGAGGACGCCGTCGTCTCGATGCCGCCCGAGCCCGAGTGGCACACCGGCCGCGAGGCCGTGGGGCGGTTCCTGCTCCAGCGCCACCTGCGCCGCCAGGAACCGTGGCGCTTTGCTCCCGCGCGCGCCAACGGCCAGCCCGCGTTTGCCTACTACCTGCGACGCGACGGGGGGTGGCGCCGGGCGGGGATGTTCGTGATCGCGGCCCGGGCCGACGGGATCGCCTCGATCACGCGCTTTCACGACTTCGCACGGATGGACCTGTTCGGGGCCCCCGCGCAGCTCTGACCCCCGGCGGTCGTTTGCCACCGCGCAGCTCTGACCCCCGGCGGGCGTTTGCCGCCGCACAGCTCTGACCCCCGGCGGGCGTTTGCCACCGCGGGTTTGTCGGGGCGCGTGCGCGTGGTAGACACTGATTACCGTGAGCGAGCGCGACCCCCACCTTGGCGAGCCCTTTGACGACGCGCCGTCGAGCGCGGCGCCGACCGGCGCGCCGGCCGAGCAGGACCCGGCCGGTTCCCCGGCCGTTGGCCAGGAGCCTGCCGGCGCGGTCTCGCCGGCGTCCGATCCGGCTCCGTCCGGTGCCGCGCACCGCACCCACGAGGTCACTCCGAACATGCTCCCGGGCCGGCGGTCCCGGGGCACCGTCCTGGAGCGTGGCGTGGTCCGCCTCGTGGCCACCGGAGGCGTGATCGGGATCGGAGTGGGGATCGCCGCGATCCTCGCTTCCCAGCACGTGCAGGGCTGGATCATCGGGCTCGTCGTGGCCACGCTGAGCGTGATCCTCTCGGCTGTCCTCTGGTCCTCGCGCCAGCTCTAGAAACCCCCGATTAGCGGGCGTTTTTCTCCGGGCTTGACAAAGGCCGTAATTTTCTGGTCGTCAGATGGATGACGTGGGTTTCCGTGGGGCCGGAGACCCGGGGCAAACGAATCACCGATCACTTCTCAGGTATTAGGCGAAATGGCGGATATCCGCTGCGGCTCGTGTGGCGAGCAAGTTCCCGCTGGGCACTTCTGTGTGCGCTGCGGCGCACCGCTGGGTGACCAGCCCGAGGCGGCCGGCCCGTCGCGCCGGCGGGGGCAGTTCGCGGCGGCGCCCAACGAGCCGCTGAACCTCCCCGCGCTCGTCTCCAGCCTGTTCCCGCACCTGCCGCGGCGCTCGATGGCCGCCTTCCGGATCGTGCTCGCGGCCGGGCTGATCGTCGTGCTCGTGCTCGGCGCCCTGCGCCTGTTCCCGGTCGCGCTGATCGCGGGCGCGGTGCTGCTGCCGCTGGTCACGCTGCTGTACCTGTGGGACACCGACATCTACGAGGACGAGCCGATGCAGGTGGTCATCCTCACGATGGTGTGGGGCGCGATCGCCGGGGTCATCACCGGGGTGATCGGCCAGGGGCTGAGCGGCTCGGTGGCCACGCTGTCCCCCGATGAGGGGTCGATCGTGCTCGACCAGGGGATCATCGTGCCGCTGATCGGGATGGTGCTCACCCTGCTGGGCCCGCTCGCCCTGCTGCGCTACCGCCGCTTCAACGATGTGCTGGACGGGGTCACCTTCGGCGCCGGCGCGGGTGCTGCCTTCGCCGCCGGCGAGGTCATCACCTACAGCTTCTCGATCCTCTCCGGGGGGCTGCGGCCGTCCGGCTCGGTGCTGCCCATGCTCGGGCGCCTGGGCACGATCGCACTCACCATCCCGGTGCTGGAGATGGCCGTGATCGGTGCGGTGGGCGGCGGGCTGTGGCTGCAGTTCCGCGCCCCGGTGCGTGACCGCGAGGCGCTCGGTGTGCTCGGCAACCCGCTCGCGGCCCTGCTGGCCGCAGCGGTGTTGATCGCCGTCGGCTTCTCGCTTGAGCCGTTGATGGACACCGGCCTGTGGCTGCTCTGCCTGGCTGTGCTCGACGTGATCGCGCTGCTGTGGCTGCGCCGGGTCATCCACCTCGGCCTGCTCGAGGAGGCGGCCGAGATCCCGATCGGGCCGTCGATCACCTGCGCGAACTGCGGCGAGCCGACCCCGCGGCACACCTTCTGCATCAACTGCGGCATCTCGCTGCAGGCGCTGCCCAAGGCGCGCCCGGGCCGGCCGGTCTCCGGCCCGGCGTCCTCGCCGCCCTCGGGCCCCGCTCCGTCCGGTCCGAGCCCGTCGGGTCCGCCCCCCTCGCCTCCGGCGCCCCAGGGAGGTGCAACGTGAGCGTCCCTGACCCGAGCGGCCGCGCCCGCGTCGAGCACCCGCGCACCGAGTGGCGCGGCGGTGAGCACAGCGACCGCCACACCCAGCTGCGGATCGTCGTCGTGTTCGCGCTCATCTTCATCCTGCTGGCCGCGGTCGCGGTCGGGATCGCCCTGCTCAAGGCGCCCCCCGCGGTCAAGCCGCCGTGCTCGCACCCGGGCTGCGCGGCCCCGCCCCGCGCGCCCAGCCCGTCGGGGATCGGCACCACCGGCGCGCTGGCGCCGGCGTCGGGCCGGACCCTGCACGCGGCCACCGGCGGTGGCGCCGCGGCGATCCCGGCCACCGCCAACGCCGCCCCCGCGTACTCCAGCGGCGCGGCGACCTACACGAGCCCGGGGCTCGGCTTCAGCTTCGAGTACCCCAACGGGTTGACCGTCGGCCAGTCCAGCGGCAATCAGGTCGTGCTCGTCAACGGCAGCAACCCCGACTTCATCGTCTACGTGCTCGGCGCGCCGGTCTCCAGCGCCTCACCGAGTGACGTGCGCAACGTGATCCTGCAGGACCTCGGGCAGCAGATCCCCAACCTCGCCGAGGTCTCGCCCTCCAGCGCGCTGTCGATTCCCGCCGTCGAGCTCGGTGGCCACGTCGGCGTCGGCGGCTTCTACCAGGGGTACCGCGACACCCCCAACGGTCCGCAGACCCCCGTCGATCTGGCCGTGCTGGCCGCCAGTGACGGGCGCCAGAGCCTCGGGGTGGCGGTCGAGAGCCTGAACCAGAGCGCGACCCAGAGCCGCATGGGGACCGTCGATCAGACGATCCTCGACAGCTTCCGCTTCCAGGGGGACATCGTCCGATGACGCGACGCGTGGTGTTCGGTGGGCTGACCGGTCTCGGTGCGGCCGCGCTGCTGTGGCTGGTGCTGCTGTCCCCGGTCGGGCTCGGCGCCGGCGGCCCCGGCGGCGCCGTGCGCGCGGGCGCCGCGGGCCCCGCCGATCGTCCGGCGGCGGTGCCGGGGGTCGCGGGGGCGCGCTACCTCGGGCTGGTGGCGCCGTCACAGGAGATCCCCTTCGGCCTGTCGCTGCGGATGCGCAGCGCGGCCATGGGGCGCTACGCCACCGCGGTGCAGCAGGGCCGCGCGCCGTCCCTGGACGCGGCCCAGATCGGGCGGCGCTTCGGCGTGACCGGGCTGCGGCTGGCCGGGGTGCGCGCTCTGCTGCGGTCGGCCGGGGTGCGGGTGCAGCAGACCTTCCCGCAGCGGACCGAGATGCTCGTCCGCGCGCCCGCCGCCGCGGTGCAGCGGCTGTTCGGCGTGCGCCTGGCCCGTTACGTGAGCGGCACCGGGCAGCACTTCTACCGGCCGGTGGGCACGCCGCGGGTGCCGGCGGGGCTGACCTCCGCGGTGGCCGCGCCGACGATGCTCGACACGACGCCGCTCAAGCTCTACGAGGACGTGCCCCAGGCGGGGATGACGGTCGCGCAGCTGAGCGCGCTGTATGACTCGCGGCCGCTGATCCGCGCGGGCCTGGACGGATCCGGCATGACCGTGGCCGTGTTCTCGGAGGACACCTTCCTTCAGACCGACATCGACGCCTTCGATCGCGCGCTGGGGATCACCGGCGCGCCGCCGATCCAGCGCGTGGAGGTCAACGGCCGGCCGATCCCGTTTGACAACAGCGAGGGCGCGGCGGGCGAGGTCGACCTCGACCTCGACGTGATCCGGGAGATGGCTCCGCGGGCGCAGATCCTCAACTATGAGGTCGGCGGCGGGGCGGGGGGCTTCGCCCCGGCGATCGACCGGGTCGTCAGCGACGGCCGGGCCAAGCTGGTCAACTTCTCCTACGGGATCTGCGAGCTCTACGCGCCCGACGCGATCCGCCAGGCCGACAACTCGTTCAAGGCGGCGGCGATCGCCAACGTGACCGTGTTCGTCTCCTCCGGGGATCAGGGGTCCTACGAGTGCGGGCGCATCGACCCGACCGACCACCGGCTCACCGTGCCGTGGCCGGCCTCATCGCCCTACGTCGTCTCGGTCGGCGGCACCCACGTCAACCTGCGCACCGACGGCACGCGGCTGGACGAGTTCGGCTGGGAGGGCATCCTCAGCCGGTCCGGCGGCGGCGGCGGGCTGAGCCGCCTGTTCCCGCGCCCGAGCTGGCAGTCCGGTGTCTCCGGGGTGCAGAACCAGTACTCCAACGGCATGCGCCAGGTCCCTGACGTGGCCGCCGACGCCGCCCCCTCCAGCGGGTACGCGACGATCTCGCAGGGCCAGGTCGTGCCCACCGGCGGCACCAGCGCGGCCGCGCCGCTGTGGACCGGGTCGATGGTCCTGATCGACGAGTACGTCAAGCGCCGGACCGGCCACCTGCTGCCGTTCCTGGCCCCGCTGCTGTACCGGGTGGCCGCGCGTGACCCGTCGGCCTTTTACGACGTCCGGCTCGGCGGCAACCGCTACTACCGGGCCGGCCCCGGCTGGGACTACTCGACGGGGCTGGGCACGCCGGACTTCACCCGGCTGGCCAACGACCTGCTCGCGCTGAGCCGGTAGCCCCGTCGGCGCTCGACCACCGGGCCGGCGGGCTCACCTCGGCGGGCCGCCGTCTACCAGAGGGCCTTGACGATCCCGTAGACGGTGCCCGACGTCTGACCCCAGCTCGGGCAGCAGGGGGGACCGTTGCTGCCCGCGCTGATCCCGATCTCCAGGTGCGGCGCCTGCGAGTTGCCGACGATGCCGCAGCCGACCTCGGCGATCGGCTGGCCCTGGGTGACGTGGTCACCGACGTTGACCAGGGCGGGCTGGGCGTGGCCGTAGTAGACGTAGCGCCCGGCGTACTGGCCGGAGTCGAGCTTGATCACCGGCGCCTGGGAGCCGAAGCCGCTGATCCCCTCCTGCACGACCGTGCCGGAGGCGACGGCGACCTCGGTCGCCTTGCTGCCGCAGGCGTTGCCGACCGTGCCGATGTCCACGCCCTGATCCTGGGTCCACTGCGACGGGTTGACGACGATGCTCTTGGGCTGGATCGGGAAGACCCAGCCGTTGCCGTTGGTCGCGGTCGGGGCCGAGTTGCTCGTCGGAGTTGGGTTGCGGGCCGTCCGCGACGCGCGCTGGTGGCTTGAGACCCACTGCTTGAGGGTGCTCGCGGTCTTGGCGCCGACGGTGCCGCTGGCGGGGCTCAGCGCGGCCGCGTTCTGAAACGTGACCACCGATCGCCGGGTCCCGGAGCCGAACTGGCCGTCCTCGGTCGTCCTGATCCCGACGTTGGTCAGCCAGGTCTGAAGCAGCCTGACGTCGGCGCCGGCCATGCCCTCGCGCAGGACGCGGGTGATGCTCTGCCCGACGGTGCTGTCGCTGCCGTGCACGATGCGGCTGGCGTGCTGCGCGGTCCCGCTCAGCGAGCGGTGCGCCTGGACCCAGGCCAGCAGCGTGGCCGCGGTGTGGGCGCCGACCGTGCCGCTGGCGGGGCGCAGGTGCGCGGCGCGCTGAAAGCGCTGCACGGCGTTGCGCGTCCCGGCGCCGTACTGCCCGTCGGGGACGATCGCGATGCCGACGTCACCCAGCCAGTTCTGCAGCGAGCGCACGTCGCGACCGCGCAGGCCGGGTCGCAGAACGCGATGAAACGGGCCCGAGGCCAGGGCGGGGGAGGCGCTGGCACCGAGCATCGAGGCGAGGGCCAGGATCAGGGTGATCGCGGTCCTGCGGCTGCGCTGCGATGTGCGCATGCGGACACGGCTCGGTTTGCGCGACGCGCGAGCGGGCACGTTCACACACACAGGGATGGACAGGGACACAGGGTTTTCGGGCACGCGGGATCCTCGGCGGCTAGGGGGTCGCGGGTCTTGTTGCCGGTGGCCTGCGGGGTTAGCTGACGGGCTGGCGCAATGCGCCTCCCGCGGATTACCGCGGGACTCGCCCCAAAACGACTTGGGTTCCCCGTTCCCCGGATTGGCTCCCCGGGGACTCGGCCTTCAGTACTGCGGACACAGTACGCGACGAGATGTTCCGGTGCATTCCGGACGGAAGTCGCCGTTTTCCGCTCCTTGCGGGCTTCTGGGCGCGTTGCGTGCCGCCGACGCGCCGCTCGCTCAGCCTGTTGCGTGCTCCTGCGCGTCGAATCAGTTCAGCGTCCGCACCTCCGCGTTTCGCACCAGCGGGTCATAGAAATCGGGCCGCTCGGGCTCATCGGCCGGCTCCGGCGGCTGGCTGGGATGGCGCGTGCCGATCAGGACCACCTCCTCGCACGTCGCCTCATCGTCGATGTCGACCCGCAGCACAACCCGGCTCTCCTCCCAGAACAGCCGGATGCAGGTGAAGCCGTACTCGACATAGGTCGGCGCGGGCAGGCCCTGCTCGGCCAGGAGCTCCCGCACTCGGTGCTCACAGCAGATCTTCTGCTCGACGGTCGCCATGAGGGCATGATCCATCGGGGCGCTGTCACAGAACAAGACATGGGCGTGCCAACGTCGTGACGCGCCGGTAACAACTGTGTGACCGCGCGCGGCGGGCTATGAGTGGGCCGATGACGTCCGGCCGTGACGGCCGAGCGTGGAGACCCCGACGACCGTTGCCTGAACGCGGTCGTGGTAGCCGAGCGCCGACACCGTCAGCCCATGGCGCCCGCGCCGGATGACCCGGACCAGGCGCCGCCCGTCCGCGGCGTGCACGGTCAGCACGTAGTACGCGGCACCGGTCCCGCGGCCGAAGCCGATGGCAAAGCGCCGGCCGTGGTGGCGGACGCGCAGACCGTGCACGCGGCCCGGGGTCAGCGGACCCGCGTAGCGGTAGCGCGCGAGCACGGTCGTCGTGCGCGGGATCCCGTCCAGGGACACAATCGCCTGAAGCCGACGGGTGCCGGTCGGGCCGTCCCCGGGGGAGAAGCGCAGCGTTCCGCGACGGCCGTGAGCGGTGCCCAGGACCTTGTACTCGCGCCGCCCGACCTCGGCGAAGGTGACCGTCGCGCCCGCGTGCAGCCCGTGCACGGAGTAACGCAGCCGCCGGCTGGCGCCGCGGCCGCCGAGTCGGCCGCGGACGGTCACCGGGTCATAGCCGCGTGCGGTGCGGACCTGGGTGATCGCGCTCGAGCCCGGAGCGGGAGAGACCGTCCAGGTGCCGCCGCCGGGACGGCGCACCTGCACGTCGGTGGTGTTGTCCCTGGTGTTGAGCAGGGCGATCGCGGCATCAGAGGGCGACGCGTCGTGCCCGGGCCCGACCGCGACCGGCGTCACCGTGCGCCCGCCCGGGCCGTGCAGGATCACCGACGGCGGCGCGCCCGCGCCGGCGACCGCGAGATCGACGAACGGTGCCCCGCTGGCCATTGGCACGCGCGCGATCCGGGCCGGACGGTGGCGGCCGGCGACGGCGGCGATCGAGGTCGGGGTCACGCGGAACTGGGCGACGTCGCAGCCGAAGGAGAGGCTCGGGGTGTCCCCCCACGGGTAGGCGAAGCCGAGCTGGCCGCCGAAGGCGGAGCCGCAGGCGGCAAAGCCCTTGGAGGAGATGATGCCGTCGACTCCGATCGAGAAGGACCCGAACGGCGAGATCGAGCCCGAGATGCTCCCGTTCAGCTCGGCCGAGAACGTCTTGGCCGGTAGGTCGGCGAACGCCTTGAGGCTGGCCTGCAGAGCGACGACGTCGAGGTCGACGTTGAGGTTGCCGTCGGCCTCGAAGTAGCCGTTGGTCTGGAAGATCAGCTTGGCGGTTGCGATCTGCAGCCCGTGGACCGAGCCGGCGCCGTCGACCTCGAGCACGACCGGGCCGTTGTCGATGAAGGTGACCGTCACCGTGCCGGTGACGCCGACCGTGTAGTTGGGTGGGTCAAGCGGGATCGCTCCGACCGTGACCGACCCGTGGAAGCTGCGTCTGTCCGGGTGGATGTCAAACCCGCCGCCGAACCCGTCCAGGTACGTGTCGGCGAAGATCGGCACGCCGGGATACGGGACGCTGACGTTGAACGACCCCATCGTGAAGTCGCCGTCGTCAAAACGCACCGCGACGTCGATCCCGAAGTACGGCGTGCCGGCCGGGATGTTGAGGTGCGCCGACCCTGACCAGACGTTGCCGTTGGAGGCGTAGTCGATGTTGAGGTTCTTGATCTCCATCGCGCCCAGCACGAGGTCGTCGACACCGATGTGCAGCGAGTCGAGGTGAAGGCCCGTGGCGTTGTCGGCGATCAGCGTCGCCTGTCCGGTGACCCCGCCCATGTAGGAGGGCAGCTCCAGCGAGACCGGGATCCGCACCCCGTCCTTGGTCAGCTGGACGTCGATCCCGCCGGAGAAGGGGAAGCCCTTCAGCGTCGATGCGGTCGCCGTGCCCCAGTCGGCGAACGTGCCCCCGACGTCGGCGCGCGCGCCCTGCAGACTGATGTTCAGCGTGCCGTAGAAGAGCGTGATGTCCCCGACCAGCGGGGCGCGCAGGACAACGCGGACCGAGCCGGTCGAGTTGATCGTGTGCTGACGGGGGTCGATCACGATCTGTACGCCGGCGTCGGGGATCAGTTCCATCCCGTTGAGCCGTACCTGGCCCTGGATGACCGCGGCGCCGCTGGTCGGATGGCGCGGATCGCGCAGCCAGCAGCCTGCCTCGGCGAGCGCATCGAGCGCGGCGAAGTGCACGTCGGTGCAGGAGGTCGAGGCGAGCGGATCTCCACCCAGCCCGCCGATCCCGGCCCCGTCGAGATTGCCCAGACCCTTCTGTCCGGTGGCCACGAAGGAGCCGAAGGCGGCCACCGCGACCTGGTAGTGGCTGACGCCGCCGGGCTCGGGTTCGTTGAAGGCGGCGAACCCGCCCCCGTCCGGCGCGGCGCCGAGTGACAGCTGGGTCGGATCGTTGAGGTGCGTGGCGATCACCTGCGGCGCGGCCCAATGGCGTCCGTCCGGGGAGCTGCGGATCACCAGCTGGGCGCTGTTGACGAAGTAGCCGACGGTGACCCGCCCGCTGGCGTCCTCGGTGATCGCGTAGTAGGCGTGGTTGAAGTCGCTGTTGGGCGTGACCTGATTGGGCGCGCCCGTGGGGATGCCGTGGACGATCCGCTGCAGGAACAGCGGCCCTGAAAACGTTTTCTGAAACAGCAGCCAGACGCCACTGGGACCGCTGACGATCCGGGTGTAGCCCTGGCCGTCCATCTCCTGCACGGACCAGTTGCCCGAGTCGTAGATGTCGCCGCTGCCGCTGTACTCGCGGATGAAGATGTGGTTGCTGAGGTCCGTGAACGCGGCCACCGGGTTGGTCCCGTCGACCGCGAGGCGGCCGTTGTAGGCCTCGTCGGGTCCCTGGTCGCCGAGGTTCAGGCGCTGGCTCGTAAAGGCGCCGGGCGGGGTGGCCTGAAACAGCGTCCCGCCGGTCGTCGTGTCGGTGATCACGCCGATCTGCGGCTGATCGCCCCCGAATACCACCGCGTTGCCGCTGAGGTCCAACTGACCGATCGTGCCGGGACCGGTGAACGACCTGCCGCCGTCCTCCGACGTGTAGAGGAAGGTCGGGTAGCCGGTGCTGCCGTCGGGCAGGTCGGCGACGTTGGGGAAGCGGTGGGTGATCATCAGCAGCTCATTGCCGATCGCCAGCGGCTGGGGCCCGGCCTCGTCGATGCTGTACCGCGGGTCTCCCGTGGTGGGGGGAAGCAGGCTCGAGTTGCCCGAGCAGGTGGTCTGGCCGCGCATCAGCGCACAGTCGTGCAGCGCTGATTCGGAATCACTGGGCTGCGTGGTCCACGCGATCTGCCCGGTGCCGGCGGCGTCGACGAGCACGCGCGGATAGACGCCGTCACCGAGCTTGAGCAGCCTGCCCGGCACGACCGGCGCGACCGTCGGCAGCTTGTGGTTCCAGTGGTAGCCCGGTGACCGGTAGACCGGGCGCGAACGTGCGGACGCCGGGGCCGCCCCGGCCCCGGCGATCACGCACACCAGCAGCGCCCACGACACGCTCCGACCCCGGTCCCGTCCCCCGGAGCGAGATCGACCCCCGGTCTCTGATGCGATCAGCCGTCGGTGAATCGAGGCCCCCTCCGGGATGTGCTGTCGGCCGTTCGTGTCGGTGGATGCTGCTGATCGGCTGTCGCCGGCGGACCAGCACGACAGCGCGGGGCGCTCTGGGTCACGGACCGGCCCTTCCGCGCCCTTCGCTTCCGAGATCAGACTCACAGACAGACGTCGGTCCGTCATCGGCCCAGGGGTCCCAACTTTCACCCGCCAGGGTCTGGGAGTTGACCTGGGCAGGGCGGCGGATGGGGTCTAGGCTGTTGGTCTCGATGCCCTCCGCGCACCCCGGGTCGCCGCTGCTGGAACGCGACGTCGAGCTGGGCGCGTTCGCGGCGGCGATGGCGGGGGCACGGGACGGGACGGGACGGATGGTCGTCCTCGAAGGGCCGCCCGGCGCCGGGAAGACCGCGCTTTTGGATGCGTTCGCGGCGGCGGCTCTCGATCCGGGAGGGATGATCGTGCGCCGCGCCCGGGGCAGCGAGCTTGCCCGCGACCGGGCCTTCGGAGGCGCTCGCGAACTGCTTTCGGGCATGGCCGGCGACAGCGGCGGCCTGGCTGGTCCGTCGCTTCCCGCGGCGCCGGTGCTCGCTGCGGGGGACGCGAGCGTCGCACCGCCACCGGCCTTCGCCGTGCTCGCCGGCTTGGCCGCGGTTGTCGAGGACCGGGCGCAGAGCACGCCGGTCGTGCTGCTGCTCGACGACGTGCAGTGGATGGACGCTCCGACCCTGCGCTTTCTCGACTTCCTGCGCGGGCGGCTCGGGCGGCTCTCCGTCGTCGCGGTGCTCGCTGTGCGCGCGGCCGCGGTCCGTCAGGGAGAACCACCGCTGTCCGAAATCCTCGCCGATCCCGAGGTCGAGCTGTGGTCACTGGCCCCACTCGGCCTCTCGGCGATCGCGGCGCTGCTGGAGGAACGGATCGGCCGCGCGCCGGAGCCGGGCCTGGTGGCCTCGTGCGCCGAGGCGACGGGCGGCAACCCGTTCGCGGTCCGTGAGCTGATCGCCGCGCTGTCCCTGGGCGAGGCTTCGTCGGACGCGGGGCGGCTGTCGCCGCGCGTGCCGGCGACGATCGCCCGGTCGATCCGCGGACGGCTGGCCCGGCTGGACCCTGATGCCATCCGGATCGCCGGCGTCCTGGCCGTGCTCGGCGACGGGGCGCCGCTGCACCGCGTGGCCGCGCTGGCCGAGATCGACGCTGAGCGTGTCAGGGCGGCCGCCGACGTGCTCGCGGCGGCGGAACTGATCGCGCCCGAGCGACCGCTGGCCTTCGTGCACCCGCTCGTACGCTCGGCCATCGAGGAGGACCTGAGCTCCGGTGAACGCGCCCGCCTGCACGCGCGCGCCGGTGCGCGCCTGGCCGAGGAGGGCGCCGATCCCGAGGCGGTCGGCGCCCACCTGTTGCGCACCGATGCGGTCGGGGACCCGGTGACGGTGACCCACCTGCGTTCGGCCGGAGCGATCGCCGTGCGGCGCGGGGCGCCCGACGTGGCCGTCGTCTACCTGGAGCGCGCCCTGCGCGAGCCGCCCGCCGCCGGTGAGCGGGCGAGCCTCACGCACGAGCTGGGGCGGGCCGAGCTGCTCGCCCGCTCTCCCGCCTGCGTGGGCCGGCTCAAGGACGCTCTGAGCCTGGTCGCCGATCCGGTGGGGCGCGGAAGGGTCGGAGTCGACCTGATCGACGCGATGATGTTCGCGGGCGCCTTCCGGGATGCCCTGGGGCTGGCCGAGACGCTCCGCGCCGCGCTCGACGGCTCAGACGGTGCGCGGGAGGTCGGGGCTGCGCTCGACCGCCAGATCGCTTTGGGTCTGCTCGAGCGCGCCGACGCGGCAACGAGCCCCGAGGTGCGCCGGCTCGAGGCGCTGGCGACAGCGGGGGAGGGGGGCGGTCCGGCGCGGGTGCTGTTCGCGCTCGTGCTCGCGCTGCGCGGTGAGCGCTGCGACGAGGTGCCGGGGATCGTCGCCGCGGGTCTCGACGACGGGCGGATGCTCGCCGAGCACACGGCCGATTCGATGGCGGCGGTGCACGGCGTCGATGCCCTGGTGTTCGTCGACGCGCTCGCCGAGGCCTCGGCCCTGACCGAGGCGATGTCCGAGGACGCGGCGCGGCATGGGCTGGTCCTCGGTGCCGTCGCGGCCGACGCGCACGCCGGGCTGGTGGGGTTGCGCCGCGGGGACCTGGCTCGCGCGCGTGACGTGCTGTTCCGGGCGCTGGAGCGCGCTCGGTCGCACGAGCTGCCCTTCGTGATGCCGTTTGTGTGCGCCTACCTGGGGGAGGTGCTCGGGCGGCGTGGCGAGCTCGAAGAGGCGGTCGAGGTGCTGGGCTTCGTGCCCGAGATGGCACTGGCGATGAACTCGGCCGCGGCGACCACTTTCCTGTGGGCGCGCGCCCACGTGGCCCTGCTGCGGGGCGACCTGGCTGGCGCCGAGGCCGACCTGCGGGCCTGCGGCGAATACGCGGAGCGGATCGGGGCGCTGAACCCCGTCGTCGAGCCGTGGCGGTCGCAGCTGGCGCTGGTTCTGGCCGCGGCTGGTGACCGCCCTGGGTCATCGGCCGAGCCCGCGGAGCTCGTGGCGGCCGAGCTGGCCATCGCGCTCCGGTCCGGCTTGGCGCGCGGTGTGGGGGTCGCGCTGCGGGCGCAGGGCGTGCTGGCCGGTGGAGCGGAGGGGGTTGACCTGCTGGCGGAGTCCGTCACGGTGCTGCGCGGGTCACCCGCGGTCCTTGAGCTGGCTGAGTCTCTACGGGCTCACGGCGCGGCGCTGCGGCGGCTTGGGCGGGTGCTGGAGGCCCGCGAGGTGCTGCGCGAGGCGCTTGACCTGGCCATGCGCTGCGGCGCCGGCGCCCTGGTCGCCCAGGTCCGCAGTGAACTGCACGTCGCGGGGGCGCGACCCCGCGGCCCGTGGACGCACGGCGTGGAGGCTCTGACCCCGAGCGAGCTCCGGGTCGCGCGGCTGGCTGCGCTGGGTTTGACCAACCCCGAGATCGCGTCAGAGCTCGTCGTCTCGGTCAAAACGGTCAAGCACCATCTGGGCGCGGTGTTCCGCAAGCTCGACGTCGCTTCGCGGCGGGATCTCGCCGGCGTCGTCGATCCGGCCGACACGCATCTTGATAACTCCCACGAGCCTCTGCTATCAATGAGAGTCCACCGCGGGGTGGAGCAGTCTGGTAGCTCGTCGGGCTCATAACCCGAAGGTCGCAGGTTCGAATCCTGCCCCCGCTACTCAAGAAGCGGCTGGAAAAGAGGGCCTCCGAGTTGATCGGGGGCCTTTTTCTTTTCGCGCGCTGGGGTTTGACCGCGTTTGACGGCTGCGCGTATTGACGCGAGAGCTACCCTTCCGGGCTACCAAACCGTATACCTCGCGGTAGACTCGATCCATGGCGACGACCACGATCAAGGTGCCCACTGAGCTGCGTGACCGGATCAACGCGAGCGCTCGGTCTCGCGGTATGACCGCGGCGGGGCTGCTCACCGAGCTCCTGGATGAGCACGAACGGGCTGAACGCTTCGCGGCGGTGAAGGCGGCCTACGCGCGCCTCCCGCTCGAGGACGATTATTGGGCCGAGACGCGGGCCTGGGAAGCGCGTGAGGCTCCGTGGTCGTCTGACGATGAGTGAGAGCGAGCCGCTGGCTGCGGGCGCCGTCGTGTGGGTCGAGCTCGATCCCGTTCGCGGCCATGAGCAGGCAGGGCGGCGCCCCGCCGTGGTGATCTCAACCGACCCGTACAACGACGCCATTGCGCACCTGGCGGTGGTGCTGCCGGTCACTTCACGCGATCGCGATCTGCCTCACCATGTCCGGCTGGAAGGTCCCAGCCTGGCCCTGCCGACGGCCAGCTATGCGATGACCGAACAGCCACGAGCGATCGACCGCCGACGCATCGTGGGGATCGCCGGCGCGATCGATACACCCACGCTTGCGGCCATCAACCGCTGGATCGGCGATTTTCTGATCACGCGGGCTTAGGGCAGGCTGAGAGGATTAGGGCTGATGGGTGCCGAGGATGACCGCCGCCGGGACGAGCTGCTTCGGCGCTTTGAGGCGGTGATCGGCGGCGCGGAGCTCGACGACCTGCGCCAGCTCACTGGCGACCTCTCGCGACTCGGTACTGACCCTGGGCCGGCTCGAAGCCGGCGTGAACGCAGGGACCTGAGGCGACCGCCGCTGTCTGAGGTGAGGGTCTTCCGGGTCCGGGCTGACCTGAAGCGGTCACGACCGCGGATCTGGAGACGTCTGGAGCTGCGGTCGGACATGACTCTGGATGTGGTGCACCGCGTGCTTCAGAGGAGCTTCGCCTGGATGGACTACCACCTGTGGCGGTTCTCGATCGGCGGTGACCCGTTTGGGCGATCGGGCCAGGCGTTCCTCTGTCCGTGGGATGTGGAAGAGGGGGAGGACGACGATGACGGGCTGCTGGCAGCCTCGGACGTCCGTCTGGACGAGGTCATCCAGGAACCGGGCGACATTCTCTTCTACGTATATGACTACGGCGATAGCTGGGAGCTCACCCTCAGGCTCGAGGCGGTAGCGGACGCGAATCCCGACAGGCCCGCGGCGGCGCTGACCGATGGTCGTCGCGCGGCCCCGCCCGAGGACTGCGGCGGTCTTCTCGACGGCGACGAGCTTGCGGACGTGCTCGAGGATCCGGCGCGGTTCGACCTTCAGGAGACAGATGCGCTGCTGCGCAGCCCGTACATCGCGCTGACTGCGACCAATGTTGATCGGCGAGTGATTCAGATCCTGGATCGGCTCGGTCATGGCCCGCTCGATGAAGAACTGCAGCGGTGCGCGTTCACGCTGCTCGCCGACACCGATCCGCCGGAGGTCGACGCGCTTACGGCATCGCTGGCCGCCTTCCGCTGGTTCCTGGATCGAGCCGCGGAGAGTGACATCCCGCTGACCGCGGCCGGGTACCTGCGCCCTGTGGACGTGACGGCGGCGGCCAAGGTAGTGCCGGCCATGCATCGATGGATCGGCAAGGCCAACCGCGAGAGCGACTGCGTCCCGATCCTGCTCTTTCGCGAGGCGCTACAGGCACTCGGTCTGCTTCAGAAGCGCAACGGCGTGTTGCGCCTCACGCGGGCCGGCAGGGCGGCGCAGCAGGCTCCGGAGGCGCTCTGGAACCACCTCGCCGGCCGGCTCGTTCCGAGCGGCGCCGGCTTTGACACGGACGCAACCTTGCTCGTGCTGACCTTCGCTGCGTCGTCGGCGGGCGCGGAGCTTCCGGTGGATGTGATCGCGGCGGCGCTGACCGGTCTCGGTTGGCGCACCGGAGACGGTCAACCGATCGTGGGCTCTGATCTCTACGCAGTCCGCGCGCTGGAGCTTCTGCGCAATGTCGGCGGGCCCGGCGACCCGTCCGCTCGGTGGCGGGTCAGCCCGGTCGCGGCCCAGCTGGCGCACGCGGCGCTCCTGCGCAGGTGAGGGGTCACACGGACTCGTTCTCGAGACGGCGCGCGCTCCTCATGCGGCCGCGCGGGGGGTGAATTTGAGTCCGCTGGCGACTCACACACATATGACCGAACCCACCGTCGAAACCCCACCGCCTGATCCGCTCGATCGTTTGACGAGCTCATTGCTCGGCAGCGGCGCCGTGCTGAGCCAGATCGTCGCGCATATGGCCAGGTTCCAAGCCGCAGGGCTATCCAATCCGGATGCCGTGCCGATCCCAGAGGCTGCCCACGCTGTGGTCAAGAGCGCGATCACAGGACTGGGCCGCCGTCATTCTCGCCGCGACCTCCGGCTCGCCGCCAGGATCATCAGTGAGGCCGAGAAAGCGATCGCCGACGAGGTGTTCATCGTTGATCCCGGCTGGCTCGAGGCGACGCTGAGCGATGGGGATCGATGATGCGCCGCATCACGGTCGTCATCGGAATGCGTTGCCCCCGGCCCTCGCCGCTACTGTCACGCTGTGCCGGTGGATCCCCTGCTGGATGAGATAGCGCGAAGGCTTGCGGATGCGACTCCAGATCGGTCGCGAGTCGTGCTGTTCGGTTCCCGCGCCAGGGGAAGTGCGGGCGCGCGGTCTGACGTCGATGTTCTCGTCATCGAGCCATCGGTCGAGGATCCGGCCGCTGAGTCCGTGCGGCTTCGGCAAACCCTCAACGGCCTCGGCGTTCCGATCGACGTGATCGTCATCGCCGAGCGAGATGCGAAGCAGCGCGCGGCAGTCCGGGGCACGCTGGTGGAGCGAGCGCTGCGCGAGGGAAGGGTTCTGGTTGACGCCTGAGGAATCGCTGGAAGCCCAACGGCTTCTGGCCTCTGCTCGGTCGGGCTTCTCCGCCGCACAACTTCTGGCCTCAGCCGAGGGCCAGAGCGATGACGTGGTCGGCTTTCATTGCCAGCAGGCAGTCGAGAAGTCGCTCAAAGCGACGCTCGTCAGCTTCGGCATAGAGATTCCCTACGTCCACGACCTCAGTTTTCTGCTCGAGATGGTCTCTGGCCACGCGAGCCACGTCCCCGAGGAGGTCAGGCAGACGGACTGGCTCACACCGTGGCTGTCGCCGCCCGATACGGCGCGCAGATGGGACGACTCGATCGGCCAGCAGCTACCGCGGCTGCAGCGGCAACGGTTGAATGGGCACGCCAGATCGTCGGCTCAGATGCGCAGGAGGAGGGATCTTCGGGCTCATAACCCGAAGGTCGCGGGTTCGAATCCCGCCCCCGCTACTGCAGCAGTGGATGGGGCACGCCGACATCCAGACCACCATGAAGTACCTGCATTACGCCCCGCGAGATCAGGACGCCGACCTCGGTGCCGAGGCGTTTCGCGGCTCGGATGTTGACAGCGGGCGGCCGCCCGTGAGGCCAGGAGCTCCGGCCGCATCTGCCTAGGCAGCGCTGATCGCCGCACGCCCGGGCGGACTTCCCCCAGATCCGCGCGTAGCAGGTGACCGGTCCAACACGCACGAGATGCGCGTCGAGGAGCGAGAGTAGGTCTCGGTCGGTCGCCGCGCGAGCAGCGTCAGGCACGGCTGGTTTACGCCTGAACCAGCCGACTCGGCACCACGGCCGCTATGGCAATCAGCCAGCAGGGTCTCAATGCGGCACCCTGTCGCGAGCCACGTCAGTCGTCGATGATCGGGCGCAGCTCGATGAGCCCGAACTTTGCGATCGGATGCTTCGCCGAAACCTCGATTGCCTCGTCGAGGTCGGCGCACTCGAGCAGGTTGAAACCCGAGGCCGGCACCCCATCGCTTCCCTGAGCGCCGTCCTCGATGATGACGTCTCCGCTGCGTGTACTCACGCGCGTTGAGCGCTCTGGCGGCGCCAACACGTTCCCGAGCAGACGCACGCCACGCTGCTCCATCTCGGACACCCACGCTCGAACGTCGTCACCGATCGTCGCTCGGTCCGCCGGCCCGAATGGAATGGATGCGTCGCGACAGACCAGCATCAAGAACCTCATCGCTCTCCCTCGCTCCGATCAGCGCTTGAGGCGGCGGCGTTCGTGCTCCGAAATGCCGACGACCCCTCAGCGCATCCTAACCACCAGCCCTGCGGCCGCTATCACGAGGACGTAGCAGTCGTGCGGCCGCCTGGCCGCACCGTCGAAGCTGCTGCGCCCCGGACAGTGTGGGTCAGGCCGGCCAGCGCCGACTCGCGACCGCAATCCGCGCGGGGCAGGGGTGTGTATAGTATGCGCATGGCTCGGGTCAACGTCTATCTCCCGGACGAGCTTGCAGAGCGCGCCCGCGCCGCGGGCGTCAACATCTCGGGCATTACGCAGGATGCGCTCCGCGGCGCTCTCGCTAGCGCCGACACCGACAGTTGGCTCGACCGTCTCGAGCGGCTGCCGGCCAGCGACGTCGCTCACGAGCACGTGATCCGCGCAGTCAACGAGGCGCGTGACGAGCTCGGTGCCTGAGAGCGTCGTCGTCGACGCGTCGGCGATGGTGGAGACGTTGACCGGCACCCGCCTGGGGCGCGCGACTCGCACCCGGCTCCGCGGGTGCGAGCTGCATGCGCCCGCGCATTTCGACGCTGAGGTCCTGTCCGCGCTGGGCCGCTTGCATCGCGCTGGGGAGCTCGACGCGACGCTCGTTTCAAGCGCGCTGAGCGAGCTGGCCATCGCACCGATCGTCCGACACGCGCTCGCAGGACTCCTTGCGGGGGCGTGGGCGGCCCGAGATCGGCTGCGCCTCGTCGACGCTCTGTACGTCGAGCTGAGCACCGCGCTCGGCGCCGCACTCGTGACAACGGACGCACGACTTGCGCGTAGTACCACTGCGGCGGACCTTGTGGACTGAGCGACCGGCAACCGCCTGGCCTACCGCCCGTGACAGGGACCAGTCACGAGATCGTGCTCAGTACCGCCCGATCGCGCTGCCGGTATCGGACAAAGGGAGTCACGACGCCCGCGCTGGCTCCCGTACACGCCCAGACACGAATGCAGGTCCGACCCCGTGGACGACGTCCGTCTCTCACCTCGCCAGGAACGCGACACGTCCGGCAACGCTCGGCGCCGGTCCCGCTCCGACGGCGCCGGCTCCCCCGCTGGCCGCGCATACTGAGGCTGTTGGCACTGGCTCCGAGATGCCTGTGTGGCGACCGATGCAGGTCTGCCCGGATCGTGCTTCGGTCAGGTGCTGCTCCGGCTATGAGGGTGACCGGCGCGCTGATCCGCCGGTCAGACATCCCGTGTCTTGATCAGAAAGCCGGCCGCGAGCAGGGCCACAGCGGGCCAGGCGATGAGGACGGCTAAGGAGAGTGGTGCGGGGAGCAGGCCGGCGTGCGCGTGCGCGGAGACGAGTTGGTAGGCGGCCATGAGCAGGGTGAATTTGCCGATGTCGTCGTTCCAGGGATGCGGCAGGGTGAGGACGAGCAGCGGCAGGTAGATCAGGGCTGGCAGGGCGGCAACGGCTCCGGCGGTGTTGCGGATGATCGCGCCGAGCGCGACGCCGAGTGTCGCAATCGCACAGATGGCGAGGCCGGCGGAGAGCAGCTCTGCGGGGACGCCCGGGTGGGTGAGGGCGATGCTGCCGCGATGTCCGGTGAGGATCGCCTGGCGGATGAGGAACGAGCCGACTGCGAGCGCCTCGCCGAAGATGAGCGCGACGATCCCGGCGACGCTCGTTTTGGCCATGAGCACGGTGAGCCGTTGTGGGACGGCGGCGAAGGTGGTGCGGATCTGCCCGCTGGTGTACTCGCTGGTGAAGCTGAGCAGGCCGAGGATGCCGACGGCGAGGATCGGGTATTCGACCCAGGCCAGGAAGGTCGATGCGACCGGGTCGGCCAGCGCTGGCTTATGGCTTGACTGGTCGGCGACCGCGGCGACCGCGCTGCCGCCGATCGCGGTCACGGCCGCGATCATGAGCAGCCAGTAGTTGGACTTGACCGACCGGAGCTTGGTCCACTCCGAGGACAGCGCCTCGATCAGCCGGATCGCGATCGGCGGCGCTGGCTCGATCGGCAGGGTGTCGCCGGTCGCCATCAGCTGGCTGTTCCCGTGTCGGCTGGTTGGCCGGCGTGGTAGTCGACGCTGGCTTCGGTGAGGTCGAGGTATGCCTGCTCGAGGGTCGCGTGTCTGGGCGTCAGCTCGTGTACCCGGATCGCGCGCTCGGCGGCCAGGTCGGCGATCGCCGGAGCGTCGAGGCCGGTGACCGCCAGCCCGTGGTCGCCGTCGCCGGTGACGGTCGCACCGTGAGCGTCGAGCAGTTGGGCGAGCTCGTGCGCTTGCGGGGAACGGACCAGAACGTCGGAGCGGGCGTTGGTCTCGACGAACTGGTCCATCGGGGTGTCGGCGAGCAGCCGGCCGCGGCCGATGATGATCAGGTGCTCGGCGGTGAGCTCCATCTCGCTCATCAGATGGCTGGACACGAACACGGTTCGACCCTCGGCTGCGAGCGATGTGAACATTTCACGGACCCAGTGGATCCCCTCGGGGTCAAGGCCGTTAACGGGCTCGTCGAAGATGAGAACGGGGGGGTCGCCGAGCAGCGCCAGAGCGATCCCGACCCGCTGCTTCATCCCGAGCGAGAACGTTCCGACCGGCCTGCGGGCGACGGCATCGACTCCGGTCAGCTGAAGGACCTGCTCGACGCGGCGCCGGCTGATTCCGTTGCTTTGCGCGACGGACCAGAGGTGCTGGTAGGCGCTTCGCCCGGGATGCACGGCGTTGGCATCGAGCAGCGAGCCGACGCGCCGCAAGGGGCGGAACATCTGGCCGTACCGGCGGCCCGCGACGAGCGCCCGGCCGGCGGTCGGGGCGTCGAGTCCAAGGATCACGCGCATCGTGGTGGTCTTCCCTGCGCCATTGGGGCCGAGGAAGCCGGTGACGCGGCCGGGGCACACCGTGAAGCTCAGGGCATCCAGAGCGGTGAGCGCCCCGAAGCGCTTGGAGAGCTGGTCAACCTCGATCACGGCGCGCCGGCCCTGCCGAGCGTCAGATAGGCGATTGCGCCGATCGGGATCGAGATCACGCAGATGCATGCCCACGCCCACTTCGGCAGATAGCGCACCGCACCCGCCCGATAGAGGTCGATCAGGCAATACACGTCGAACGCGACGGCCACGACGACGATCGCGGCGATCACGGCCGCGGTCATGATCGCTCGCTCAGGCCGAGCCGCGCGACGACCGCCTCGGGGTTCGGGTCGCCCACGATCCACTCGTCGAATGGGGTCCCGTCCAGCCGTACGCGCACCCCTCGCGGCGTGTCGTGGTGGACCGCGGCGAACAGCCGGCGGGTGCGACCTTGGACGATGCCGACCTCAACGACGCCCGGGATCCGGGTGCCGATCTTCAACCCGGCGCGAATTCCGACCGGCCCGTGAGCGTCATCCAGGACGTCCACGCCGATGACCGCCGACAGCGGAGCACGCAGGTCCCGGTGAACGCCTTCGACCTTCTCCGCGGCCGAGAGCCGCAGGACCAGCTCGGTGTCTTCGATGCTCAGCTCAGCCATGGGCGCCACCGCCGTATTGCTCTATAAGCGCGAACGTTACCATTCGTGGAATGAAGGCGCTAGAGTTCCGGCCATGGCGAGCGCAGACCTGCTCCTCCACCCGGTGCGGCTGCGGATCGTCAAGGCGTTCCTCGGTGATCGAGCGCTGACCACCAAGCAGCTCGCGGCCGAGCTGCCCGACGTGCCGGCCGGCAGCATCTACCGGCACGTCGCCCTGCTGACCGATGCCGGCGTGCTGCAGGTCGTCGCCGAGCGACGAGTCCGCGCCGTTACCGAGCGCACCTACACGCTGCGGATGTACGCCGCACGCCTACAGCCCGACGAGATCGCCGCCATGACCCTCGATCAGCACGTCAACGCGTTCCTTGCCTACGTCGCCGGGCTCCTGGGCGACTTCGACCGCTATCTCGCAAGTGAGCCCGAGCATCCCGGCAAGGACGGCGCCGGCTACTCGGTGGCCGGTATGTGGCTGACCGACGCCGAGCTGGCCGAGTACATGCGAGACCTCGCCGCGATCAGCCAACCCCGGCTCGCGAACGCGCCAGAAGAGGGACGGCAGCGGCGGATGCTCTACACCGTCCTGCTGCCCGCCCCCGAGGCCAAGCACGAGGCTCCCGAGCCGTCACCGCCCCAACCGAGGCGCATTCGCAAGACCAAGCAGGAGGGCCCATGACGCAGACTGAAAAACCCCGGCCGCCGTGGCCCTGGACGTCGTGCGGCTCGCGTGCGAGGGCAGCTTCGATGCCGTGTTCGAGCGCCTGGCGCGCCCGCTGCAGGCGCTCACCACGCCGCAGGCGCTACAAGCTGCCTGGGATGCGGAGACCGCCAAGCATGGTGCGGTCACCTCCGTCGGCGAGCCGATCATCGAGTCAGTCCATGCCGGCGTCGTCATCGTCAAGGTCCCGGTCGTCTGTGAGCGAGGCGGGCTGACCGTTGTCGTATCGGTCGCCGCGGGTGGGGCCCTGGCCGGCATCCAGCTGGCCGCGCCCGACGCGGCGACACCCACCCCCCCCGTGGCGGCCGCCCGCGTACGCCGATACCTCGAGGTTCACCGAACGTGAGCTCACATTCGGCAGTGGGCCGCTCGCGGTGCCCGGCACCGTGACCACGCCGACCGGCCCGGGACCGCATCCGGCAGTCGTGCTGCTCGCCGGCTCCGGCCCGCTGGATCGCGATGAGACGATCGGCCCGAACAAGCCGCTCAAGGACCTCGCCTGGGGTCTCGCCACCCAAGGGATCGTGGTCGCGCGCTTTGACAAGGTCACCGTCGCGCATCCTGCCGAGGCCAGCCAGATCGACGGGTTCACCCTCGCCCACGAGTACCTCCCGGCCGTGCTCGCAGCCACCGAGGCTGTCGGCAAGATCCCGCGGTCGATCCCGACCGCGTCTTCCTCGCCGGCCACAGCCTCGGCGGCACCGCCGCCCCGCGCGTCGCCGCTGCCGCCGAGCCCCCGTCGCCGGCCTCATCCTGCTGGCAGCCGGAGCGATGCCGCTGCATCGCGCGATGCTCCGCCAGGTCCGGTACCGAGCGTCGCTCGACCCAGCGACGGCGGCCACGATGCAGCCCGCGCTCGCAACACTCGAGCGCCAGGCCGACCTGATCGACAGCGACCAGCTCTCGGCCTTGACACCGCCAGCCGATCTCCCCCTCGGCACTCCCGCCGCATACTGGCTCGACCTGCGCGACTACAACCCGACCCAGCTCGCCGCCACGCTGCACAAGCCGGTGCTGATCCTCCAGGGCGGCCGCGACGACCAGAGCACCGTCGATGACACCTGGCTCGATGGAAAGCATCGCTCGAGGGCCGCCCAGAGATCACGATCCGCGTCTACCCCGAGCACAACCACCTGTTCACCCCCGGCAACGGCCCATCCACCCCGGCTGAGTACGAGCCCGCCCAACACGTCGACCAAGCCGTGATCGACGACATCGCAAACTGGATGACCCGCCCCTAGGTTGCGAGCCCTGTCCCGTCTGACCCGACGAGCACCCGCAGCTCCCACCTGCTCATGAATTCAGCGGCCGCGCAGCGAACGAATCCGAGTTGTCAATGACAGCACTGGTACCCCTCGGCGTCTTGCTGGTGGTCGTGGCAGTCGACCTCTGGATCTACCAGGATGCGAAAGCACACCGCGATCGTGGTCGTCCCGTCATGGTCACGATCGGCTCGATCACCATCGACGCGCCTGAGACCTGGCTGGCCGGGTGTCTGGTGCTTTCGGTCGTGTTCATCCCGCTCTATTTCGTCGCTCGCGACGCGTCGTGAGAGAAGTGCCCGGCGCGGTCGTTCCGGCCTTCGACCCATCGCCACAGATCACCAACATCGTCTAGCGGGTCGCGCAACCGCAGCCGACCACAACCGACTCCGCGGACCATCAAAACAGTCAGCGGACCTGACACGACCGCGCTCGACCCCAACGAAGCTGCCCTCCGCAGACACGCCACCGCCTCCCGATACAGGGGCAACCACGTCGTACGCTCGGATACCCGCGCGAAAGCGAAGGTGAAAGGAGGTGTGATTCCTGAGCTGCACGACTGCGGCCACCCTTGCGGCAGCCGCGCCGCGAAACGCAGTCGGCCTCGACGACGTGCCCCCTGTCCATCCTCGGTAACGGCCGATATGCGCAGTCGAATTGTTGCCGTGCGCCATTAGGCGCGTTTGAGCATGAGCGCCAGGCTCGGCACGGCGAACGAGGCGAGATACATCGGCCACAGCCTCGCTCCGTTGCATCGGAAGTTGACAGCGTCGCCGTCTCCGAGGTCGAATGTTTGGGCCCGACTGGTGTACCGGCCGGCGCGAACTTGGAGCGTGTGAGGTCCTGGCTCGATCGGTGCCTCGAACGTTCCATTGCGGCTGAGAGAGCCGAGGCTCGTACCGTCCAGTGCGATCTCGAACGGGGCGCGTCGGAGTTCCATGCCAACGTTCTCTCGCTTCACGGTGAGTGTTGCTGACAACGCTGGTCCCTTTCCCTCAGTGTGGTCTTGATACGGATTCCTCGCGGCATGCTCCGGGCGGCGGGTTCGGTTCACGTTCGCGCCCCCGCGATCAGGCGCTCGCGGTCGAACATCGCCGCTACCGCCCGCCATCCGAGCGCGTCGACAGCGAGCAGAACTGCCGCGAGGCCGACGGCGAGGCCGGTCGAAACCGTGACCACGTTGAAATTCATCAGCGCCACGACCGCCAGCGGGGGTATGTTGGCGAACACACTCAGCTGTTGAGCAACGCGCACGTCGGACGAGCGAGCAGAGATCGCGATTCCGACCCAGATCGACCAGCCGGCAAGCAACGGTGTGAAAACCAGCTGAACGGGAACGTGCGAGCCGGCGAAGACCGCGGACCTGATGCTCGGATGGGCGAACAGGGCCGCGACTCCGAGGAAGATCCCGAAGATCGCGTAGGCCACCACGAGCGTCGGGATGACGACCGCGAGCGCTTTGCCGATGAGGAATTCCTCGGCGCGGATCGGGGTGATCAGAATCGGCTCGAGCGTTCCCTGCTCGCGCTCGCCGATGACCGAGTAGGCCGACACGGTGGAGGGCACGATCGCGGGGATAAACAGCAGGTACAGCAGCGAGAGGCCGACTCGTGCATCCAGCTTGGAGCTGGCGGCCGCGGCGGGCGCGGTGAGCAGCTGCACCGTCGGGACCGCGATGAAGATCAGCGGCAGGATGGTCATCGCGAACACCATCACGAACCGGTTGCGACGGTAGTCGGTGAGCTCCTTGAGGAGGATTGCCGCCACGCGCGTCCAGCTGAAGCTCATCGCCGCTTGGCCTCCACGTCCTCATCGATCAGTTGCAGGTAGACGTCCTCCAACGAGTGGCGTGACTCGGCGAGCGAGAGGATGTCGGCCCCGGCACCGACCAGCGCACGTGCGACTGCGGGGGCGGCCCTCTCCATGTCCGAGACCGATACCTCATAGCCTCCCGGGTCAGAGAGCTTCCACCCCTCGACTCCCGGAAGACCGCCGAACACCGAGCCGGGATCGGCCAATGCGCCGCGGACGCGGATCTCGAGGGCCTGGTTGAACAGTCGCTCGCGCAGCTCGTCGGGACGGCCGACGAGCCGTAGCGTGGTGTTCAGGATCGCGACTCGGTGGCACAGCCGCTCGGCCTCCTCCAGCCGATGGGTGGTGAGGAAGATCGTCACCCCCCGCTCGCGAAGCGAGACGATCAACTCGTGCACGTCGTGCGCTGCCACGGGATCAAGCCCGGACGTTGGCTCGTCCAAGAACAGCACCGCCGGATCGTTGAGCAACGCGCGGGCGAGCGCGACCCGCTGCCGCAGGCCCTTTGACAGCGACCCGCACGGATCGCCGGCGCGATCGCGCAGGTTGACTGCCCCCAGCGCCCGGTCGATCCGCCCGTCAATGTCGTCAAGCTGGTAGAGCCTCGCGAAGCAGCGCAGGTTCTCCGACACGGTCAGCCGTCGGTACAGCCCCGGGGACTCGGGCATGATCGAGATCCGCGCGCGGATGGCCGGCCCGTTTGCCGCGCTCAGCGGGACCCCCGCGACCGTCGCCGACCCCGAAGACGGCGCGATCAGTGTGCCCAGCGTCCTGACGGTGGTCGTCTTCCCCGCCCCGTTCGGCCCGAGGAACCCGAACACCTCGCCGTAGCCAACCTCGAACGACACGTCCTCGAAGGCGACGCGCTCGCCAAAGCGCTTACCCAGATGCTCCACCACCAGCGCGGCGGTTGCGCTGGGGCGCTCGACGGTCGAACCGGGGTCAGCCGGCAGGCTTGCGAACGGGCGCCCATGGGCTCCAGGCTGCTTGCTCGCGGGCCCTGCCTCGCGCGTCACCCCTGGCAGGCTAACACATTTCCTGGCTCCGCTGATAGCGTCCTGGCTATGCAGCCAGGAACCGAGCCGGAGCGAACGTTCATCGAGACCGCGCGGCGCGCACAGATCGTCGCCGCCGCGATCGACACGATCGCCGAGGTCGGGTACGCGCAGGCGACGCTCGGCCGCATCGCCGAGCGGATCGGAATCAGCCGCGGCCTGATCAGCTACCACTTCGCCGGAAAGGACGAGCTGGTCGCCCAGGTCGTCTCAGACGTGGTCGACCAGGCCAAGGAAGACATGTGGCCACCGATCTTCGCCGCGACAACCGGCTCAGAGGTGTTACGCGCCTACATCGAGTCCAGCCTCGCGTTCACACGCGAGCACCCCAACCACAAGATGGCCCTCCTCGAAATCACCCGCAACAGTCTCAGCCCAGACGGACCTCGCTTCGACGGCGACGCCCATGAGGAAGCCGTGCGCAATCTCGAGGATCTGCTCGCCCACTTTCAGGCGGCCGGCCAGCTGCGCGCCGACCTCAACCCCCGAGCCACGGCAATCGCAATCAGAGCGGCGATCGATGCCGCGGGCGCTCGGCTGACGTTCGACAAGAACCTCGACATCGAGGAATATGCCAGGGACATCGCCAACCTGTTCGATCTAGGGACCCGCAACGACGCACCGCAGCGGCCCACATCGACCGCGAGCCGTCGCACGGGATAGCGCCTGTCACCCGGTGTCCGCGCTGAGGAGGGAAGCCGGCACCGCCCCATATTCTGGTCCCGGTCAGGTCAGAGCAGGTGTCGGGCAGTACCGGGCCCAGCCGTGGAGGCTGCTTGGAGACGCGCAGCTGCAGGATCGTCAGTCGAGCTGTGTCCCGCGGGCGGTGCCTTCCCATGCGTCGAGTTCGGCCCGGACGGCGTCCAGGTGGCCTGCGACGGCATCGACGGCGTCGGAGCCGAGTGGGAGTCGCAGGGGTGTGTTGTCGGCCAGGAGGGCCGTGCGGATCGCGGCGGCGGCCTTTGCCGGGTCTCCGGGCTGGGAGCCGTCGCCGTTGCTCACGTAGTTCCGGGTCTCCCCGACTGAGGGGGCGTAGACATCGCTCGGAGCGCTCTGGCTGCTGTTGGTGAACAGACCAGTGCGAAACGCTCCGGGCTCGACGATCAGCACTTTGATCCCGAACGCGCGCACCTCGTCGGCGAGTGCCTCAGAGAGGCCCTCCAGCGCGAACTTGGTGGCGCTATATGCGGAGAAGCCGGCAAAGGACATCTGGCCGCCCATGCTGGACATTTGCACGATCGCGCCTGACCGGCGCTCGCGCATGTGGGGCAGCACCGCGCGAATCAGGGCGGCGGGGCCAAAGAAGTGGACCTCGAACAATGAGCGCAGATCCGCGTCGGTGTCCTCTTCGACGGCCCCGACGTGAGTGCGCCCGGCGTTGTTGACGAGTACGTCGATGCGGCCGTGGCGACCGACCACATCTCGCACCACCGTCGCGATCCGTGACTGGTCGGTGACGTCCAGCTGGATCGGGTCGATTTGCCCGGGGTGAGCGGCCATGAGATCGTCAAGGGTTGACGTGTCCCTAGCTGCCGCCACCGCGACGTCTCCGGCGGCGACGGCAACCTGCACGATCGCCCGACCGAAGCCGCTGTTGGCGCCCGTCACCAACCAGACCCTGTTTGCGGAAGAGCTCATGAAGTTCTCCTTTCGGGGTTTGTCGCATGGTCTGTCAGCTCAGAGCCCACATCCAGGACATGTCGCGATGACCACAAGGGACGGACGTCCGGAAACGATCGATGCCACCGCCGCTCGCGCGGTGGAAGTCGTGCAAATGACGTCGACCGCCTCATGCAGATCCACGAACGTCGCGGCGGTCGCAACCGTAGGCCCGGCGGCTTCATGCACGAGGTGCTCATCCCCATGGCCGTTCACGGCATCGAGGTGAGCGGCTGGGGTGCCGGGCGAGGTTCCTCGGTGAGGACTTCGAGATCGAGATACCAGCAGCCGCTGCGCAGCAGCCGCTCACGGTGGGCGATGGGTATCGGGGCGCGGAACAGCGGTCCATCGGTGATGAGTGTGTGGTACTCGCCGTTCTCGCCGCAAGAGTCGACGCCGGCGGCCTCGAGCTCGGCGATGAGGTCTTGGTCGAGGACGCGGCCCAGCAGAGACGGATCCAGGACGTCCGCTCGGACGGTCACGATCGTCGCCTGCCACCCGCGCGCCAGCATCTCGTCGAGCAGGTCTCGCCGCGGCCGCTGCCAGAGGGGGTGCAGGGCCGTCATCCCGGCAGCTTGGGCGGCGCGTTGGCACCACCGGCGGTGCTCGTCGATATCGATGTCGCCGAACACACATGCCTTCGCGTCGATGCTCAGGGCGGTCAGCTCGCGGACGAATGTGGTGGTGTAGTTCGCCCATGTTGTCGCGGCGGTGAGCAGCGGGATGCCGAGGGCGGCCGCCTGTGCGGTGAGTACCGAGCGGTGCAGGCCGTGCGAGCGTGATCGCTCGCCGTCCTCGGTGAGCATGGTCAGTAGCGCCCGTGGCCGCGCGGCCGCCGTGGTGGCCAGCTCCAACGCGAGCGCGGACTCCTTGCCGCCGCTCCAGGAGCACACGAGCTCATTCATCGCTGGCATTCTCCTCGTCGGTGGTCAACTCAAGGGTTGCTGAATGGAATCCAGACATGTCAGTCGTAGATTGAAGGCCCCGCGCCGGCTCTGGCGTTCGGTGGGTAATCCTCGAAGTCGTCGAGAAAGGCCGGCAGGCCGCGAACGCGCTGCACCCATGCGGAGACAGCTGGCCATGACGACGGTAGTTTCAGGTCGACGTCTTCGGATCGGCTGACGTACGCGAAAGCAGCGATGTCCGCGATCGTGGCGCGATCGGCGACGAGCCATTTGTGCTCGCTGAGCCGTGTGTCGAGGACGTTGAGGGCTTCGCGGCCGAGTTCTAGCCGGCTTGCCATGAGCGGATCTTTCGCTGTGGCGCGGCCGGTGAGCAGCCGAAATCGCGCACCGCCGATCCCGGTCATGATTCGCTCCTGCTCAAACGCCAGCCATTGCAGGACTTGCGCGCGGTCAAGCGCTTGACCCGGAAGGAAGCTCGTGTCCTCAGCGAGATACCAGAGGATCGCTGGGGACTGGGTGAGGACGGTGCCGTCCTGAAGTTCGAGCACCGGCGTCTCGCGGACCGGGTTGAGCAAGGCGAAGTCCCTGGTGAGGGTCTCCCCGGCGAAGAGGTCAACGGGCACGCGTTCGTAAGGGCGGCCCAGCAGCGAGAGCAGAAGTCGGACCTTGTAGCAGTTGCCGGAAGCGGCGTAGTCATGAAGGCGCATACCCTGGAGACGAGCCGGGGCGCCGCGCTGTCGTTCGATGCCTGGCATCACGTATTCCTGATGACGTCCGAGAACCCGCCGTCTGGCGCGTGGATGATGAGCACCCGGGCGCGCCCGGGTCCGGGGGTGCGGAACCCGTGAGGAGTGCCGGACGGCGCGGCGGACAACTCCTTCTGGGGTGACGGTTTCGCTGTCATCACGACGATCGGTCGCGAGCACGAGCGCTGCGGCAAGGCCCTCGGCGTAGGTTTCAGGCCGGGTGCGGTTGCCGGGCAAGGACGCAGACCGCCGGAGGATCAAGGTCGAGTGTCTCGACGTGCGAGAGGACGAAGCCGGCATCGGCCAGCAGGCCGCCGAGCCGGTCGCCGGCCGCGGCCGACGCTGCGGCGTTCGCCCCCGGACAACGGGGCTGCGAGACGAGTGCGATCCTGCCATCGGGCGCGAGCAGGCGGCGAATCTCGCGCAGGCGCGACGCCGGCGCGGGCCACATCCCGACCGTGTTGACCGCGAGGGCCGCATCGAACGGCCCGCCCGTCACCTTCAGATGCTCGACCGGGGCCTGAACGAGGCGGACTCGGCCCTCGTGGACGGCGCGGGCGTTGCGGCGCCGTGCCTGGGCCAGGACGACGGCGGAGTGATCCACGCCGACCACGAGCCCTCGGGTCGCGTAACGGGCCAGCGCCGCAACGGCGATCCCGGGCCCGCAGCCCAGTTCGAGCACACGGTCGTGCGGGTTGACGGCGAGAAGCTCGGCCGCCCATCGGTTGCGGCGGACGTTTGACGGGCGATGCGCGAAGATCCAGCCCTCCACGTGACCCAGCGCTCCCGTGGGGTGGTGGGCCTGGGCGATGATGCGGCGACGAATGCGTTCGGGGATGTGCATGGGACGATTAGACCTCCTCAAGTACGCTTGAAGTCAAGGGAGAGGATCCCATCACCTGCTCGCGGTTCTGGTCGATCATCGAACGGCACCGCAGCGGCCTGTCGCTCGCCGACAGCCACGCCGGCGTGCATTGCCGATCCGGGTGATGTAAGGCTCGTGAGGGTCGGCGGCCGCTCGGGGGGGCCTGTGGCTGCCCGCTGATCATCGCTCACCCGAGCCGCCGGCGATAGCGGAGCTCGTCGGCGAGAACGCCCCAGGCTTCCCGTCGACGGCGGCCTTTACCGGCTTCCCAGGCGTCGGCGCGGTAGAAGCGCTCCGCGCGCTCGTTGCCGGCGAGTACCCACACCTCCGCGGCCCGGTGTCCGCGCTCGACCATCCGCCGGCGTGCTTCGAGTATCAGCACTCGGCCGATGCCCTGACCCCAAGACTCAGGATCGACGTACAGCGCAAGAAGCTCGCCGGTGCTCGCGCCCGTCGCGGTCCTGCTCGGGCTGATCGTGACGAAGCCACGAACCGGACCGCGCTCCTCCGCGACGATCGTCAGCGGCTGGTCAGGTCGGCCCTCGAATGAGTAGCGAACGGCGCGGTCCTCGGGCCGCAGACGCTCGAGGTATCGGTCGTCAAGCAACCCTCGATACGCCCGTTGCCAGGCTCGAACGTGAACGCCGGCCACGTCCATTGCGTCCTCCGGCTCGGCGCGCCGGACGGTCAGCATGCCGCAAGGTCCTCCGTGCCGCCGTCGGTGGCGGCTGCCGCTGCGAGCGCCAGGAGGTACTCGCATTCAATCTGCACAGCGCCGCCGGTGGCGTTATTCCGGTCGCGCACGAGCCTGTCGAGGTCGCGCTCCAGCTCGACCCACCGTCCCTCTCGCTCCAGACGCGGTCGCTCGACGAGGACATGCCCTGCGGTTCGTATGAGGAAGCGGCGCGCGTCTTCGACGTCGGCGAACGATAGGTGCACCGACGAGCGTCGAGCGACGCCGACCTGGATCGCGTGGGGGCGTAGGAGCTCGGTGAGGGCCTCCTCCTCACCCCACCGGCTCGGCGGTGCGCCGGTGCCCGGCGGCAGGGGTAGGTAGGGACTGAGGGCACGACCCATCGCGGGCATGAAGCTGCCAGGCGTCCACGCTGCGAGCCCGACCCGCGCGCCGGGGGCGCTCGCCCGCGCCAGAGCCGCCGCCGCCGCACGGTGGTCGGGGACATACATCAGCCCGAAGGCTGAGAGCACCACCGAAAACCGGTGCTCGGGCACCCGCGGCGATAGCGCATCGGCGCAGATCCAGCTGATCCGTGCGCGGCCCGAAGCTCGGCTGCGCGCCGCGGCGATGTCGAGCAGGCGCTGCTCGTAGTCGACGCCTACCACGGTCTCGGCGTGGTCGGCGGCGATCAGGGCCGCGTTGCCGGTCCCGCACGCGAAGTCGAGCACTGAGTCGGCCCCGGTGATCGCCGTGAGGTCGACCAGTGCGGCGGCCACATCCCGCAGCCGCTCGGCCATCAGTGCGTAGTCACCGACCCCCCAGCTTGTGCTGGCCTGCATTGCATTCATGCCGATTGTCCTCGTCGTTCTGGATCGCTCAGCGGCCGGGCCGAGCAGCGGATGGCCTACCTTGACAGTACTGTAAGGACAGCCTAGCATCGGTCCTCCTGCCCCGACAGACGTCGGTTCAGATCGCGCAGACCCCATTGAGGAGCGTGGCCGTCGGAGCCAGCGGCCAGATCACCTCGATCGTCAACCCCGACAGACTCATCCAGATTCAGCCGAACGACAAGGAGGCAGACGGTGACGCAAACGCTCCCGGCCGATCCGGAACCGCTCATCCGCCAGTTGTACGCCAGCTTCAACGCTCGCTCGATCGATGCCGTACTCGCCGGTCTCGCCTCCGACGTGGTCTGGGCAAACGGCCTGGGTGAAGGATGTCCAGGCCGGGACCGACAGGTCCGCGGGCCGAATGCCGAGCTGAGGGGAACCGCGCTAGGCACGGCGTCCGTAGGTGGCTGACGGTGGTGGCGCTCGCCTGTACCGACGCTGGCGCCGGGCCCTGCGTGGTCCTCCTTCACGGCCATCCGTTTGATCGATCTCTCTGGTCACCGCAGGTCAGGGGCCTGGCGACGCGATTCCGAGTCGTGGCGCCGGATCTCCGTGGCTTTGGCGAGAGCCCGGTCACCCCCGGTTGCGTCGCGTTACCGGACTACGCCGGCGATGTGGAGGAGTTGCTGGATCGTCTGGGCGTTGCTCATGCCGCGCTCATCGGGCTGAGCATGGGAGGTCTGGTGGCCATGGAGCTGGCGACCGCCAATCCCAGCCGCTGGTGGGCGCTGGGCCTTGTGGCCACGACAGCGGAGCCGGTGACGCCGCAGGAGCAGAGGGTTCGCCGGGAGCGCGCCGACCAGGTCGAGCGGTACGGCATCCAGGTCTTGGTCGACTACATGCACACCGGCCTCTACGGGTCTCGCGCCACCCCGGCCGTCCGGGATTTCGTCGACCGGATGATGGCTCAGGCCCCCGCACAGGGCGCCGCCGCCGCCTTGCGCGGACGTGCTGAGCGACCGGACTATCGGCCGCGTCTCAAGGCGCTCGATCTACCGACCCTCGTCTGTACCGGCTCCGAGGACCCGTGGTCCCACGCGGCGGTGACGGCCGAGATCGTCGCCCACCTTCAGCGCCCAGACACGCTCCTGATCGAGGGTGCCGGCCATCTGCCCAACCTCGAGGCCGAGCCGGTCTTCACCGCGGCCCTGTCTGACTTCCTCAGTCGTCATGCCCCGGCCCGGTCAGGCCCGAGAGAGGACGAGGGTCAGCCCGGGACCGGTGTCTAGCGATCGGCCGCGGCCACATATCGTCCGGGCGTGACACCGGTCACGCGTTTGAAGTGCCGATTGAGGTGCGCCTGGTCATAGAAGCCGCACGCCACCGCAGCCTGCGCGGCAGGCATGCCTGAGCGCAGCAGCCCCTGGGCGGCGTTGACCCGCAGAGCGCGCCGGTAGGCGGACGGCGTCATCCCGACCCGGTCCCTGAAGGTGCGCAGGAGATGAAACGGGCTCAGCCCGACGGCCGAGGCGAGCTCGTCAAGGGTGAAGTCCTCCTGCCAGCGAGCATCGATGTAGCCGCGCGCCAACTGGATCCTCGGATGAGGAGATCGCCTCGTCCGGCCGGTCTGGGGCAGCTCGCGCAGCAGCTTCGAGATTCGTTGCCATGCAGCGGCGAGCACCTCGCCCTGCTCAAGCCGCGCGTTGCGCTCAAGCAGCGTTGCGTGGGCGAGCGTGAGGGCGTCTGAGACGGGCGCGTTGCTGACGACGACGGGCCGGCGCTCGCCTGGTGATGGCAATGCGTCGCCTGACCAACCCGGGAGCGCCTGCGGCTCCAGGTACAGGACCCGATAGCTGTAACCGCCGACGGTGGCCGGCTCACCGTTATGCACCACCCCGGGCGGGATGATGAACACGCTTCCGGCCGGTGCAGTGTGCCAACGTCCCTCGAGCTCAAAGCGAGGGGCGCCAGCGAGCACCTGGGCCACGGTCCACGTCTCGTGGACATGGGGCGCGTATCGGTGCTCGAAGAAGGTTGCGTGCAGGGCCTCGACCCCGCAGAGCCCTTCGGGGCGAAGGAACCTCGCCTGCTCCCGCGATTGCTGTGGCATAGCGCAATTGCGTCCAAGACCAGCGCGAGTTTCGGCGGTAGAACTCGCTTCGGTGGACGCTCTGAGGATCTTACGCACCGGCCAGCCCGATCAGGTTCGCGAATTCGAACGCGGTCGCCTCGAGCTCTACCAGGTCGGGCCAACACTCCTAGGAAGAGCGATCTACGAGCCCGGCTGGCGCTGGAGCGAGCACGTCCGTCCCACCGCCGGCACCGAGCTCTGTCAGGTCGCCCACGTCGGCATGGTCGTGTCCGGATCAGCCGCGGTGCTGATGTCAGACGGGACGGAAGTCATCATGAGCGAGGGCGACTTCTTCGCCATTCCGGAAGGTCACGACAGCTGGGTGGTCGGCGACGAGCAGTACGTCTCACTGCATCTGCTGGGCGCGGACACCTACGCCGCCGCAGCCGATGCGGCGCACCACGACTCGGACTCTGGATGAGTATCTGCACCGTGCGATCGCCTGGGGCCCCGGGAGCAAGCTCACTTGCGTCGGCCGCGGGAGGAGGTTGGCAACGGCATGATCGTTAGAACCTGGATCACCCAGATTGACGAAAGCCGAGCCGCCGCCTATGAGGCGTTCGCGCGCGAGCGCTCAGTGCCGATGTTTCGCTCCCAGCCAGGCTTTGCCGGGGCACTGTTCGGAGCTCGAGAAGGCATGCGCATCGTTGTGACCTTCTGGGACAGTC
>DASSZP010000114.1:0-49278 GCA_035713465.1 Solirubrobacteraceae bacterium | reverse complement strand
TGGCCCTGCCACTCGCTGCCGACGACCGAGAGCACCTGGCTCTGCATGCGATGCAGCTGGTCCTGGATCTGCGTGGAGCCGGTGGACACGTGACCGGAGAGCGTGTGCAGCTCTTCCGCGGTGACCTTGATGAGCATGACGGTGTGACCCTCCAGATGGATTTGACGAACGCTCCCGACGAGCGCAGGTGAAGTATCAATTGGGTCTGCTGCGAGCGGAAGCAGCCGAAGGTATCGACGTGGCGATACCCGCTCGCGGCCGGCTTAGAGCCTGGTCACGAGCCTCTGGAGGGCGTGCTCGTCGCGAGCGACCGCCTGGTTGGCCTTGTTGTACGCCGTCGGGCGGTAGCGGCGCGCGGCGTCGGCGATCTGCGCGTAGTCGCGCGACAGGGTGTGGAACTGAGCGGCCAGCGGCTTGGCGTGCGGCGTCTGGGCGCCGTAGCGGGTGACCTGCGTCGCGCCGCCGGCGTACAGCCGGGAGATCTCCGTGGCGTATTGGGCCTGCTTGGCCGGGGTCTTGCCGAACGAGTTGTAGGCGACCAGCAGGCGGGTGCGGCTGACCCCGACCCGCTCGGCGATCCTGGCCAGCTTCGTGTCCGCGGCCAGGATCTCGGCCGTGGTCGGCCCGCTCGGGGTGGTCGAGCTCTGGGTCGTGGTGGTCCGCGGTCGGGGCGCCGGGTGGCCGGAGCTCGAGAGCACGAAGCCGAGCGCCGCCGCTCCGATCATCGCCAGCCCGATCGCGATCATCGCCGCACGCCAGTGGCCCGGTGTGTCCTCAGACCCGCCGGGGTCGGGGCCGTCGTGATGACGGCGGGCGATGCGGAACATGGTCGTGTGCCTGCGCGGCCGGGGCTGGGGCGCGACGGTCACGTCGGCCGCGGCCGCCGTGGGCAGCCCATCCTCGGTCCGTGCCGGGCCCGGCGCTGGGTCTGCCGGGGCCGGCGTCTGCGTGTCGGGGGCGTCGTCGTCGCCATCACCGTCGGCCGGTTCGATCAGGCTGCGGAACTCGGCCGGCGTGAGCGTCGCATCGTCACGCCGGCTGTGGTCCTCGCCGACGGCCAGACGGGCTTCGCGCCGCCAGCGCGGGCCGATCAGCTCGAGCACGACCTCCTCGAGCTCGAACCAGGCCTCTTCGGCGGACTGAAAGCGCTCCTCGGGCGCCTTGGCCAGCATCCGGGTCAGCCATGCGTCGATCCGCGGGTCCAGGTCGGGCACGAAGTCGCGGGCGGGAGGGACCGGCTCGTGGACGTGGCGGTAGAGGACCGCGACCGGGTTGTCCTGATCCTCGAAGGGGACGCGCCCGGTGAGCAGCTCCCAGGCGACGACGCCCAGCGAGTACAGGTCCGTCGACGCGGTCAGTTCGTTGCCCAGCGCCTGCTCGGGGGACATGTAGGTCGGCGTGCCGATCGTCGTTCCCGCCATCGTCACCACGGCGCGGGTCTGGGCCTGGTTGTAGGCGCGCGCCACGCCGAAGTCGGCGATCTTGACCCGCCCGTCGGCGGTCACGAGCAGGTTCTCGGGCTTGAGGTCGCGATGCACGACACCGTGCTCCTCACCGTGCGAGAGGCCGGCCAGAACGCCCTCCAGCACACCGGCGATCTGCGCCAGGGAGAGCTCGCCGATGTAGGTCCGCAGCGATCCGTTGGGCAGGAACTCCATCGCGATGTACGGCACCTCGGCCTCGACGAAGTACTCGTGGACGGTGACCACGTTGGCGTGGTTCATCTGCCCGGCCAGCCGCGACTCCTCCACGAAGCGCCCGGCGAAGCTCGTATCGGCGGCCTGATACGGCGCCAGCTCTTTGAGCGCAACCGGTCGCTGCAGGTCGCGCTGGCGCGCGAGATAGACGACGGCGGCACCGCCGCGTCCGATCACCTCCAGGAGGTCGTACCGCCCGACCCGCTTGAGCACCTCTTCCATGACCGCCCGGAGTCTGCCACCGTTGCACGCCGGAATGCTCTGCCCGGTCTGCCACCGCCAGCGTGATCACTCCACAAGCCGGTGCCGTGCCTGTGGCACGCCCTACGACGGGGCCCGCCATCTCGACCTCGTGCTGCCGGGCGGCGACCGGGTCCCGCTCGACCGCGCCCTGGTCATCGGCCGCGCCCCCGCGTGTGAGCTGCGGCTCGAGGACCCCAGCGTCTCACGCCTCCACGCCCGGATCGAGGCCGGCGGACCGGGGGCCACGATCGAGGACATCGGTTCGACCTACGGGACCTTCGTCGACGGCCGCAGGATCGACGGGCGCCGCGCCCTCGCCGCCGGGACGACGATCGAGCTCGGTGACTGCCGCCTGCAGGTGGCCGAGCGTGACGATCCGGCCGCGGCCAACCGCACGATGACCGTGCCGGCCGGGATCAGCCTGGTCATCGACCGTCCCGTGGTGCGCCGCACGCGTCTGGCCGGCCAGTCGGCCCAGAAGCCGCGCCTGCGCTCCGGCTGGTCGCTGAAGCGACGGGACGCCGGGGAGGGGGAGGACCGCTGGATCCTCAAGGACCACCGCTCGTCCATGTTCGTGCGGCTGGCCGAACCGGAGGCCGAACTGCTGCCGCTGCTCGACGGTGAGCACGAGCTCGTCGAGCTCGTCGGTGAGGCGACCCGGCGAGCCGGACCCGACGGTCCGCGTCGGCTGGCCCGGCTGCTGGCCGAGCTGGCCGACCGCGGGATGCTGTTCGGCGTGCAGGGCGCCCCCGAGGCCCCGTCCCGGCTGCCCTGGCTGACCCGGGCGCTGACCCCGCGCGAGCGCGAGCTGCCCGGCGTGCCGCAGGCCGTGGCCTGGGTCTACCGGCACGGCGGCTACCTGCTCTTCACGCCGGTGGCGCAGATCCTGCTCAGCGCGCTGGCCGTAGCCGGGCTGGTCGCCTTCGGGGGCCTGATCGCGCTGCGTTACGGCACGCCGTTCGTCGTCGCCCAGCGCCTCGGGCTCGGCGCGCTCGTGTTCGTCGTCGGCCGCTTCCTGCTCGTGCTCGGCCACGAGCTCGCCCACGGGCTGACCGCGGAGTCCTTTGGCCGGCCGGTCTCGCGGGCCGGCTTCAAGCTCGCGCTCGTCTTCCCCTACGTGTTCGTGGACACCACGGACGCCTGGTTTGAGCCCCGCCGGCGGCGGATGGGGATCAGCCTGGCCGGCCCGGCGTCGGATCTGATCGTCGGCGGGACCTTCGCGCTGATGTGCTGGGTGGCCGAACCGGGCAGCGTGCGCGATGTCCTCTTCCAGGTCGCCTTCGGCGGCTATGTCGGGGCGCTGTTCAACCTCAACCCGCTGCTCGAGCGCGATGGCTACCACGTGCTCGTCGATCTGTTGCGCGAGCCGGGTCTGCGCCGGCGATCCTCACGGGCTCTGGCCGGCTGGATCGCCGGACACGGCAGGCCGGAGGTCGGGGCGCGGCACCTGCTCGGCTACGGGTTCGCCACCGTTGCGTGGTCGGCGCTCACGGTCGGGTTCGGGGTCGTCGTGTCGCTGCGCTACTACCACCGGCTCGCCCACCTGGCCCCGCCCGCGCTGGTCTGGACGGTGCTGGCCGGCTTCTATCTCGTGCTGGCGATGCCGCTGGCCGCGCAGCTGCTGGCGCCGCTGTGGAGCCGGGGCACGCGGCTCGCGCCGGCGGGTCTGGGCGAGATCGTCTAAAGGAACGATGACTTCCCCCGGGCCGGTCGGTCTTCAGGACATGACGCCCGATCCGGCTGTCGTCCTTGACGGCCTCTCCTTCCCCGAGTCGACGCGCTGGCACGACGGCCGCCTGTGGCTGTGCGACTGGGCGGCCCGCACGATCCTCGCCGTCGCCCCGGACGGCGAGGCGGAGCCGATCGCCCGCGTCGAGTCGTTCCCGTTCTCGATCGACTGGCTGCCCGACGGACGCCTGCTCGTCGTCTCGGCCGCCGACCGGGCGGTGCTGAGTGTCGACGCCGACGGGACGCTGTCACGGTGGGCCGACCTGTCAGGGCTGGGGCCGTTCCCGCCCGGCAACGAGATTGTGATCGACGCGCTCGGACGGATCTATGTGAACGGCGGGGGCTTCGATCCCCGCGCCGGCGGCGCCCCGGCGCCCGGCACGATCGCCCTCGTGTCCGAGGGCGCTGCGCGGACGGTGGCCGACGGGATCGCCTTCGGCAACGGGATGGCGATCACGCCCGACGGCGCCACCCTGATCGTCGCCGAGTCCCACGCCTGCCGGCTCTCCGCCTTCGACATCGACCCTGACGGCGGACTGTCCGGGCGCCGCGTGTGGGCCGCCCTCGGGGAGGATCCGCCCGACGGGATCTGCATCGACGCCGAGCGGGCGGTCTGGTACGCCGACGTGCCCCATGGGCACTGCGTGCGGGTGGCCGAGGGGGGAGAGGTGCTGCAGAGGGTGACCGCCGACCGGGGCTGCTTTGCCTGCATGCTCGGCGGTCCGCAGCGCTCGAGCCTATACATCGCCGCGCGCCAGTGGCACGGGATGGCCGCCCTGGAGCGGGGCGCCGGCTCGGGCCGGCTGCTCGTGTGCGAGGTCGAGGTGCCCGGGGCCGGCTACCCGGCCGCCTGACCGCGCGCCGTCACCGGCGACCCGGCGGCCGGCGCTCATTGCAGGATGTTGACCGCCCGGGCGACCACCAGGCCGATCGTGACCAGCGAGACGAGCGACTGCAGCCCCATGATGCTCTTGGCCGTCGGGGTCAGCGGCATCGTGTCGGTCGGGCTCAGCGCGAGCGCGTTGGTCAGGGATACGTACAGGTAGTCGATGAACTGCGGACGCCAGCCGACGGGCTCGATCCGATCATCGCTCATCTGCGGGAACAGGAGATCCGGCGGCCCGTCCTCGCCCGCGGCTCGTCGTCCCGGTCCACCCCGATCCGTCTCCCAGTACCACAGGCCGAAGATGAGCACGTTGGTGATCCAGATCAGGGCCCCGGAGATGATCAGCTCGCGGCCGTTGCGGGCTCCGTGGTGCAGCAGCTCGTGGCTGAGCAGGGCCAGCGAGACGATGTTGGCCACGCTGACCACCGCCGTCAGCGTCACCGCGGTCAGCCGCCGCGCCCGGTGCTCGTGCTCGACCCTGCGCGGGGAGGCCATCGCGAGTCCCACGAGCAGCGCAGCTTCCAGGGCCGGCAGCAGCCAGGGCGGTCCGGCCGTCAGGCGCTTGGGCAGCAGCAGCTGCAGCGCGATGGCGAACAGCACAGTGGCCAGCGCCGGCCACATCGGCTCGCTGCGCGGCGGGGGTGGATAGGACCACGCCGGGCGGGCGGGCGTGCCGGTCGGTTCCCGCGGGCTCGACATCGGGGACAGAGTACGGGCCGCGACGCCGGGTGGCGGCCCGGTCGCCGGCCCTCAGCGGCCGGCGTGTCCTGGCCCGGTAGCCGTCCGTCAGCGGTCGGCCTGACCCAGCGCCGTGGCCAGCGCCTGCGGCGTGGTCACCGGCGCCTGGCAGGTGAAGTGCTCGCACACGTAGGCGGCCGGGTGCCCGTTCACCGGGAAGCGGCCGTCCAACAGCGTGATCCCCTCCGGCGGGCCGCCCGCGAGCACGACGCGCGGCGCGAAGGCGCTGCGCACGACGCCGGCCAGCGCGTCGGCGGCCGGTCCCTGGCCGGCGATCGCCACCTCGCGCCCGGGGGAGAGGGCCAGGTCCAGGGCCTGCAGGGCATGCCCGAAGGCGAGGGGGTGTCGCGCGGCCAGCGGCGCGAGCAGCTCCAGGCCGCGCTGCGCGGCCGTCGCGTGACGTGGATCCCCCGTCATCCGGCCCAGGCGCAGCAGCCCCAGCGCGGCGGCCGAGTTGCCCGACGGGATCGGCGAGTCCTCCAGGTCCTTGCGTCGCGTCAAGCCGAGCGGGCGGTCCGCCCGCGTGGTGAAGAAGCCGCCGTGCTCGGGGTCGGCGAACCGGTCGATGATTGTGTCGGCCAGCGCCTGCGCCTCGCTGAACCAGCGCGGCTCAAAGGTCGCCTCATACAGGGCCAGCAGCGCCTGCAGCAGGAAGGCGTGATCCTCCAGGTAGGCCTCGATCTTGGCCTCGCCGTCCTTGTAGGTGCGCAGCAGCCCGCCGTCGGCGTCGCGCATCCGGTCAAGGACGAAGTCCGCGGCGGTGCGCGCGGCGTCGACGTACGCGGTGCGCGACAGCGCGGCGCCGGCCTCGGCCAGCGCGTGAATCATCAGCGCGTTCCAGGCGCACAGCCGCTTGTCGTCGGTGCCGGGACGCACCCGCTGAGCGCGGACGGCCAGCAGCCGGCGGCGGATCTGCTCGCGAACCTCCGGGGCGGGCTCGGGACCGCGCGCCTCCAGGACGTTGGCCCCTTCGAAGTTGCCCTGCTCGCTGGTGCCGAACCAGGCGATGGCCGCGTCGGCGTGGTCACCGAGCGCCTCGCGCAGCTGCGGCAGCGTCCACACGTAGAAGCGTCCCTCGACCCCTTCGGAGTCCGCGTCCAGGGCGGCGTAGAAGCCCCCCTCGGGCCCGCGCATCTCACGCAGGGCCCAGTCCAGCGTCTCCTCGCAGGTGCGCCGCAGCGAGGTGTCGCCGCTGACCTGGTAGCCGTGCAGGTAGGCCCGGGCCAGCAGCGCGTTGTCGTAGAGCATCTTCTCGAAGTGCGGGACCGTCCAGGTGGCGTCGACGGCGTAGCGGGCAAAGCCGCCGCCGACCTGGTCGTAGATCCCGCCGCAGGCCATCGCGCGCAGCGTCCCGAGCGACATCGTCGTCTCCCCGCGTCCGAGCAGGAACTCGATCACCGATCCCATCGGGAACTTGGGGGCGTGGGCAAAGCCCCCGTGGGCGCGGTCAAAGCTGCCGCGCAGGCCCTCCACCGCCTGGTCCAGGAGGGCCGGATCGATCGGCTCGGTCCCCGCCCGCAGCCGGGCGCTGGCGCCGATCGCCTTGACCACCGCCAGGCTTGACTGCTGCACCTCCTCGCGCTGGGTCTCCCAGGCCCGCGCGACCGCCTCGAGCACCGCGCGCCAGCTCGGCAGGCCGTGGCGCGACTCCGGCGGGAAGTAGGTCCCCACGTAGAACGGGGCCTGATCGGGGGTGAGGAACGCGTTCAGCGGCCAGCCCCCCTGGCCGGTCATCGCCTGGCAGGCCTCCATGCACGCTGCGTCGACGTCGGGGCGCTCCTCGCGGTCGACCTTGATGCACACGAACGACGCGTTCATATAGGCGGCGATCTCGGGGTCCTCGAAGGACTCGCGCTCCATCACGTGACACCAATGGCAGGCCGAGTACCCGATCGAGACCAGCAACGGTCGCTGCTCTGCGCGGGCGCGGCGCAGCGCCTCCTCGCCCCACGGATACCAATCGACGGGGTTGTCCTTGTGCTGGAGCAGGTACGGCGAGGTCTCGCCGGCAAGTCGATTGGCCATCGCCTGCACGTTAGAACGTGATCGGCCGCCCGCGCCCGGGTTCGCGTGCGGGCGGACGCGCAATAGGCTTGGGCGTTGAGCACCTCGTCCAGCCTCAAGGAGTGAGCCCGTGTCAGACCGCCGCGAGATCGTCAATGCGCCCGATGCCCCCGAGGCCGTCGGCCCCTACGTGCATGCCGTCAAGGCCTCCGGCCTGCTCTTCTGCTCGGGCCAGATCCCGCTCGATCCCCGAACCGGCGAGATGGTCGGTGCCACCCCAGCCGACCAGGCCGGCCGGTGTCTGGAGAACCTGGCCGCGGTGTGCCAGGCCGCGGGCACGACGCTCGGCAACGCGATCAAGCTGACCATCTACATGACCGACATGACCGCGTTCGCGTCGGTCAACGAGGTCTACTCGTCGTTCTTTGAGTCAGAGCCCCCGGCTCGGGTCGCCATCGGGGTCAGCGCCCTGCCCCGCGGGGCCCAGGTCGAGATGGACGCGGTGGTCGCGCTTGGGGGCTGACGCCCCCGACCGCACCGCGGCGGTCACCGCCGACGACGTCGCCCGCGCCGCGCGGGCGCTGCGCGGCGTCGTGCGCGAGACCCCGGTGCTGAGCTCCCAGACGCTGAGCGAGATGACCGGGATCACGGTCGCGCTCAAGGCCGAGAGCCTGCAGCGGACCGGCTCCTTTAAGATCCGCGGGGCGTTGGCCAAGCTCGCCTCGCTGCGCGACGACGAGTGCCGCCGCGGCGTGATCGCCGGCAGCGCGGGCAACCACGCCCAGGCTGTCGCCTACGCGGCCCGGGCCCGCGGGATCCACTGCGAGGTGGTCATGCCCGCCGCCGCGTCGATGACCAAAGCCGAGGGGGCGACGGCCCTCGGCGCCGAGGTGCACCTCGTCGGCGCGACCGTGGACGACTCGCTCGCCGCCGCCCACGCGCGCGCGGCCGAGCGGGGGCTGACGTTCGTGCACCCCTTCAACGATCCCGAGGTGATCGCCGGCCAGGGCAGCGTCGGCCTGGAGCTGCTTGACCAGGTCCCCGATCTGGAGCGGGTGGTTGTGCCCCTGGGCGGGGGCGGCCTGCTCTCGGGGACGGCGATCGCGATCAAGGCTGCGCGCCCCGAGGTCGAGGTGATCGGCGTGCAGGTCGAGGGCTGCGCTCCCTTCCCGGCCTCGCTGGCTGCCGGTGAGCCGATCGCGGTCGGTTCCGCGCTGACCATCGCCGACGGGATCGCGGTCAAGCGGCCCGGGACCCTGACCCTCGCGCTGATCGAGCGCTGGGTCGACCGCGTGCTCGTGGTCGGCGAGGACGCGACGGCCGAGGCGATGGTCTACCTGCTCGAGCGGGCCAAGCTCGTCGTCGAGGGCGCCGGTGCGGTCGGCGTGGCCGCCCTGATGGCCGGCCAGCTCACCGGGACCGGCACCGGCACGACCGCGGTGATCCTGTCCGGCGGCAACGTCGATCCCGGGCTGCTCGGCGACATCGCGCGCCGCCACGAGAGCCAGGCCGGGCGCCGTGCGGTGCTGCTGGCCCGCCTACCCGACCGGCCCGGATCACTCGCGCAGCTGCTGGCCCTGATCGGCGAGCGCGGCGCCAATCTCGTCGATGTCGAGCACATCCGCGAGGGCTTTGACCTGCACGTGCGTGAGAGCGCGGTGCAACTCGTGTTCGAAACCCGTGGGGCCGGGCACGCGGCCCAGGTGGTGGCCGCGGTTCGGGCGGCCGGCTACGACGAGCCGATCGCCGTCCGCTGACCCTCGGCCGGGCCTGCGGCCTGGGGGCGGCCCGTGGCGCGGGTGTCGGTCTGGCCCGCCGCGTCCGGCTCGTGCTGGGCCGCGCGCGCGGCGTCGACCAGCGAGGCGATGACCCGGCTGTGCTCGTCGGCCTCGGGGTGCCACTGGACACCGAGGACGAAGCGGCGGTCGGGGATCTCGATCGTCTCCACGATCTCGTCCAGTGCCGATCGGCCGGTGACGGTGAGCCCGTCCCCGATCACGTCGACGGCCTGGTGATGGTGCGATTTGGTGGAGTGCTGCTCCTCACCGGCGGCGCGCGCCGCCAGCGATCCCGGCTCGAGCACGACGTCGTGGTCGGCGCCGGTGAAGCTGCCGGGGACACGGCGGTGCTCCTCGTGGCCGACGAGGTCGGGCACGTGCTGGTGCAGCGTGCCGCCCAACGCGACGTTGATCACCTGCATGCCGCGGCAGATCCCGAGCAGGGGCAGGTCGCGCTGGATGGCGCGTCGGGCCAGGGCGAGCTCGGTCCGGTCGCGCAGGGGGACCAGACCGGCCGTGGCCGGATGGCGCTCGGCGCCGTAGCAGTCGGGATCCATGTCGTTGCCCCCGGCCAGGATCAGCCCGTCGAGATGGTCGAGGATCTCATCGGGGTTCTCGATCAGGGCCGGGTCGGGGGGGATCAGGACCGCCATCCCGCCGGCCGCCTGCACGGCCTCGACGTAGTTGAGCGGCAGCAGCGCCGCGGGCAGTGTCCACAGGCCCCAGGAAGCCTCGGTCTGGGGAGTGCAGATGCCGATCGCCGGACGGTTCATGGCTGCGAGGGTAGTAACCGTCAGCGCCGGCGCAGCAGGGCGCGCTGCACCTTGCCGCTGGCCGTCTTGGGCAGTTCGTCGGCGAAGTCGACGATCCGCGGGTACTTGTAGGGCGCGGTCTCGTGGCGGACGTGCTCCTGCAGCTCGGATGCGAGCGCGTCACTGGGCTGATGGCCGTCGCGCAGCACGACGACCGCCCGCACGACCGAGCCGCGTTCGTCGTCGGGGGCGGCGACCACCGCGGCCTCGGCGACGGCGGCGTGGGAGACGAGCGCGGACTCGACCTCGAACGGCCCGATCCGGTAGCCGGAGGAGATGATCACATCGTCGGTCCGGCCCTCGAAGTACAGGTAGCCGTCGTCGTCCTCGCGTACCCGGTCGCCGGTGCGCCATGGCTCCGACACCGGGGCGGGCGTGCCGTCCAGGTAGCCGACGAAGAAGGTCGGATCGGTGCTGGGTTCGCGCAGGACGAGCTCACCGTCGTCTGAGACCTCGAGGGCGATCCCGGGCAGCGGCCGCCCCATCGAGCCGGGTCGCACCTCGCCGCCGGCGGGGACTCCGGTGAGCTGGCCGGTCTCGGTCTGACCGTAGCCATCGCGGATCTCAAGGCCCGTGGCCTCGCGGAAGGCGCGCAGCACCTCGGGGTTGAGCGCCTCGCCGGCCGCGACGAGACCGCGCAGCCCGGGGACCGGCCGTAGCTGCGCGCGCTTGGCGATGACCCGGTACTCGGTCGGGGCCATGCACAGCACGGCGACGTCCTCGGCGGCGAGGATCTCGAGCCGCTGGGCAGGATCGAAGCGGGCGTCGTGCAGCAGCGCTGCGGCCCCGTTGAGCCACGGGGCGATGAACACATTGCGGGCTGACTTGGACCAGCCGCTGGCCGCCGTGCACCAGATCAGGTCGCCGCGCCGGGCGTCGAGCCATTGCGTGGCCTGCAGCGACTGTCCGGGCAGGTAGCGCTGCCCGTGCACGACGCCCTTGGCCTCACCCGTGGTGCCGCTGGTGAAGGTGATCAGGCACGGATCGCTCTCGCTGAGCTCGACCGCCGGGGCCGGGGGGTGGCTCGTCCACAGCGTCTCGTCGGGGACGAACAGCGTCTTGCCGTCCGGCCGGGCGGCAGCGAGCTCGTTGCTGTTGCGCTCGTCGGCGACGATCAGCTTGGGGTGGGCGGCCTCGATCCGCTGGCGTAGATCCTTGGCCCGCAGCTGCTCATTGGCGGGCAGGGCGACCGCCCCGAGCCGGAAGCAGGCCACCATCGTCAGCACCCATTCGGGCCGGTTGCCGATCAGCGTCATGACCACGTCGCCCTTCGTGACCCCGTGGGCGGCCAGCGCTCCGGCCAGCCGGCTCGAGCGATCGGCCACCTCGCCGAAGCTCCACTCCCGCCGCCGGCCCTCGCGGCTGAGCTCGACCAGGGCGAGGTCCCCGGCGGGGGCGGCGTCGACCACGTCTCGAGCGAAGTTCATGGCCGGGCCCAGTTTCCCAGTCCGGGACGGACCGCCGCGTTCCGGTCCGCCGTCGCGTATCGTCCCGGTGGGGCCCGATTGCCGGGGGCGGGGATCGAAACATCTCTACGCGAGGAACGAGCACCGTCGTGCGACGAATGATCCTGGCCGCCTGTCTGGGCGCGCTCCTGCTGTTGTCCTTCTGCGGGGTGGCCAGCGCCGCCACGTTCACCGTCAACACCACGGTGGACTCGATCCACTCGGGTGGCTGCGCGACCTCTGCCTCGACCTGCTCGCTGCGCGATGCCGTCATCGCAGCCGACGCGGCCGGGGGAGCCAACACGATCACGTTTTCCCTTCCGTCGCCGCAGACCTACACACTCACGTCCACAGCGACGAGTGCTGACGATCCAACCAACGGCGACCTCGATGTCACCGGTTCGACGACGCTGACCATCGCCGGCGGCGGCGCGGGCGGCACGACCATCGATGCCAACCAGAAGGACCGGGCCTTCGCGGTCGACCCGGGGGCGTCGCTGACCCTGACCGGCGTCACGGTAACCGGCGGTCAGCCTTCACCGAACTCCTCGGGAAACTCCGATGGCGGCGCCATCTACAGCGACGGCACGCTGAACCTGAACAGCGACATCTTCACCAATGACGTGGCACCGTTCGGTTCCGGCGGCGCCATCCGCCAGGCTGGATCCGGCGCGCTGACGGTCCGCAACACCACCTTCACCAGCAACACGGCCGCGTATGACGGAGGTGCGATCGCCAACAGCAGCAGCGGACCGCTCACAATCACTGGGAACACCTTCGGCGTGGAGAATGGACTGGGCTCCTACTCGGGCGGCAACCGGGGTGCCTACGAGGGCGGGGCGATCACCGACGCCGCCAGCTCAAGCGCAGTGATCGCCGACAGCACCTTCAGCGAGAACCGGGCTCGGACCGGAAGCACAGGGTCCGGTGGCGGCGCGATGGCCCTCAGCGGCACGAGTTACGAGCTCGACCGTGACGAGTTTGACGGCAACAGCTCGGGCACGGCGGGCGGAGCGATCGTCTGGACCCACGGGACGCTGACCGGCCGCGGCGACGCCTTCGTTGGCAATAGCGCAGACACCGCAGGCGGTGGCGCGCTCCTGGCCTTGGCCATCCAGCCGCTCACCCTCAGCGACACGACGTTCTCCAACAACGCCGGGACACGGGGCGGTGCACTGGACTTCGAGGCCTCAACCCCGGTGGACCTCGTGAACGACACGCTGTGGGACAACGGGAACGCGGTGTTCGGTGCTGATGGTCTGGCCACCGCAAGCCGCGGCGTCCAGAACACGGTGATCGCCGCTCCCAACGGCGGCGGCACGCAGTGCGCGGCCCCGTTTCCCCTCGGTGTCGATATGGGCCACAACCTGTCGTCAGACAACTCGTGCCTGAGCGGCGCCCAGGGCGACCTATCGAACACCCCGGTCACCCTTTCGCCGCCGGCCAACAACGGCGGGACGGTGTTGACGAACGCCGAGCCCTCGGGCGCGCCGACGATCGACGCGGGAACCAACGGCGTGTGCCCGGGCCTTGACGCCCGCGGCGTGAGCCGGCCCCAGGGCGCAGCCTGCGACATCGGTGCCTACGAGGCGCCCTTCTCCCCACCCCCGCCGCAGACCAGCACGACCACCGTGTCCACGACGACGACCGTGCCCGGTCCCGCCACGACGGCCACCGTGACCGCGCCGCCCCCGACGGCGCCGCCCGGGACGCCCCCCTCGGCGACCACGCGGGGCGCGATGGGCATCACCCCCAACTCAGCCTTCCTCGGCGGGATCGTCGACCCGCACGGGATCGACACGAGCTACTCATTCCAGGTGGGGACGACCAGGAACTACGGCCTGAACACGGTCTCGGGCCACACCGATTCGGGACCGCTCACGCTCGAGACGCGGATCGGCGGGCTCAAGCCGGGCACCGTCTATCACTACCGGCTCGTGGCCACGAGCGCCGCGGGCATCAGCCGGGGCGCCGATCGGACCTTCAGGACCGCGCCGGCCTACGAGGGCCGGGTGACGGTCAAAGGCCGCACCCTGATCGTGCACCGCGGGAAGGTGGCTGTGCGCCTGAGCTGCTCGAGCCCGCGGGCCTGCCGGGCCCGCATCGGCATCACCGTTCCGATCACGCTGGCGCACGCCCGCAAGGCCGGCACGCTCGTGTTCACCCGCGGGCCGGTGGCCACCGTCTCGATCCGCGGGCACCGGACGGTGACCGTCACGCTCGCCGCCTCGGCGGCCGCGTTGACCGTGATCGGCCGCGCCCCTCATCACCGGCTGACCGGGACCCTGGCCACCCGCCCGCTCACCGCCCAGCCCACCGCGAGCATCCGGGTCACCCTCGTCCTGCGCTGAATCAGACGGCTGGCCGGGCGCGGTAGCCTGCGCAGAGAGATGGGAATGATGACCGGAAGCGGCCCCTTCGGCCGTGAGCCTGCGGGACAGTTCAACTTCGAGCCGCCCCCGATCGGCTCGGTGATCTACCTCGAGCCGACGCCCAAGCGCATCAGGGTCGAGGTGGGCGGCGAGACGATCGCCGACAGCCGGCGCGCCTACCTGCTGCACGAGGCCGGCCACCAGCCCATCTACTACTTCCCGCGCGAGGACGTGCGCGACGATGTGCTGCGGCCCAGCGACCGCCACACGCGCTGTCCCAAGAAGGGCGAGGCCTCCTACTTCACCATCCAGGCCGGAGGCGAGACGGTCGAGGCGGGCGCCTGGTACTACCCCGAGACTCCCGAGTCGGCGCCCGCAAAGCTGGCCGGCCTGGTCGCCTTCTACTTCAACCGGATGGGTCGCTGGCTGGAGGAGGGGGAGGAGATCACCGGCCACCCGCGCGACCCCTACCACCGGATCGACGTGCGGGCCAGCGACCGTCACGTCCGCGTGTCGCTCGACGGAGAGCCGCTGGCCGACACGACCCGGGCGATGGCCCTGTTCGAGACCGGGTTGCCGGCCCGCTGGTACATCCCCCGCGAGGACGTGACCGCGACGCTCGAGCCGTCGCCGACGACGACCTACTGCCCGTACAAGGGCACGGCCGGATACCACTCGATCCGCCGCGCCGACGGTGAGCTCGCCGCCGACCTCGTCTGGTACTACGCCGATCCGCTCGAGGACGCCACCCGGGTCCGCGATCACCTCTGCTTCTTCAACGAGCACGTCGATATCGAGCTCGACGGCGTGCCGCAGCAGCGCCCGGCCTCCCCGTGGACCCACGGCGTCAGGGGCCAGGCGCAGAACGCGCCGGCGGTGACCACCCGCGGTTGACCAGGATCGCCGCGAGCCGCTGGGCCTCGCGCTCAGGGGTTCCGGTGAAGCGCGACCAGGTCAGCCGGTAGGTCCCCAGACCCGCCGCCAGCGCCTCCGCGTCGCGCTCACGGTCATCCTCGAAGCTGACCCGGTCCTGGTGAAACGCCCAGCCGTCGAGCTCGACGATCAATCGCTGGTCAGGGAAGTACGCGTCGCGCTCGCGCCCGTGCACGCGCGCGTTGATCACGGGTGACGGCAGCCCGTACCGCGCGCAGAACTCCGGGAACAGGACCTCGAACTCCGAGCGGGCGCGCGCAGCCGGATCGTGGATGACGGCGAGCAGGGTGGCCCGGCCGCGGTGACGCGGGAACCGGGCCAGGACGTCGTTCAGAGAGGCCGGATGGACGAGCCCCGCGCGACGCGCCTCGGCGAGCAGCCGCGCCGTGGTCCGCTCACCCAGCTCGCGGGCGCAGTCGAGCAGGGTCCGGGCCGGCGAGGTGACGCGAATGCCGTGGTGGACGCGGACGTCGGCCCGAGTCAGCCCACGCACCTGCCGGACGCGGATGCCAGGATGCTTTCGCCGCGCCGTTCCGACCACGGTCGGGATGTCCGGCCACGGCCGACCCGGCCACCAGAGGGCGAGCGCCGAGCCGTCGCCCAGCGCGCCGTCGGGGCCGCAGGCAAGAACGGCGGCTGAGGCGCGCTGGAGGGGGGTGAGCGGCGGCGGGACGAGGCTGAACACGGCATGGTAAGTGCGGAACAACATCCCGTGCGAGGCCCGATGGGTGATCGCGTCCCTGCCGAGCCCGATCGCCAGCAGTTGCGCGCGCGTCACCTGCTGGTTCTGGCGTCGGCCCACGGCGGCAAGTTCGAGAGAAATACGCGTGTGGGACACCTAACTCTCGAACGAGCCTGCCATCACCGGCGGGGCCGAGGCTCGGGGTCCCCGGATTGGCACGGAATCGTCACACGGCCACCCCGGAACCGTGCAAAGCGGCACGAAGCCGGCACACAGGTATGCTCGAAGGGCCGCCAGAAGACGTCCCCGACAGGAGCGCCGATACCCGATGGCCGTAGCCACCTCCGACATCACCGACGAGCAGCGCGCGATCTGCGAGATGGTCCGGCAGTTCGCCGACGAGCAGATCCTCCCCAACGCCGAGCACTACGACCACGAGGACAGCTTCCCGGAGCCGATCGTGGAGCAGATGAAGGAGCTCGGGCTGTTCGGGGTCACGATCCCCGAGGAGTACGGCGGCATGGGTCTGGACCTGACGACCTACGCGATGATCGTCGAGGAGCTCTCCCGCGGGTGGATCAGCATCTCCGGCATCGTCAACACCCACTTCATCGGCTCCTACCTGCTGATGAAGTTCGGCACCGAGGAGCAGAAGCAGAAGTACCTGCCCGCGATGGCCACCGGGGAGATGCGCGCCGCCTTCAGCCTGTCCGAGCCCGAGCTGGGCTCCGACGTGCAGGCGATCAAGACGAGCGCCAAGAAGGTCGACGACGACACCTACGAGATCAACGGGTCCAAGATGTGGGTCACCAACGGCCTGCGCAGCTCGCTGGTCTTCACGCTCGTCAGGACCGATCCCAACGCCGAGCCGCGCCACCGGGGCATGACCTGCTTCATCTGCGAGAAGGAGCCGGGCGTCGGTGAGAACACCGGTGACCACAAGGGCCTCAACGTCCCGCCCCAGATCAGGAAGATGGGCTACAAGGGCGTGGAGTCGACCGAGCTGGTCTTCGACGGCTACCGGGTCCCGGCCGCCAACGTGCTCGGCGGCGAGGAGGCCGGCCTGAACAAGGGCTTCTCCCAGATGATGGACGCGCTCGAGCTCGGCCGCGTCAACGTCGCCGCCCGCGGCGTCGGCCTGGCCACCCGCGCGCTCGAGCTCGCGCTGCGCTACAGCCAGGAGCGCAAGACGTTCGGCAAGCCGATCTCCGAGCACCAGGCGATCCAGTTCAAGCTCGCCGACATGGCCACCCAGGTCGAGGCAGCGCGGCTGCTGACCCGCCAGGCCGCGCGCATGAAGGACGCAGGTGAGCGCTCGGACATCGAGGCCGGCATGGCCAAGCTGTTCGCCTCCGAGGCGGGCCGGTTCTGCGCCGAGGAGTGCCTGCGCATCCACGGCGGCTACGGCTACTCCAAGGAGTACGAGATCGAGCGGATCTACCGGGACGCGCCCCTGCTGCTGATCGGCGAGGGCACGTCAGAGATCCAGCGCATGGTCATCGGCCGCAAGCTTCTGCAGCGCCACAAGATCTAGCCCCCGACCAGGAGCGACCCATGTCAGCTGCCATCCCCACCGCAATCAACACTCGCCTGCTGGCCATCGTGGCCGCGGTCGTGATCGCCGCCGCGGCGGCCTTCACGGCCATCAGCTCCGCCAGCCAGCCCGTCGTCCATGCCGCGGTCGACCGCACCGGGTCGGTCCAGGTCTCCGGCTACGACGGCGGCGTCTCCCTGACCAACAAGACCCCGTAGGCGACCCCCTGGCCTCCGCCTCCGACACCCGGCAGCTGATCGAGACCGCGGTCACGCGGTTCCTGGCCGAGGTGCCGGCACTGGCGCCGCTCAAGCTCGTGGTCGGACTCGAGCTGCAGGCCCGCCACGACATCCAGCTCTACCGGGTGCAGCTGCCCGGCCCGAAGATCACCAAGGACGTCCCCTCCGACGCCAAGGTGACCCTCAACGTCCAGCGCGCCCGCTTCAACGAGCTGGCCGCCAAGGGAACGGTGTCCGACTGGGAGAAGGCGTTCGCCAGCGGTGAGGCCAAGGCGACGGGGATCGAGCAGATCCTCAAGCTGATCGCCCAGGTGGTGGGCCGCCAGCAGGAGCGCGGCCGCACCCGCCGGCCGACCAGCGCCGGCACCCGCCAGCACCACTAGGAGCCTGTCGTCGAAGTGGTTGACGGGATCGGGCCGAGTTCGCGAAGACACGCTTGGAGGATCGCGAGCTGGGTCTGGGTCTGGGTCTCGGCTTGGTGGGCCTGATCGTTGCCTGCGGCCGGGTTTTTGGCTGCGTCTGCTGTCTTGATCAGTCTCTTGAGGTTGATCGCGGTCGCTGCGAGCAGCAACTGGATCTGTAACTTCCCGGTCCCGCAGGACCGGGCGCGGCCGGCGCCGTGGCGTTTCATCTCCGCGATCGCGCCCTCGCTGTGAGTGATCCTGTCGACTGCCGCGCCGACCCCGGCCGGCGATTTGCATCTGGATCGGGCAGCCTGCCCGTGTTGGGACTTGCGCATGTTCGGCTGCGGCGGGATGAACGCCGTGATCCCAGCGTCCTGGAGGGACTCATAGACGCTCTTGGAGGCGTAGCCGGCGTCCGCGACGAGCTCATCAACCTTGTGTCTGAGCCAGCGGGCACGGTCGATGATGACCGGCAGGCTGTCAGCCTCATGCCCAGTCGCCCGCTCGGCATAAACGGCAACGATCACCCGTGCCTTGGGGTCGGTCGCGACCTGCGCGCGATGCACCAGATGCGGGCGATGACCCGGCTTGTAACGCAACTTCGCGTCCGGATCGCTCGTCGAGACAGCGGTCGCGTTCGACGCCGTGCGCTTCGGGGTCGGCCCCGTCCTGGGCTCCGCCAACGCGAGCGCCGGACGCTCGGAGATGGGCTCGTTCCCAGCATCCTTCTCACCGCCGCCGTCGATCACGTCTAGCTCAGCACGAAGGCTCTTCAACGCCGCGTTCGCTTCGACGTGCGTCGCGTCAACGATCAGCCTGGACCCGTCCAACAGACCCGCGTCACGGCAGGACGCGAGCACCTGCGTGAACAGCTGCTCAAACACCGTCGAGTTCGCGAAGCGCACGCACTGCGCGTAGCTGAACGTCGCGTGATGCGGCAACGCCTCAGTCAACCCATAGCCAAGGAACCTGCGCACCGACAAATCGACGTTCGCGATCCGGAGCGTTTCGCGCATCGACCCGAGCCCTCGAACCGCCGCAACAAGAAACACCTTGATCAGCACAACCGGGTCAACACCCGGCCGGCCGAAGTCGCAATAGAACGGCTCAGCAGTCGCCCGGACCTGCTCCCAGGACACCAGCCGCTCAACCCGGCGCAGCACATCATCGTCTGGCACCAACTCATCCAGGCAAACCATCTGAACCTGCCTGGTCTGCTCACCCGTCCTGATCGCGATCGCCATCCACGAATCGTCTTAAACCCACCGGACGACTCGACTTCTTTGACAGGCTCCTAGGCGCTGATCGAGGCCAGAACCGCGCCGGCGCGAAGGCCAGGACGGCGCAGCCGCCGAGGCTAGGCGCGCGCCGCGAGCTCCTCGGCGGCGGACAGCTGGTCATCGATCAGCTGCAGGCCCGCGTCCCAGAAGCCGGGGTCGGCGAGGTCGATGCCGACGATCGCGGCCAGCTCCTCCGGCCCGCGGGAGCCGCCGGCGGCCAGCAGCTCGAGGTAGCGGGGAACGAAGCTCTCGCCCTCCTGCACGTAGCGCTGATAGACCGACATGGCCAGCAGCTGGCCGTAGGAGTAGGCGTACACGTAGCCGGGCGTGTTGATGAAGTGCGGGATATAGCTCCACCACGTGTGGTAGCCCTCCGTCATCTCGACGCTGTCGCCGAACAGCTCGGCCTGCGACTCGGTCCAGGCGGCGTTGAGGTGCTCGACCGACAGCTCCCCCTCCGAGCGGCGGCGGGTGTGGACGAGGTGCTCGAAACGGTTCATGGCCATCTGCCGGAACACCGTGGCCACCGAGCCGTCGAGCCGCTCGGCGAGGAGGCTGAGCCGGTCCTGGTCGCCGTCGGCACCGTCGAGCAGGCGTCCGAACACGAGCGTCTCCCCGAACACCGACGCGGTCTCGGCCAGGGTCAGCGGCGTGGACTGATGAAACACGCCCTGGGGCTGGGCCAGCGCGGCGTGCAGCCCGTGCCCGAGCTCGTGGGCCATGGTGAGCACATCGCGGCGGCGGGCGGTGAAGTTCAGCATCACGTACGGGTGCACGCTGGGCACCGTGTAGGAGCAGAACGCGCCGCCGCGCTTGTGCTCGCGCACCGGCGCGTCGATCCAGCGCTCGTCGAAGAAGCGGCGGGCCAGGGCCCCGGCCTGGGGTGAGAAGCCCGAGTAGACGTCGAGCACCATCTCGCGCGCGTCCCCGTAGGAGAAGGTGACCTCCTGGGGCAGGACCGGCGCGGCGCGGTCATAGTCGGCGATCCGCTCGAGCCCAAGCAGCTGCGCCTTGAGCCGGTACCAGCGCTGGGGAATGTCAAAGCGCCCGCGCACGGCCTCGATCAGGGCCATCACCGACGCGTCGGAGGCCTCGTTGGCCAGGTTGCGGCTGGCCAGCCAGTGCGGGTAGGCGCGCAGCCGGTCGTCGACGGCCTTGTCGTGCAGCAGCGTGTTGTAGATGAAGGCGCGGGTGCGCAGGCCCGGGGCCAGCGCCTCGCTGACCGCCTCGGCGGCGGTGCGCCGCTGCTCACGGTCGGGGGACTGCAGGCGGCTGAGCGCGACCTCGAGCGACTGCGACTCGCCGTCCAGCGTGACCCGCACCGCGGCCATCTGCTCCCCGAACAGGCGGCTCCAGGCGGCGCTGGAGGCGATCGCCTTCTCGGCCAGGATCTTCTCCTCGGGCTCGGTGAGCAGGTGCGGGCGGTAGCGCCGCGCGCTGCGCAGGTAGTGCGCGCAGAAGGCCAGCTCGGGGGAGGCGAGCAAGGCCTCGGCGGGCTCGTCGGCGACCGCCGCCCACTCGAGCTCGATGAAGATGAGCTTGGTCTCGACCTCGGTCCCGCGCTCCTGGACAAGCTGCAGCAGCGCGCCCCGGGTCGGGTCCGCGCTGTCGGTGGCAAAGCGCAGGGAGGCGTAGGAGCCGGCCCTGCCGATCTGGTCATAGAGCGCGGCGAGCTCGCGCATCATCTCGGCCAGCCCGGAGGCGTCGAGCTCGCCGATGCGCCCCGTGTAGCGGGAGGCGAGCCCGCCGGCGCGCTCGGTCGCCGCATCGAGCAGGCGGCCGACGCCGTGCTCGGTGTCTCCGTCGACGAGCGGGTCGAGGTTCCACTCGGTGGCAAGGAGCTCGGGATCTTTGAGCAGTTCGGCGGCGGTCGGCATGGCGGGGAAGGTTAGCTCTCGGCCGCGGGCGCTCGGCCGCGCGCAGGACCAGCGCTAGGGTGCCTCGCAGATGGAGAACGTCCTGCGTGCGCTGGTGCGGCCGGTGCGATTGATCGCCGCCGGCGGCACGATCGCCATGAGCGGCGCGCGGGCGGTGCCGGCGCTCGACGCCGCGGGACTGATCGAGGCCGTCCCGCCGCTGGCCGCGGTGCCCGAGCTGGCGGCCGAGAACGTGCTCTCGCGACCGGGCCCGCAGATCACCCAGCCCGAAGCGCTGCGTCTGGTCCGGCGCGCCGTCGCGGTCGCCGCGCAGGGGACGGGGGTGGTCATCACCACCGGAACCGACACGCTCGAGGAGCTGGCCGTGCTGGCCGCGCTGCTGCATGGCGCTGCCGCCCCGATCGTGCTCACCGGGGCCAACCGCCCGGCCAGCCGGCCCGGCGCCGACGGCCCGGCCAACCTGCTCGACGCCGTCGCCGTCGCCGGGGCGCGGGTCGCCGAGGGTCTCGGCGCCGTGGTCGTGTTCGGGGGCGAGATCCACGCCGCGACCACCGCCCGCAAGGTCGACAGCACAGCCCCCAACGCGTTCGGCAGCCCGGCCACCGGGCCGCTCGGGCGGGTCGTCGAGGGGCGCATCTGGCTCGGCGCCCGGCCGCTGCCCCGGACCCCGCTGTCACCGGAGACGCTCGACGGCCGCGTGCCGATCATCACCTGCGCGCTGGGCGACGACGGATCGCTGCTGCGCAACGCGCTGCGCGACTGCGACGGCGCCGTCGTGGTCTGCTTCGGAGCGGGTCACGTGACGCCGGGAATCCTCGCCGCCATCCGGGAGGCATCGGTTCCCGTGCTGCTCACCGGCCGTCCCGAGCGCGCCCAGATGCTGTTCTCAACCTATGGCTTTGAGGGCTCAGAACCTGACCTGCGCGATTCCGGGGCGATCCCGGTCCCGTTCCTGTCGGCGGCCGGCGCGCGGATGGCGCTGCTCGCCTGCCTGGGGGCCGGCCTCACCGGGCCGGCGCTGGCGGCCGCGCTCGCGTCCTGGGACGCGAGCGCGCTGCCCCCGCAGGACTCCTGAGCGTCAGCGGTGGTGACGCTTGCGGCGCGCCGTGCCGTGCTTGCGGCGCGCCGTGCCGTGCTTGCGGCGCTTGTGGCCCTTGGCCGCGGTGCTCGAGTCCGAGGCCCGGTAGGCGGGCCCGGTCACGGTGTCGACCCGGCGGTTGATCAGACCGACCGCGTAGGCCGGCCAGAAGGTGCCGGTCGGCGGTGCGCCGGGAACGCACTGGCCGCCGCTGCCGCCCGGGTTGGTGAACCACAGAAAGCCGTCCGCGCCCGGGTAGCCGGTCGGCTCGGCGACCTGATTGGCCACACTCAGCGGGCCGAGGCCGCGACCGGGCGGGTTGCACAGCACCTCGTTGCCGTTGCGCACCCGGTTGGCCGGGACCAGCGGGCCGCGACCGTTCTCGCCCGTGTTGATGATGAAGTGGCTTCCCCCGAGCAGCTTGGAGATGGCCTGGCCGTAGCCCAGCTCGGTCCGCGTCCAGTCGAAGTGCGTCGAGTTCAAAAAGAAGCCCTGGGCCTGAGCCACACCGGCGGCGCGCAGTAGCTGGGCGTCGCGGGCCACGGGCAACGCATCGGCGGCGCCGCCATCCAGGTAGACCACGACGTGCGGGTCCTTCTCCAGCGCGGCCACCGCGTAGCGCAGCTCGGCCAGTCGGATCTGAAGCTGGCTCGGGCTCAGGCACGGGCTGGTGATCAGCGAGTCGAGCTCCAGGAAGTAGATGACGTGGAAGTTGCCGATGCCCTGGGCGATCTGGTCCATGTAGTTCTGGTATTCGGACTGGACCGCCGGGGTGGCCGTTGAGCCGCAGGGCCCGTGGACCAGGTTGTAGCTGGAGAGCATCACGGTGCTGCCGGGGTCCTGAAGCTGCGTGTTCTGCAGGTAGTGGGCCACCTGGCCCTTGATGTCGGTGCCCATCAGGTTCCACATCCAGAACCGGCGCGCGCCGGGCTCGTCGGCGATCACGTTCAGCAGGTTGGACCACGCGGGGTTGCTCGCCTTCAGCGCGGCCGCCGCGACCGCCGCCGGCGAGGCCGGGTCGACGTACAGCTTGGCACCGGCGATCGGATTGCCGACGACCGGACTCGGAACCCCCAGCGGGTTGGCCGGATCGCGGGTCTGGACCGGATCGTCGCGCAGGATCGTGACGATCGAGTTGGTGTTGCCGCCGACCGGTGCCGGATAGCCGCCGTAGAGGTAGGCGAGGGCGTGGACGGGAGGGCCGTTCATGCCGCTGTCGAGGATCGGGACCTGGAAGCTGTAGGTCGCCTGCCCGGCGGGGATCGTCACGTACGTGTTGGGAATGGCCGTGAAGTCGATTCCGTCGCGACCGTCCTGCTGCTTGACGCCGTAGCCCACCTTCTCGGGCTCCAGCAGGCTCCCGGTCCGCAGGATCGTGATCGTCAGCGAGCCCTGGTTCTCGTGCGCGACGTAGGCCGGCAGGTCCAGCGAGACGGTGCCCAAGGCCGGAAGGCTCGGTGGGCTCCCGGGCAGGGTGTCGGCCTGAGCCAGTCCGGCAGTGACGAGAGATCCCGCCAGTGACAAGGTCGCGAGCGCGGACAGCGCCAGACCACGTGTAAGCCCCTTCACGTCTTCCTCCTGAGTCGTTGGCACGCACCACGCGTCCAGATCTCATTATCGGCAGCGGACACCGAACCTAAAGCACAGTTGGGTGGTGCGTCGGGAGAAGTTTGCCATCCCCCGAGGCGGCCGCGACCCCGGGCCGCCGGGCTCCGGCGATCCATCTCCTACATTCTCGCCAGCATGCACTCGTTACGACTCCCGGGCGGGATCTCGCTGATGACGGTGGTGGGGGTGCTCGTGCTCGGCGGGTGCGGACAGGCGTCGTCCCATGGCGCGCCTGCCCTGGCCGGTGTGCCGCTGGTGGCGGGCACGCGGGTGTTGACCTCGGTGCGCCGCTGTGATCGGGGGGCCAACGCGTACTGCGCTGTGCAGCTGGTCATCAGCTCCGGCCGGTTTGCCGACTCGACGGCGATGCTGCACGCCGAGCGCGACCATCTGAAAGGCCTGGGCTGGACGATCGCCAACGCCGACACGGGCGACGAGCACGCGGCCGACTCGCCGCATCACACGCTGCACCTGGTCTACGCGACGGCGGCGCTGGACCTCAAGGACCTCGACCTCGGCTGGATCCAGCGCGCGCCCGTGATCGCCCGGACCCTGTCGGAGACGATGTTCGACCGCGCGCCGGCGTTGTCGCTCATGCTGGAGACGGGCTCCTCCTGAGCTCGAGCCGGCGGTCGGCACCGACCGCCATCGCCGCCCGGCCGCTGAGCAGGTCGGCCAGATCGTCGCCGACGAGCTCGCGCCGCCAGCCGGTGAGCGTGCGCACGTCGGGCTCGGGCTCCTGACGCCGCGCGGCGGCCACGATCTGCTCCAGCTCAGCGCGCGAGGCGATCAGCTCGTAGGCGAGCTTGGCCTCCAGCGAGCGCGCCCGCAGCAGCGCCTCGGCCAGGGCGATCAGCGGCGCATCCCCGGGCTCGGAGCGGCCGCGCGCCTCCTCGCGCGGGATCGGCTCGGCCTCCATGCCGCGGCCGATCGCCTCCAGGATGGCCTGGCCGCGGCGCTTGACCGTCGGTGGGTGCAGGCCACGGATCTGCTCCAGGCCCTGGACGCTGGTGGGATGGCGCTTGGCCAGCTCGACCAGGGCCGGGTCGGCGAGGATCGAGCCGACGGGACGGTCCTGGCTGGAGGCGGTGCGCTCGCGCCAGGCGGCCAGCTCGCGCGCGACCGCCCGCGAGCGCGGATCGAGCTGTCCCACCCGGGGCAGGCGCTCCCAGGCCGCCAGCGGGTCGCGCTCGTCGGTCGCCGACTCCAGCCGCCGGCACTCCTCCCGGGCCCACTCCAGCCGGCCGCGCTCGGCCAGGCGGCTCTGCAGCTCATCGGCGAGCTCCATCAGATGCGCGACATCCTCGGCCGCGTAGCCGAGCTGCTCGCTGGTCAGCGGGCGCGTGTCCCACTTGGTGTAGCTGGCCGTCTTACCGACGCGACGGCCGAGCACGGCCCCGAGCAGGTTGCCGTAGCCGGTCTGCGCGCCCTGCCCGCTGAACCCCGCGGCGATCTGGGTGTCGAAGATGTTGTTGACCTCGGTCTGCCAGGCGCGGCGCAGGATGGCCACGTCCTGGCGCCCGGCGTGCAACACGATCTCGATCTCCGGGTCGGCGAGCAGCTCGGCCAGCGGGGCAACCTCGACGTCGGTGAGCGAGTCGATCAGCAGGATCGTCGGATCCCCGCCCTGCGGGGGCGTGACGGCGACCTGGACGAGGCAGAGCAGGGCGCGGTAGCGGCCCTCGGACATGAACTCGGTGTCGATTCCGAGCCGCCCCGCGGCCCGCGCATCCTGCGCGGCGGCGCGCACATCGTCACTGGTCGCCAGACCCCCTGCATCCATAGCGCGACCCTACACCGGACCGCCCCTCGCGCGTCGCCCTTCCTAAACCGACCCCGGTGGTAGGATTTGACTGAAGATGATCTTCTCCTCCAAGGCCGAATACGGCGTGCGGCTGATGATCGAGCTCGGTCGTCAGGAGCCCGAGCACCCGATCAGCCTCAAGGCGATCGCCGACGCCGAGGGCCTGCCCCTGGCCTACCTCGAGCAGGTCGTGGCCCGGCTGCGCAAGGCCGGCCTGGTGATGAGCGCCCGGGGCGCCCACGGTGGCTACTGGCTGGCCCGGTCCGCTGAGGAGATCGCCATGGACGAGGTCGTGCAGGCTCTGGAGGGCGCGATCGCCCCGATGGAGTGCTTCGTGCACGATCACACCGAGCGCGTCCTGTGCTCTCATGAGCCGGACTCCGGTCGCGCGTGCGCGACCAAGCTGCTGTGGACGCGCGTGCAGGGCGGGATCATCCGCTCGCTGCAGACCACGACCCTGGCCGAGCTGGTCGCGTTCTCCCAACCGCGGGAGAGCACCGGTCCGGGGCGCACCCCGCTGGCCGTGACCGCCCCGGCCTCCTGAACCCCCGACGAAGGAAAGCTGAGCATGCCTGAACTCGAGATCCGAAACCTCCACGTCCGCGCCGGCGAGAAGGAGATCCTGCGGGGTCTCGAGCTGACCGTCGGCAAGGGGGAGATCCACGCCCTGATGGGCCCCAACGGCTCGGGCAAGTCCACGCTGGCCAACGCGATCATGGGTCACCCCAACCTCGAGGTGACCGACGGGCAGATCATCTTCGGCGGCGAGGACATCACCGAGGCCGACACCGACGAGCGGGCCCGCATGGGCCTGTTCATGGCCTTCCAGTATCCGGTGTCGGTGCCCGGCGTGACCGTGACCAAGTACCTGCGCACGGTGATGAACGCGCACCGCGAGGCCACCGGCCAGGATCCGATCTCGCTCAGGGAGTTCCGCCAGACCGTCGAGGCGGCGATGGAGCTGGTCAAGGCGCCGCGCGACTGGTCGACGCGGTACCTCAACGAGGGCTTCTCGGGCGGCGAGAAGAAGCGCATGGAGATCCTCCAGCTCGCGCTCCAGCATCCCAAGCTGGCGATCCTGGACGAGACCGACTCCGGCCTGGACATCGACGCGCTCAAGGTCGTCGCGGACGGCGTCAACTCGGTCTCGGGACCGGACCTCGGGGTGCTCATCATCACCCACTACCAGCGGATCCTGCACCTCGTGCAGCCCAGCCACGTGCACGTCATGTACCGGGGCCGGATCGTCCGCGAGGGCGGACCGGAGCTGGTCACCGAGCTCGAGGCCAAGGGCTACGGCTGGATCACCGACGAGCTTGAAGAGGCCGTCGCGTAAGCGGCGGGTGAGACGATGAGCGCAGTCGGATCGATCGAGCGGGTCGCGGACGAGTTCCCGGTCCTGCGCCGGGAGATCGACGGGCAGCCGATCTGCTACCTGGACTCCGCGGCGACCTCGCAGACACCGCAGCCGGTCATCGACGCGATGACCGCCTACTACACCGAGCATCGCGCCTCGATCCATCGCGGCGTGTACCCGCTCGCCGTCGAGGCGACCGACCTCTACGAGGGGGCCCGCGTCCGGATCGCCACCTGGCTGGGCTCCACCGTCGAGGAGACGATCTTCACCACCAACGCGACGATGGCCATCAACCTCGTCGCCCACACCTGGGGCCGGCGCAACGTCGGCTCCGGGGATCTCGTCGTGCTCACCGAGACCGAGCACCACTCCAACATCGTTCCCTGGCAGCTGCTCTGCTCCGAGGTCGGGGCCGAGCTGGCCTATGTCCCGATGAGCGACGACGGCACGCTCGACCTCGACGCGTACCACGCGCTGCTGGCCCGCGGGCCCAAGCTGGTCGGTGTCGTGCACGTCTCCAACGTTGTCGGGACGATCAACCCGGTGGCCGAGATGGCCGCTGCCGCCCACGAGGCCGGCGCCGTGATCGTCATCGACGGCTCTCAGGCCGTCCCGCAGCTGCCCGTCGACCTGGCGGCGATCGACGCCGACTTCTACGCCTGGACCGGGCACAAGGCCTACGGTCCGACCGGGATCGGCGTCCTGCACGGCCGGCGCGAGCTGCTGGAGGCGATGCCGCCCTTCATCGGCGGCGGGCACATGATCCGCACCGTCGGCCCGACCGAGTCGACCTGGACCGAGCTGCCGCACAAGTTCGAGGCCGGGACATCGCAGATCGCCGAGGCAATCGGGCTCGGGGCCGCCGTGGACTGGATCCGGGCGATCGGGATCGAGGAGATCCGTGCGCACGAGCTCGCGCTCTGCGAGGACGCGCTGCACCGCCTGCGCGAGGTGCCCGGGCTCACGCTGCACGGTCCCGCCGAGGCCGCGGCGCGCGGCGCGCTGGTCTCCTTCGTGATCGACGGCGTGCATCCGCACGACGTGGGCGAGATCCTCGGCCGCAGCGGGGTCTGCGTGCGCACCGGCCACCACTGCACCCAGCCGCTGATGCGCCGGCTCGGGGCCAGCGCCACCACGCGGGCGTCCTACGCCGTGCACAACTCGACCGCCGACACCGACCGGCTGCTCGCCGGCCTCACCGAGGTCGCGCGGGTCATGCAGCTGTAGCCCGGCACGAGAACGAGAAGAGACCAAGGGTCGGAGAAGACGATGGACGCCATAGACGACGAGCTCTACCGCGAGAACATCCTCGAGCACTACAAGCGCCCGCACAACTGGAGCCCGCCCGCGCCCGAGCTCGAGCGCGTCGACTGTGAGTTCCACGATCTCAACCCGCTGTGCGGGGACGATCTGACCGTCAAGCTGCAGGTCGACGAGGACGAGCGCGTACAGGACGTCCGCTTCGAGGGGCACGGCTGCGCGATCAGTCAGGCCGCCGCGTCGATGGCCTCCGATGAGGTCAAGGGGATGAAGATCTCCGACCTGATGAACCTCGACCGTTCGTTCGTGCTCGAGCTGCTGGGAATCGACATCTCGGCCACGCGGATGAAGTGCGCGCTGCTCTCGCTCAAGGTGCTCAAGAGCGCCTCGCTCGGCCACGCGGTCGCGTGGGAACCCGAGACGCCCGAATCCAGCCGGGCCTGAGCCCGCGACGGGCCGCGATCCGGGGGCCGGCCCCCGCGCGGGGTTGGGTCAGCGCCGCCGCGAGCGCCGGCGCACGGCACTGAGCAGCCGCGCCGCACCGCCGGCCACGGCGGTCAGGGCGACGGCCGCGACCTCGGCTTCGTGCCGCCCCCAGCGCTGGCCGGCCCGAGCCGCCGGTGCCGGCCGGCTGGGTCGCGCCGCCGGTGCCGGCCGGCTGGGTCGCGCCGGACGGGGCCCCGGGGCCGGGGCCGGTGGCGCGGCGGCCTCATCCGCCTGCGCGGGTGCCGCGGCCGGTGGCGCCGGCGATGTCGAACTCGAGGCGGGCGCCAGCGCCGAGGTCGCCGGCCACGCCCAGTCCGACGGCGTGGTTGCCGGCGCGCGATCCGGGGCGGGCGAGGCAATGGCCGGCGGTGACCAATCCGCAGCGGTCGTCGGGGCGCCGGCCCCGGCCGCCGGTGCGGCCGTGGGGCCGGCGGCGCGAGCCGGTGAGACCGATGCGCCGGCGCGGGCACCGGACACGGAGAGGACCATGCGGCGGTCGCGGCGCAGGATGAGCGCCACGCCGGCCGCGATGAGCAGAGCCGCGGCCAGCAGGATCAGGGCCGACCCGAGGGTACCGCCGCCCAGGGCGGCGCTCGCCATCCTCATCACGCCCATCGGCGCGCTGCGATGCGCACCGGCGCGGGTCCGGCCGCTCGCCGCCCGGGAGGCCGGTGACGGTCCGGCGGCCGCACCCGAGGCGGATCCCGAGGCGGCTCCCGTGGACAGGGGCGAGCCCTCGGCGGCGCCACCCGACAGCACGGGGGAGGAGGCGACCAGGGCGGTCGTCCCGGCGGGCGCGCCGGCCGGCACACCGGTCATCGCCGCCGCGCAGGCGGTGCGGCCGGCGGCGCGCAGGGCGCGCAGGGCGCGGTGCTCGAGTCGTGCCTCGTGAGCGAGGGTGATGTCGAGCGAGCGCGCCGTCGCGGCGGCGCTCAGCGGAGTGACGCCGCCGAGGCCGGCCCGCAGGCTGAGCAATCGGGCTTGACCGGCCGGCAGCGTGCCCACGCACGCGGACAGACGGGTGACCAGGGCCCTGAGCCGCCGGTTCTCCCGGGCCGCCGCGCGGCGACTGGCGGCGGCGGAGCGCAGCGCGTCCGCGCGGGTGACCGCAGCGGAGGCGCCGGCGGGCGAGGTGCCCGTCCCGGGGGACGCGGGGGCCGGGGATCCGCGGCCGGTGCCCGCGGCCGCGGGACTCGCGGTGGCGGCGCTGCCGGCGGTCGACCCGGATGACGAGTTGGACCGGCCCGAGCCGGACGTCCCCGCGCCCGCGCCCGGTGCCCCCACCGCACGCGCGGCGCCGCCGACGGCCGATCCGGCGCCCGCGACGAGCCGGCCCGCGGTCGCGCCGACGCTCTGGGTGACGCCGGAGACGACCTGGCCGGGCGACGGCGTCGGGCCGGAGCTGGTCGAAACGGGGGCGGGCACCGCCGGCGTGCTGACCGCGGGCGTGGTCATCGCCGGCGTGGTGACGGCGGCCACCGGCGTGGACAGGGTGGCCGAGGAAAGCGTCGAACCGGGCAGTGACAGCGCGTCGGCGCCGGTGGCGGCGAGGGCCACGGCGACCAGCACGCCCAGCGTCAGCGATATCCATATCCGCGTCGACGGCTTCATACGTGCTCAAACGCACACGGCGGCCAGAACTTGCGGGTTTCTCGCCTTTCGGGCCAAAAGCCTAAATCCGATGCCCGCGGTAGGTATTATGGGAGTCGTGCCGCAGACCATCGACGTGTGCCCCCTCACCGAGCTCCCGCCCGGCGCCAAGCGCCTGGTCACCTGGGAGGATCTCGAGATCGGCGTATTCAACTGCGCCGGGACGGTGTACGCGATCGAGGATCGCTGCTCGCACGACGACGGGCCGCTGATCGAGGGCAGCTTCGATCCCGCGGCGTGCACCGTCGAATGCCCCCGACACGGCTCGCTGTTCGACCTGACGAACGGCAAGCCCAAGACCTTGCCCGCCTACGTTCCCGTGGACACCTATCCGGTGATCATCGAGGACGACACCATCAAGCTGGAGGTGGACTGATGGCCACTCCCGATACGACCACGGCCGCGCCGGTGCTCACCGACAACGAGCAGCTGCGCGGAATCAACGCCGACTACACCGAGCGCTACGGCTTCCACGACGCCGAGAACTACCTCTACAAGGCCCCCAAGGGCCTCTCGGCCGAGCTGGTGGCCAAGATCTCGGAGTTCAAGTCCGAGCCGCAGTGGATGCGCGACTTCCGCCTCAAGGCGCTTGAGAACTTCCTCGGCCGGCCGATGCCGACCTGGGGCTCGCCGATGCTCGCCGAGGTCGACTTCGACGACATCCACTACTTCGTGCGCGCCTCCGAGCGGGCCGAGCGCTCCTGGGACGACGTGCCCGAGGACGTCAAGCGGACCTTCGACCGGCTCGGAATTCCCGAGGCCGAGCGCAAGTTCCTCTCCGGCGTCGGCGCGCAGTACGAGTCCGAGGTCGTCTACCACCAGGTGCGCGAGGACCTCGAGAAGCAGGGCGTGATCTTCAAGGACATGGACTCCGGGCTGCGTGAGCACGAGGACCTCGTGCGCGAGTACTTCGCCACCATCATCCCGCCCAACGACAACAAGCTGGCCGCGCTCAACAGCGCCGTGTGGTCCGGCGGGTCGTTTGTCTACGTGCCGCCCGGCGTGCACGTCGAGATGCCGCTGCAGGCCTACTTCCGGATCAACACCGAGAGCATGGGCCAGTTCGAGCGCACGCTGATCATCGCCGACGAGGGCTCCTACGTGCATTACGTCGAGGGCTGCACGGCGCCGACCTACTCGAGCTCGAGCCTGCACTCGGCCGTGGTCGAGCTGATCGCCAAGCCCGGCGCGCGGATTCGCTACACGACGGTGCAGAACTGGTCGACCAACGTGTTCAACCTGGTCACCAAGCGCGCGGTCGCCGAGCGCGACGCGACCGTCGAATGGGTCGACTGCAACCTCGGCTCCAAGCTGACCATGAAGTACCCCAGCGTCTACCTGATGGGCGAACGGGCCCACGGCGAGATCCTCTCGATCGCCTTCGCGGGCAAGGACCAGCACCAGGACGCCGGCGGCAAGATCATCCACGCCGCCCCGAACACGACCTCGAACATCTTCGCCAAGTCGATCTCCAAGGACGGCGGGCGTGGTTCCTACCGGGGTCTGCTCGAGATCGCCAAGGGCGCGCACGGTGCGCGCTCCAAGGTCGTCTGTGACGCGCTGCTGCTCGACGAGGAGTCGCGCTCGGACACCTACCCGACGATCCGCATCTCCGAGGACGACGTCAACGTCGGCCACGAGGCGACGGTGTCCAAGGTCGGTGAGGACCAGCTCTTCTACCTGATGTCACACGGCATCTCGGAGGAGGAGGCGTCCAAGCTGATCGTCAACGGGTTCATCGAGCCGATCACCAAGGAGCTCCCGATGGAGTACGCGGTGGAGATGAACCGGCTCATCGAGCTGCAGATGGAGGGCTCCATTGGCTGATTCACCGACCCTCGCGCTGCCCCAGTTCAAGGGGCGTCCCGGCTGGGAGTTCACCGACATCAGCGGGCTGGACCTGGCCGCCTACGATCGCGCGCTGCCGGTCGAGCAGGCCCCCGATCGGCCCCTGTTCGCGCTGGACTCCGACGTTCAACTGCCCGACGGGGTGGTGGTGTGCGCGCTGGATGACGCCCCTGCGGAGCTGCGCGACCGGCACCTCGGCTCGCTCGTCTCCGCGCAGGATGATGCGTTCGTCGCCCTCAACGAGGCCGGTGAGCGCAGCGGGGTGTTCGTCTACGTCCCGGCCGGCGTCGCCGTGACCGCGCCGATCGCGCTGTCGGCCGTCCAGGACCGGACCGGCACCCTGGTCAACCGCCGCGCGCTGATCGTGCTCGAGGCCGGCGCCGAGGCCGAGGTGTGGGAGCAGTTCCTCTCCGGAGACGCCGACGTGGACGGCGTCTTTAACGTCGTCACCGAGCTGATCGTCGGCGACAACGCGCGGCTGCGCTACGTGTGCGGCCAGGATCTGTCCGAGCGCAGCTGGATCTTCGGCGCCCAGCGCGCCGCGGTCGGCCGTGACGGGCGCCTGGACTGGGTCGCGCTGGGCTTCGGCTCGGCCCGCGGCCACGTGCGCATGGAGACGCGCCTGGTCGGCGACGGTGCCGACGCTCGCGTCACCGGCGCCTACGCGACGCACGGCCGCCAGCACATCGACTTCGACACCACTCAGGAACACGCGGCGCCCAACACGACGTCGGACCTCGCCTTCCGCGGGGTGCTGACGGGCCGCTCGTCCGCGGTCTGGAAGGGCAACATCATCGTCGATCCGGGGGCGCAGAAGACCGATGCGTTCCAGGAGTCGCGCAACCTGCTGCTGTCCAAGCGGGCTCACGCCGACGCCATCCCGGGCCTGGAGATCCAGGCCAACGACGTGCGCTGCACCCACGCGGCCGCGGTCGCCCAGGTCGACCCCGAGCAGCTGTTCTACCTGCGCTCGCACGGGCTGCCCGAGCCCGAGGCCAAGCGGCTGGTCATCGAGGGCTTCTTGTCCGCGCTCGTCGAGCGCTTCGAGGCCGGCCCGGTGCGCGAGCAGCTGGCCGATGTGCTCGAGCGCCGGCTCGCTCTGATCCTCGGCTGAGCGACTGGCCCGCCGCGTACGATGTGCGCGGTATGGCCCGCGGCGTCGCCCCTCTGATCCCGCTCGGCTACGGCAAGTACGTGCGCGCCGACCGCGTCTACGCGCTCGTTCCTCTCCAGGGCCCCGAGCGCGGCGACGGCCGGCGCACGCTGGTGCACATCGAGGGCATCGAGGAGCCGCTGATCGCCTCGCGCTCGGAGACGGCGATCGCCCACGACCTCGCCGATGCCCTCGGCGCGGGCGGGCGTACCCGCGGCCGGCCCGAGAGCGGTCCCGGCCAGGTTCCCGGGCAGGACCCCCTGTTCTACGAGTAGCGGTGCCTGCCCGGGGGGCTCAGCCCGCGCCGGACGGGGCGGCGCTCAGCGCACGCGGTAGAGCACGATGTGGACGCCGGCGACCTCCGGGGTCGCTGTCCACGTCGATGTCCGGCGCACGAATCGCAGCGCGCGGTCGCCGTCAAGGTAGGCACGCCAGGTCCGGGAGCTGCGCCGGATGAGCTGCGACCACTGCGGCTGACGCGGCGTGACGTCGGGAAGCACGAGCGCCACCGTCTGCCCCGGGGCCAGCCCCGCGAGGGCGGGGGCGAGCACACGCTGCGGGCTCGAGTGGGCAAAGCGCGTCAGCGCATTGCGCCAGTCCACGATGCCCGGGTCGGGCACGGCCCCCAGCGGGGTCAGGAAGCGGCGCACCGCGGGCAGGTAGTAATGCAGCACGGGAACCTGCTCGGGCTGGGTGGAGAGCACGAGCGAGCCGCGGCCGAGCGCCGGCCGCACCGCGGCCGCGGCGGTGGCGACGTTGCTCTTGGTGTTCAGGGCGGTGGGGATCGGGTCAGTGATCCACAGCAGGCAGACGAGCGCCAGGCCGACGGCACCAAACCGTGCCGCGCGGCGCAGTCCGATCGCGAACAGGACGATCAGCGGACCGGCGATCACGGCGAGGTAGCGCTCGGCCCAGGCCGGTGACGCCTTGGCGTACAGCCACGCGATGAGCAGCGTGCCGAAGCCGAGCGCCGCGAGCGCGACGGCGACCGTCACCAGCCGCCCCCGGGCCCGGCGGTCGCCGGCCAGCAGTCCGTGGCCGGCGACGAGCAGCAGCACGAGCGCCGTGGCGCGGCCGCCGGTCAGCCCGTAGGTCCCCTGGGTCAGCGACCACACGGTCGGGGCGCTGGCCCACGGCGCGCCGGTGTGCGTGGCCTGATAGAGCAGGGTGGGGGCCCACGGCAGGTACAGCACGGCCGCGCCGGCGAAGGCCAGGGCGCCGTCGCGGGCCAGCCGGCGACGCTCCTGGGCCGGCCGCGACCACACGCACCAGCCCAGGGCGGCCAGCGCGGCGAGGGTGAGAAACAGGGCCCAGTTGTGGGTGTACAGGGCGGTGGCGAGCGCGACCGAGAACACCGGCGCCCACCGGCGGCGGCCGAGCGCGAAGGCGCGCACGAAGGCGCCGGCCACGATCAGGGAGAGCAGCAGGATGAGCGAGTACATCCGCGTCTCCTGCGCGTAGGTGACCAGGAAGGGCAGCCCGGCCGTGAGCAGCGCGGCGTAGACGCCGGTCAGGCGGCCGGCGATCCCGGACACGGCCCAGTAGGCGACCGGGACGGCGGCGATCGCGAACCCGACCGAGAGCAGGTGGGTGGCGACCTCGCCGCGCCCGAAGAGCTGCATCCAGACGTGCAGCAGGGCGTAGTACAGAGGCGGCGAGCCGTCCTGGCGCAGCAGGTCGGGCAGCGCGGCGAGCGGGTGGCCGGCGATTCCCACCGAGATCCCCTCGTCGACCCAATAGTGGAAGTGGAGCTCGGAGAGGTGCAGAGGGACCGCGAGCAGCGTGATCAGGGCCACGGCGAGCAGCGCCGGCCAGCGCGATCGGGACCAGGCCGGAACGTGCTCTGCGGCCCGGCGCGAGGGGCTCAGGCGCCGCCGGGCGGCCGGCGCGGGAATGCGGGGGGTCTGTACGGACATCGGCAAGCCGGGGCCGACGCACGCCTCGTCTCCCCCGGAGCCTCGGGCTCCAGACGCTGCTGCGCTGACTGACGCGAAAGCTACCCGGCCCCATATGGAGGAACCGCAGCTTTGTGTTAGTGCTGCAATAGTGCGGCCGGTGGGGATTCATGTCGCCCTGCTGCGCGGGATCAACCTCGGGGGGCACCACCGGGTGCCGATGGCCGAGCTGCGCACGCTGCTCACCGACGCGGGTTACGACGACGTGCGCACCTACGTGCAGAGCGGCAACATCGTGCTCGGCGCCGGGGCCGCCGCGGGGACCGTGCAACGCGATTTGCAGACGCTGATCTCCGACCGCTTCGGCTTCGAGGTTCCGGTCGTGGTGCGCTCGCGCGCGCAGCTGGCCGAGGTCGTGGCCGGCGATCCGTTCGGGGACGCCGTCACCGAGCCCAAGCTCTACCAGGTCACCTTCCTGGACCGCCCGCTGCCCCCCGAGGCCGCGGACCGCCTGCAGGCGCTGCGCGCTGGGTCCGAGCGCCTGGTCGTGCGCGGCCGGCACATCTACGCCTGGCTCCCCGACGGGATCGCGCGCTCGAAGATGTCCAGCGCCCTGGCCGGCGCCAAGCTCGAGGTCACCGCCACGGCGCGCAACTGGAGGACGGTGCTCGCGCTGCTGGCGCTGTCCGGCGGCTGAGCCGCCACCCGCGGTTGCCGAACACCGGGTGACGGTGGGATACTCGGCCGACCGTTGCACCGGCATCCATGATCGGAGGTGATCGCGTGTCACAACGGGCCCACATCCTCGTGGTCGCGCACAAGACGGCCACGACGCAGGCACTGCTTCAGGCGGTCCGAGACCGGGCCAGGATCGGTCCCACCCGGTTCCATCTCCTGGTTCCACGCCAGGCCCACGGTCTGCATCGGCTGGTCGATCCCCAGGACAGTGGCGACGAGGAGGCCGAGGCGGTGGTCGTGGCCGCCCTGCCACGCCTGAGCGAGGCGGCGGGCAGCGAGGTGACGGGAAGCCTGGGCGACCCCGAGCCGCTGGCCGCCATCCAGGATGCGATCAACCTCGATGACTTCGACGAGATCATCATCTCGACCCTGCCGCTCGGAGTCTCGCGCTGGTTGCGCCTGGATCTCGTGTCCAAGACCCGCGGGCTCGGCCTGCCGGTCACCCATGTGCAGGCCGGGAGCCGGACCCCCGAGCACGTCGGCTGAGCGGGACACGGACAGCCGGCGAGGACCGGCATGGACACGGGCAGCCGGCGACCGCGATCGTGGATACGGGCGGCCGGCAGCCACCGGCAGCGTGGCTATAGGCTCCCGGGACATGAAGCTCGCCACCTTCACCCTCCCCGGTCAGCCCACGCCCCGCGCCGGCGAGGTCCTCGACGAGCAGGTCCACGCCTTCGCCCCCGGCGTCACCGTGGCCGGCGTGCTGGGCAAGCGTGACGCGCCGGAGCGCACCGGTGAGAGCTGGCCGCTGAGCGAGGTCACGCTGCTGGCCCCGGTGCCCGAGCCCGGAGCCGTGTACGGCATCGGCCTCAACTACGCCAAGCACGTCGAGGAGACCGGGGGAACCCGGCCCGAGCAGCCGATCGTGTTCGTCAAGGTCCGCGGCGCGGTCGCGCCGCCCGGCGGCCCGATCCGCTGCCCGGAGGTCGTGCGCCGGCTGGACTACGAGGGCGAGCTGGTGATCGTGATGGGCGCGGCCGGGGCGATCGGCGGCTGGGCGATCGCCGACGATGTCTCCGCGCGTGACCTGCAGGGTCGCGAGCCGCAGTGGACCCGGGCCAAGGGCGCGGACACGTTCTGCCCCTGGGGACCGTGGGTGACCACCGTCGACGAGCTGCCCGACGCGGGCGACCTGCGCCTGCGCACCTGGGTCAACGGGGACCTGCGCCAGGACAGCCGCACGTCGGACCTCATCTTCGACTGCCAGACGCTGGTCGACTTCATCGCCCAGACGTGCACACTGGCCCCCGGGGACATCATCCTCACCGGGACGCCCAACGGCGTCGGCATGGCTTTTGACCCGCCGATGTTTCTGACCAGCGGAGACAAGGTAAGTATCGCCATCGAAGGGCTCGGCAGCATCGAGCACTCCGTCGAGTAGGCGGGGCGCCTCGGGCGCCGTAGATCGCCACCGCGCTCGCGGTGGCTCGGCGATAGGGAGGTGAGAGGTCAATGCTGAGGCTGCACCCCGCCACGGTGGACTACATCATCCTGGCGATCTACTTCGTCGTCGTCCTCGGGATCGGCTTCATCGCCCGGCTGTCGATCAAGACCGATTTGGACTTCTTCCTCTCCGGACGCTCGCTGCCGGCCTGGATCACCGGCCTGGCCTTCATCGCCGCCAACCTGGGCGCGCTGGAGATCCTCGGCCAGGCGGCCAACGGCGCCCAGTACGGGATCCCCGCCGTGCACTACTACTGGCTCGGGGCGGTGCCGGCGATGGTCTTCCTCGGCATCGTGATGATGCCCTTCTACTACGGGGCCAAGGTCCGCTCGGTCCCCGAGTACCTGCGGCTGCGCTTCAACGAGGCCACCCACGCCTTCAACGCCGCCACCTTTGCCCTGGCCACGGTGCTCATCTCCGGCGTCAATCTGTTCGCGCTGGCGCTGATCATCCACCTGATGCTCGGCTGGTCGATCGCGGTCGCGATCCTGGCCGCTGCCGCGCTGGTGCTCATCTACATCACCCTCGGCGGGCTGACCTCGGCGATCTACAACGAGGTCCTGCAGTTCTTCATCATCGTCGCCGCGCTGCTGCCGCTGACCCTGGTCGCGCTGCATTCGATCGGCGGCTGGAGCGGCCTGGAGAACAAGGTCCGGGGCTTCAAGAAGCTCGGTGAGCCCGGGCTGCACGCGTGGCACGGGCTGGCCATCCACCACGTGACCAACCCGCTGGCCTCTGACTGGGTGGGGATCGTGTTCGGTCTGGGCTTCGTGCTCAGCTTCGGCTACTGGACGACCAACTTCGCCGAGGTCCAGCGCGCGCTGTCGGCCTCCAACATCTCCGCCGCCCGGCGCACGCCGCTGATCGGCGCCTTCCCGAAGATCTTTTTGCCCGCGATCATCATCGTCCCGGGCATCATCGCCGTGCTCACCGTCAAGGGGCTGGGCGGCTCGTCTCAGAACCTGTCCTACAACACGGCGATCCCGCACCTGATCGGCAACTTCCTGCCCGAGGGGATGCTCGGCATCGCCATCACCGGCATGCTGGCCGCGTTCATGGCCGGGGTGGCGGCGAACGTGACCGCGTTTAACACGGTGGTCACCTACGACCTGATCCAGTCCTACTTCGTCAAGGATCGCGACGCGGCCTACTACCTGCGGGCCGGCCGGCTGGTGACCATCGCAGGGATCCTGGTGTCGGTGCTCACGGCGTTCATCGCCAAGGGCTACTCGAACATCATGAACTACATCCAGACGTTGTTCTCGATCTTCAACGCCCCGCTGTTCGCCACCTTCATCATCGCCATGTTCTGGAAGCGGGCCACGGCGTGGGGCGGCTTCTTCAGCCTCGTGGCCGGCACGGCGGCGGCCTACGCCGTCAACCGCCTCAACGCGTACCACACGATCTTCAACTTCGGCTCGCCGCTGAGCGCGAGCTTCTGGCAGGCGATCATCGCCTTCCTCGCCGACGCGGTGGTGATGGTCCTCGTCTCACTGGTCACCAAGCCCAAGCCGGCCTCCGAGCTGGAGGGACTTGTCTGGGGCCAGGCGGTCAAGGACGCCGAGGCCGACACCGATCCGCGCGACAAGCTGTGGTGGCGCTCCCCGGCACTGATGGGCAGCGTCATCCTGGTCCTTCTCGTCATCCTCAACATCGTCTTCGCCTAGGAGCGCATCATGGCCACGGAGCCCGAAAAGCCCTTCACCACCGGTTCAGACGCCGGACCCCAGGACGAGGTCGAAGCGGCCAAGGTCGCCAACCGGTTTGACATCCGCCGCCTGATCGGCGGGCTGTTCATCGTCTACGCGGTCATCCTGATCGCGCTCGGCGTGTTCGGCTCGCACACGGTCAAGACCAAGGCTGCGGGCATCAACGTCGATCTGTGGACGGGCCTGGGGATGCTCGTGTTCGGGGCCGTGATGGTGTTCTGGGCTGTGACCAAGCCGACGGCGCCCGAGCCCGAGGAGACCCGCGGGCAGGGATCGGGCCGGATCCGCCGCGCGCCCGCCACCTAGCTGTTCGGGGTGGTGCATGCACCACCCCGCGGATGGCCGCATGCGGCCATCCGGGCCGGGTCGCATGCGCCCCGGCCTTCCCCGCGATCTAGTGCTTGTCGAGGATGCGGTCGATCAGGCCGTACTCGACGGCCTCTTCGGGCTTGAAGAAGCGGTCGCGCTCCATGTCCTTGTGGACCTGCTCCTCGGTCTGCCCGGTGTGCAGCGCGTAGATCTCGTCCGTGCGCTTGCGGATGTTGAGGATCTCGCGCGCGTGGATCTCGATGTCGGTCGACTGGCCCTCGAAGCCCGCGGAGGGCTGGTGGATGAGGATCCGGCTGTTGGGCAGCGAGAAGCGCTTGCCCTTGGCGCCGCCGGTGAGCAGCAGCGAGCCCATCGACATTGCGATGCCGACGCAGATGGTCGAGATCTGCGGCTTGACGAACTGCATCGTGTCGTAGATGGCCAGGCCCGAGTAGATCGAGCCGCCGGGCGAGTTGATGTAGATCGAGATGTCCTTGTCGGGGTCCTGGGACTCCAGGTGCAGCAGCTGGGCCACGACGAGGTTGGCGATCGTGTCGTCGATCGGCGAGCCGATGAAGATGATCCGCTCGTTGAGCAGGCGGCTGAAGATGTCGAACTCGCGCTCGCCACGGGCGGTGCGCTCGATGACCATGGGGACGAGAGGCATGCGGATCAGATTAGTCGGTCGCTCCGCCCTGCCGCCGAACGGTCAGGGGACGAGCACGGCCGACCCGGTGAAGGCGCCGGCGCGCAGATCCGCCAGCGCCCGCTCGGCCTCGCCCAGGGGGTAGGTGGTGACCGTCGTGCGCACCGCGGCCTCGCGCGCGAGGGCGAGGAACTCGTGGCCGTCGCTCCGCGTCAGGTTGGCCACCGACTGGATCCGCCGCTCCTCCCAGAGGATGTCGTAGGGGAAGCTGGGGATCGGCGACATGTGGATGCCGGCGCAGATGACCGCGCCCCCGGGGGCGGTCGCCCGCAGCGCGGCGGGCACCAGCTCGCCGGCCGAGGCGAAGATGATCGCGGCGTCCAGCGGTTGCGGCGGTGCGCTGTCGCTGCCGCCGGCCCAACTCGCGCCCAGCGAGCGGGCGAAGGCCTGTCCGCGCTCGTCCCCGGGGCGCGTGAACGCGTACACATCGCGGCCCTGGTGCACGGCGACCTGGCAGATCATGTGGGCCGCCGAGCCGAACCCGTAGAGGCCGAGTCGGCCGGCGTCCCGCGCGAAGCGTAGCGCCCGGTATCCGATCAGCCCGCCGCAGAGCAGCGGCGCGGCCTGGGTGTCGGAGAGCTCGTCGGGCAGCGGGAAGCAGAAACGCTCGTCGGCCACGCAGAACTCGGCGTAGCCGCCGTCGATGTCGCGGCCCGTGAAGCGCGCGTGCTCGCACAGGTTCTCGCGGTCGCTGGTGCAGTAGCGGCAGCTGCCGTCGGTGTAGCCGAGCCAGGGCACGCCGACACGGCGGCCGTCCTCGGTCTCGCCGACGATCTGATGGCCGAGGACGACCGGGCGGCGCGGCATCTCGATTTCCCCGTCGCGCAGGTGCAGGTCGGTGCGGCACACCCCGCAGGCCCGCACGCGCAGGCGCAGCTGGCCGGCCTCCGGCTCGGGGTCGGGCACCTCGGCCGCCCGTAGCGGTGTTCCCGGTTGATCGAGCAGCATCGCGCGCATGTCGGCCTCCAGGACGATTATCCGCCCGTGGGCGGGGTAGCCTCACTCTATGAACTACACAGAGCGTGACGAGAAGCAGAACGAGGCGTCGACTCGCGAGGAGCGCGATCGCCGGCCCGAGGAGAACTCGCCCAAGCACAAGGCGCCCTTCGCGCCCGACTCGAGCGACGACTCGGCGGTCGGCGACACCGATCAGCACTCCGACGCGTGATCGCCGGGCGTCCGGGGATGAGATTCCCCCGGCGCCTTTACTGCGCGGGGGATGAGGTCCCCTTGTGTTGCCGGGGGATGAGATTCCCCTGGCGCCCCTACCGCGCCGCGTGAGCAGCCTCTAGCTTTGAGGATGCGATGGTCCCGTTCAACGTTCCCAACGTGCTCACGGTGGTGCGGATCCTGCTTGTGCCGGTGCTCGTCGTGGCCCTGCTGGAGAAGACGGCGGGAGGGGATCTGCTGGCCGCGATCGTCTTCGCCGTCGCCTCGCTGACCGACGCGCTGGACGGGCGCCTGGCCCGCTCGCGCAACGCGATCACCACCTTCGGGAAGCTGATGGACCCGATCGCCGACAAGCTGCTGATCATCGCCGCCCTGATCGCGCTCGTCTCCCTCAACCGCCTGGAGGCGTGGGTCGCGATGGTCATCATCTCCCGCGAGTTCGCCGTCACCGCGCTGCGGCTCGCGGTCGGCGCCGGTCAGGGCGTGGTCATGTCGGCCGGTGCGTTCGGCAAGGTCAAGACCGCCACGCAGGTGCTGATGGTGATGGCCCTGATCGCCTTCGACGAGCGCTCGGCGTGGATCACTGCGCTCGTCTACCTCACCGTCGTGATCACCGTGCTGTCCGGGCTTGACTACTTCTTCGGGCTGCGGCGGCGGCTAAAAGTGGGCACCGGCACCAAGACGGTGCCCGGGCACGAAGGCTGAGCCTCAGGCGCGCGCGCCGAGCCAGTCCGACAGGTTCGTCTGGGCGGGGGTGACAGCGCCGTCGTGCAACTCGGAGCGGATCTCGCCCAGCGTGCCGAACCGCTCGGCGACGACGTTGTGCTGGTGGATCGTCTCCAGGTTGACCTGGCGGGCGGAGACGAAGGCGCGATCGTCCAGGGAGGGGAAGCGGTCGATCACCCCGCGGATCATCTCGCGCACGCAGTCCTCGACAAAGCGCGGTCGGCGGTGGGCCTTCTCGACCACGTGGGCCTCGTCGCTGCGCTTCATCAGCTCGTAGATCTCCGAGGACATCGAGCCCTCGACGATCTCCAGCAGCGTCGTCGCGTCGATCTCGTCCTCGCACTGCTCGGTGCAGCCCACGTACAGGGTGCCCAGGCCGCGCTGGTTGTGGGTGGCCACGGGCACGGCGTCGATGATGCGTTCGATCTGCGCGGCGTCGAAGCCCTCGTCGCTCAGCCGCTCGCGGGCCACTCCCGCGATCAGCTCCTGTGCACACGGGCACGCGGTCATGCCCTGTGCGGTGACCCCGACGAGCCGGCGGGTGCCGAGCTCGGTGGCCACGGCGACGCCGTGCAGGGTGTAGAGCTCCTGCGTATTGACCCCCGAGACCGGAGCCGGCTTGTGCTCGGGAAAGCGCGCCTCCAGGGTGACCTCGGCGCGCCGCGCGCCCTGACGGTCGCGGACGATCTGAGCGATGTGCTCGGCCAGCGTCTCGGCCCGGAAGGTCACGTCACCGAGGACGACCTCACCGATGGCCTCGTTGACGACCTCCTCAAAGCGCGACATGTGCGCGCCCTTCTGCTCGGTGCCGAGTTCGATCACGCACTCAAAGCGCGCGGAGAAGAGCTGCTCGACGCCCTTCTGGCGCAGGCGGATGACCTTCTCGACGCCGGTGACGCCGACGCGGGAGAGGCTCACGGCGAGCGGCGGCGTCTGCGCCTGCACGTCGACGAGCGTGGGAGAGGTGGTCTTGGATGCAGTCATGTCTCTTTGGTTTCAGAACCCGCCCGGCCGATTGGTCCGGTGCGGCGTCAGCGCTGCCGGTGAGAGAAGGGTAGACAGTCGCCGCCGCGGCCTTCGGCGGGCGCGGGGTCGGTCCGCCCCGGGTTGTGGTATCACTCGGACGGTCGTAGCAACCGTTACGAAGAGGGAGGAGCCCGGAACGGCATCCGTGCCGGGACCTCGGGAATCCATAGAGGGGAGCTCAGGGGCTGTGAGCGTGGACGAAGTCGTTCTATTGAGCGATGAGACACCGATCGTCGAGATGGACGAGTTGAGGCCGCTCATCGCCGAAGGACAGGAGCGGGGCTTTCTCACCTTCGCCCGAATCGAAGCGTGTCTGGAGGAAGTCGAGGTCACCAAGGAGCAGCTGCAGGAACTGCACGCATACCTCGACGACCAGGGCATCGCCGTCGTCGAGTCAGACGGCCGCCTGGCCCGCTCGGAGGGCGGCAGCGTCGAGGCGTCCGCGCACGCGCCCGACCATCCGGAGGCCGCGCAGCGCAAGAAGGTCGAGGTCGACCTGACGGTCGAGCCGAGCCTGGACTCGCTGCGGCTCTACCTGCGCTCGATCGGGCGCGTCAGCCTGCTCACCGCTGAGCAGGAGGTCCAGCTCGCCCGCCGCATCGAGCGCGGCGACATGCGGGCCAAGCAGCAGATGATCGAGGCCAACCTGCGCCTGGTCGTCTCGATCGCCAAGTCCTACCTCGGCCGCGGGCTGACCTTCCTGGACCTGATCCAGGAGGGCTCGATGGGCCTGATCCGCGCGGTGGAGAAGTTCGACTACCGCCGCGGCTACAAGTTCTCCACCTACGCCACCTGGTGGATCCGCCAGGCCGTGACCCGCGCGATCGCCGACAAGGGCCGCACGATCCGCATCCCCGTGCACATGGTCGAGAAGCTCAACAAGGTCGTCCACGTCGAGCGCCAGCTCGTCCAGTCCCTCGGCCGCGAGCCGACGCCCGAGGAGATCGCCTCCGAGCTGGAGACGACCGCGCGCGAGGTCCGCGACGTGCTGCGCATGGCTCAGCAGCCGATCTCGCTGGAGAAGCGCGTCGGAGAGGACGACGACTCCGAGCTGGGCGACTTCGTCGAGGACCACACCGCCGAGTCGCCGTTTGAGACCGCCGCCGAGCACCTGCGCCAGGAGAACCTGCGCCGCGCCCTGGCCGCGCTGCCCGTGCGCGAGCGCGAGGTGATCGAGATGCGCTTCGGCCTGACCGGTGAGCGCCCGCACACGCTGGAGGAGGTGGGCCGCGCCTTCAACGTGACCCGCGAGCGCATCCGCCAGATCGAGAACCACACGCTCAAGAAGCTCGAGGCGCTGCCCGAGGCCCAGCGGCTGCGCGACGCCTCCTAGCTCGCTCGGCGCGGTCTGCGCCGGGGGAGCGCCGGCCCTCACCGGGCCCAGCCTGGGTGCGCTGAGGCGCGTGATGCCGAGGTGATCCTTGGAGCTGTGCCGGCGTTGGCCGGCACTCCCCGTCTCGGCCGGCCCGGGCCCCGGCCGCGTCTGGCCCGCCGGCGTCGCGAACGCGGCCGCCATCGCTACACTGAGCGCCCCTCGGCGGGATTCCGGAGCGGTCAAACGGGACGGACTGTAAATCCGTTGGCTCAGCCTTCGCAGGTTCGAATCCTGCTCCCGCCACTTCCAGCCCTCACCGGCTGACCCCGCAACCGGCGTCGACGTCAACGTTGCCGCCCGGGTCAGCGCCGCGGGGAAGGCCGATCAGAGCCTCGCCTCCGACGCGCTGCTGCAGTGCGCCCGGCGCCGCACAGGCCGCGGTGCAGCTTTTCGTGCACCCCGCGGGGGCACGCGGCCGCAGGCGGATCCGGTGCTACGGTCGGCGCCCGCTTCCCGCGCGCGAGTGGCCGTCCGGGGTCCCCGCCGCGCAGCACCGATGCCGAGCCCCACGATGCCACGACCGAACGCCGTACGGGCCCTGGCGGCCTGCGTGGCCGCCGCGCTCGCGGTTGCCGTGGCGCTGCTCTCCCTGGCGCCCGCTCGCGCCGCCAGCACGGGGCAGCTGCGTCAGTCGATCACCGCCAAGCAGGGCACCGTCTCGTCGCTGACCGGTCGGGTCGGGGCGGCCAACCAACGCGTGCACGCGCTGGGCGGGAGCATCGCCGCGCTGAGCGCACAGGTCACGCGCCTGCAGACCGACCTCGACGCCAAGCGCTTGGCGCTGCTGCGGCTGCGCACCGAGCTCGCCGCCGCGCACACCCGCCTGACCGCCCTGCAAGCGGCGCAGGCCCGGGCCGAGGACGTGCTCGCGCACCAGCTGATCGGCAGCTATGAGGCCGATCGGCCCGACATCGTCTCCGTCGTGCTGGAATCCACCGGCTTTAACAACCTGCTCGAGCGCCTGGCCTTCGCGCAGCGGATCCGCAACCAGGACACGCGCATCACCAGCCAGGTCAAGGCCTCGCGCCGGGCCGTCGCCCAGGAGGCGATCCGGCTGGGGGCGCTGACGGTGCGCCAGCAGCGACTGACCGCCGACGTGCTGCGCGAGCGCAACCAGGTCGACGCGACACGACTGGTCGTGGTGCGGCGCCAGATCGCCGCCATCGCGGTTCGCGACCGCGTCGCCGGCCAGCTGCAGAACGCTCGCGGGTCGCTGGCCACGCTGCATCGCCAGCTGACCCACCTGATCGCCGCGCAGGCGGCCGCGGCCGCCGCCCGAGCCCGCGCCCAGCAGCAGGCCAGCACTCCGAGCAGCCCCTCCAGCTCAGCAGCATCCCCGGGCACCACGGGCGCTCCGGCGGCCCCCGTGACCCCGTCCTCGAGCGGCGGCTTCACCTTCCCGATGCCGCGCGCCGCCGCCTCGCCGCCGGGAACCTGGTCGCTGGACGACGGCGTCGACATCTCGGCGCCCGGCAACACACCGCTGCTCGCGGTGTGCTCGGGCACCGTTGTCCTGCACGGGATCGGCGGCTTTGGTCCCTCGGCTCCGGTGATCCACTGTGACCAGCCGCTGTCCGGCTACTCCTACGTCTACTACGGCCACGCCGGGCCGGGCAACTGGACACCGGTCGGGACGCACGTCAGCCAGGGCCAGGTCGTCTCCGAGGTCGGGGCCGGGATCGTCGGCATCTCGACCGGCCCGCACCTGGAGATCGGCTTTGCCAGCTCGGCCGGCGGCCCCGTGGGACCGAGCAGCGCGCCGGCCATGTCCGCTCTGCTTCACGCCGCCTACGGGGGCTGAGGGACGGCCGCCCATCGGCGGCGGGGACCCGATACCCTGAGCGCGAGCGCCCTCTTAGCTCAGCTGGTAGAGCACTTCCATGGTAAGGAAGGGGTCAACGGTTCGAGTCCGTTAGAGGGCTTTCAGTAAATGCCTGCAAGTGGGGTGGTTTCGCAGGCAGATCGTAAGGGCACGGCCGTCTCTTGATGTGTGCGCTCGTGTCCGCAAATTTCTCGTTTTGCGCGGTAGCGCCAAGAGATGAATAAGAGATGCCGTGCCGGCGGAGCGCGGTGCTTGACGACTTCTGGCGACCCGGGCATTGGCCATGATCCCGGCATGCGCGTCGCGGTCCTGTCGGAGATCCACGCCGACCTTCAGGCACTCGAGGACGTGCTCGACGTGGTCGACCACGCCCTCGCGCCGAGGTGTTCATGGGTGGCGGACGGACTGACGCTTCATCTGAGCCGGTCGCCCGCTCTTGTCGCGATCGAACAAGTGCGAGGCGTTGTCCGACACGAGCCTGCTCTGAACAAGCCTTCCCTGCCTACCGCGCAAGGGAGGAAAGCGGATCTCTGGTCTCGCAGGCGCGTCAGGCGCGACCCGCGCGCGTAAAGAGGACTTCCCAACACCGCTCGCACCGCGTTGCACGGCCGGGGGCTTGTGGTTCACGAAGCGCGGCGATCCCCAGACAGGCCAGCGAGCGACAGCTTGAACGTCAGACTCGGCTCGCCGTCGACGACGCGAGTACCGGTCGAAACGAATCCGGCCTTCTCAAGCACCCGCTGTGAAGCCACGTTCGCCGGGCTCGTGCCCGCGGTCAGCGTCCGCAGCCCATGGTCGCGGGCGGCCGTGCGGCAGAGGTCGGACAGAGCCTGGGTTGCGACCCCGCGGCCTGCGACTTGTTCGGCCACCCGGTAGCCGACCTCGGCCGTGCCGTCGTCAAGGTCATAGAGATTGAGCCGACCGACAATCGAGCCGTCGCAGTCGACGAGCACAAAGAAGAGACTGATGCCGGCATCCTGCTCGTCAAGGAGCGCACGGAGCCGTTTGGCGAAGGTCTCGAAGTACTCATCGCCGCGGTCGGTCACCGACCTGGCAAAGTAGGCACGGTTCTCGAGTTCGAAAGCAAGCAGTGCTTGCCGGTGATCGCCGTTCAAACGTTGAAGCTCAAGCACGCGCCCACAGTATCCGGGAGGCGCCGAGCGACTTCCCTTCGACTCCCCTGTGCCACGCAGCGCTCACGGCCGCGCCCTGACTTCCATCGACACCCGCAACTCGCGACACCGCGTGCGGTCTCCGCGCGGTGGCGCGCGGATAAGAGGCTGTCACGAAGCCGCACCGGCGTCCCGATGCGCGCGCGGAGATGAATGCGGGTCTAAGCCTGTGCTCCGGGTCGCGCCTGCTTCTCGCCAGACCGGGCACGCGTTGTCCTCGCGTAACGGAGCACGTGTGGCTGGATTGGGTTGTAAGAGGGCGACAATCGCGCCGATCGCTGACGTCGCCGCGCCGCCGCCTCCCACGTCCCTCGTCCCCTCGGAACTCGTCGGGCTCGCGATGCAGGCGGCGGGCCCTGTGGGGGATGAGGTGCTTGGGCAGTGGGTACGGCCTGCGGGGCGGCGGGGCACCGGACGACCTTGGGCAGCGTTCGGGCGAGCGCGTCGGCCTCGGGCCGCGGAAGGTTGCGGAGTAGGGACGAGAGCTCTTGACGAGGAGGCGTTGCGCAGGTGCGAGCGCCCCGCTGGCCCTCGTCAGTGAGTGCCAGAAGGAGCCGCCGGCGATCGTCGGGCGAGCCCAGCTCGACGATTCGTAACGCTCCGACTGCGGTGGCGCTCGGGTTCAGGAGTCCCGATCGGGCTCACGCGACGCTTGACCGTGGTCTTCGATCCACTTTGCGAATGCCTGCAAAGCGTCTGCTGGGCTGATCGGTCCGCCAAGGGCGCGACGCTCCGGGCCGCGGACCGGCGGATGCCGGTGGTAGGGCGCTTCGGGATGCCGCGCCGGATCGAAATCCCAGCGCTGGTCGACGCCGTGGTGGTGGGCGTGATAGCTGTACGCGACGAGGTAAGAGCCACGCTCCGATTGGGCACCGTCGACGTAGTCCGCAGACCACAACTCCTCGATGCTGAACGTAATCTCGGGATCGAAATCGGAGTCCTCGTCCTCGAGATCGCGTAGTCGGACGCCCTTCAGCCGAACCACGCCGGTTGGTGGGTCCTCGTAATGGAGCTCGTGCCATTCGTTCGGATCGCGGGGACCCGGATCGAGGGCGTAGCCGAACTCGAACAAGAGGTCACGGAGCTGCTCGAAGCGCTCGGCGACGAACCACACGCGATCGTCGGACACGCCCGGCATTCTGCGCGATCGGTCGGACTCAAGCTGCCGTGTCATCTGTCGATATTCTGGATATCCTCCATTTTCGTGAATCCTTGTATTTTTTGTAGTAGGCTATGACCATGGCCCGAGTTGACGACCACTATCTGCGCGTCCGCGACTACGCCGAGCGCTTCAACCTCAGCGAGTCGGCCGTCTACAAGAAGATCGAGCGCGGCGAGATCAAGGCCATCCGGATCGGCAAGACCGTCCGGATTCCGTCAGTGGAGATGGATCGCTACCTAAACCCGACGAGCGTGCTCGAGGAGCACGGGGCCCCACGGGACGGAGAGCCGCACAATCTCCAAGAGCGGGTCGCCCGCTTCGAAGAGCGCTCGGGCCTCGCGCCGGCCGATTATGTGCATGCTTGGCGGTCCGGCGAGATCGACGACAACCCCGAGAACGCCCGTCTGGTGATCGAGGCGCTCGCCCTCCGGGCAGCTCTCGAGGAGCCGAGCCTATCCGGCTGACCGAAGACCGGCGGGCGTCGCCGAGTACCGCGGCACGGAGCCTGTCGACTGGATGACCGAGCTGCGCTCGCCGCGCGCGAGACCGGCCCTGCGGCACACCGGGCTCGGGCGCCTGAAAGCCGCCTCTTCTGTCAGAACGAGCGGGCTAGTTCAAGCGACAAATGAGAGATGACCGGCCCCCTGGCCGCTAAGAGATAACACGGTTTTCCCAGCAATTCCGCGGTCAGAGCACTTCCGCAGAAAACCGCGCATGGTAAGGAAGGGGTCAACGGTTCGAGTCCGTTAGAGGGCTCTGTGCGAAAGCCCCGTCTCGGCGGGGTGTCAAGGCCGGTCGAAAACTAGGCCGGTTCTGCCGGGGTGGGTTCAAGGGATCGTCGCAACACTTCCTTGATTTTTTGGAGGTTTTGCCATTGTGAGCGGACCCCGTTCATGGGTCCACCTTTGGTGAGAGCTGGGTGGTTGTAGGTAGGTGTTGGTCGGCCCTGCGGCTGTCGGCCGGGGCCGGCGTTGGGGTGATGTCCTCAGCCTGATTCTGCCGTTGCTCGGGCCGGAATGCGACCGGCTGTGGGTCGCTGGGCGGCTTGGTCTGCTGGCCGCGCTGCTCGATCTCTTCCCCAGCCGTAGTTGCTGTTGGCAAGGGCAGCGGCTGACGGAGGCTGGC
>DASSZP010000113.1:0-2742 GCA_035713465.1 Solirubrobacteraceae bacterium | reverse complement strand
AACATGGACCGCGTGGTCCTCGGTCACGTGGCCGGCAAGATGCGCCGCTTTCGCATCCGGATCCTTCCGGGTGACCGCGTCCGGGTCGAGCTCTCCCCGTACGACCTCGATCGCGCCCGCATCGTCTACCGCCACCGGTAGGCCGCATTCGCCGGGACGGCGTACGCACGGCAGGGGATCGTGAGGGAGCTCGAGCTGATCGCCGAGCTGCGGTCGCGGCTGGCCGCCGAGGACCCGCGGCTGGTGCGGGGACTGGGGGATGACGCCGCCGTCGTACGGGGAGGCGGCTACGCCGTCACCTCGGTCGACACGATGGTCGACGGGGTGCACTTCCGCCGCGGCCGCCTGAGCGCGCGGGAGATCGGCCACCGCGCCCTGGCCGGTGCGCTGTCCGATCTGGCCGCGATGGGCGTCGACGGCCGCCGCTCCCCGGAGCACCGCGGCGGCGTCCAGGCCTACCTGGCGCTCGGCCTGCCCAGCGGCCTGGAGCTCGATGAGGCGCGCGCGCTGCTCGATGGAGCCGGCCGGCTCGCCGCCGGCCTCGGCGTGACGATCGCGGGCGGCGACCTCACGGCCGCTGCGGCGCTGTTCCTCTCCGTCACCGTCGTGGGCTGGACGGACGATCCCGGCGCCCTCGTCGGGCGCGACGGCGCCCGGCCCGGCGACCTCGTCGGGGTGACCGGGGCGCTCGGCGGCTCGGCCGCCGGGCTCGCCCTCGTGGAGGGCCGGCTCAAGGGACTCGAGCCGGCCCTGGCGGAACCGCTGCGCGCCCGCTACGCCACGCCGACACCCCGCCTGGCCGCCGGACGCGCCCTGGCCGAGGTGGGCGGCGTCACCGCCATGCTCGATCTCTCCGACGGCCTCGCCACCGATGCCGCCCACCTGGCCCGAGCCAGCGGCGTGGCGCTCGAGCTCGACCTCGACCGCCTGCCGCTCGAGGCCGGGGTCGCCGAGGCCGCCGCGCTGCTCGGCGAGGATCCGGCCCGCCTCGCCGCCCGCGGCGGCGAGGACTACGAACTCTGCTTCTGCGCCGGGTTGACGAGCCGCGCGGCCGTGGAGAGCGCCGTGGCGGCCGCCGATCCGACGGCGGCCGTCACCTGGGTGGGCACGGTCACCGATCGGCCGCCACCGGAACTGCGCTTCCGCGGCACCGGCGAGACCGGCCCCATCACCGGTTTCGAGCACCGGTTCTGAGGCCGGCTCGAGCCGGTCCGCGCCAGGATCCGTCCGCGCGGCTCAGGCCGCAGCCGAACGCGAGCCCGGGGGGCGCTTCTCGTTTCCTGCCAGGAGCAGGACCCACAGGGGGTTGCGCACGATCGCGTCGGCCACCTTCTTGGCGTCGACGTCGTACTTGCCCTGCTCCAGCCGTTCCTTCAATGTCATCACTCTGGACTCCGCATCCGTGGTCATCCTTGTTTCCTGATCGGCAGCCTCCGTCCGGATCCTTTACCGACTGACGCCCGGCTCGACCAACGGTCCACCCTCCGGTGGATTGCCCGCGGGGCTGCGGCGTCGCCCACGGGCGGATCGGCCGGTGGGGCCGGGAGGACCCCCGGTCCAGCGGGACCGGGGGTGGCCGGGCAGAGTCGAGTGCGGATCCTCCTCAGCGGCGGAGCGCCGACCGCGTCCCGCCAAGGGAGCCCGGGCCGGCGTAGCTGGCCGGTCCACGCACCGTCACGGGCGGGTCAAGGGCCGCCGCCGTGGCCCGCGCGGCTCGCAGGCCGATGATCGTGGCGCTCGCGGTGCACCCGAGCGCGACGGCCCAACCCACCGCGGTCCCGATCCCCATCGCCCCGCCGGGCAGCAGCGCGAGGCTCCAGGCGAGCGCGACCGGCGAGAGTCCGTAGGCGTTGGCGTAGTAGAAGAGGACCAGGCCGACCGGCACGACGCCGCCCAGGAGCAGGAGCGCCACCACCCAGCGGTGTCCCCGCGCGCCCGGCTGGGCCAGCCACAGCCAGGTGTGGAGCGCGGGGACGAGCAGCAGCGCCTCGAAGGGGTTGACGAGCCAGACGACGATGGCGAGGGCGCAGAGCACCGCGTTCAGCGCGACGGCGGCCGCGTCGGCCGCGGGGCTCTGCGGTGGCCGCGGACTTCCAGGGAGCTGCTGGGCGAGCAGGCGCAGACAGGAGGGACGCAGCAGGACGAAGCCGGCGACGACGATGGCGAGCACCACCAGCAGCACGGCGACGTCGGCGCCGGTCTGCGGGGCGCCGACTCCCGCCACCGCGCCCGGAGGAGCGAAGGAGAGCACCCCCACCGCGCGGGCGAGCAGCAGCGCCACCAGGCCGGCGAGGAACGGCGCGGCGCCGGCCAGGACCCAGCCAAGCCAGCGGACCAGTGAGTGGCCGCGCCGGCCGGCGCGGGCCACCGCATCAAGCGTTCCGGCGGCCGCCGGAAGGATGAGAGCGAGGACGAGCAGGCGCACCGCCCAGAGGGGCACCATCTGGCCGCTGATCAGCAGGTACGCGCTGGGCCCGCCGACCGGCGGACCCTGGTCGAGCGCGTTCACGGTCTGCAGCACGGCGGCCCCGAGGGCACCCACGCGACCCGGTGAGACCGGGGCGGGAGGTCCCTGCAGCGGACGGTCTCCGGATCCGGACAGGAGCACGGCGGAGAGGCCCGAGGCGGCGAACGGCGCCTGCTCGGTGATCTCGAACGGGAAGGCCAGGCGGACGAGCTGTCCGCCCAGCCCGGCGCCGCGGTTCACGATGCCGGCGTCCGCGGCGACATACGAGGCCAGCG
>DASSZP010000112.1:0-22308 GCA_035713465.1 Solirubrobacteraceae bacterium | reverse complement strand
CGACCCTCGACCTCACCCTTGACCAGCGCCACGTGGTGCTTGTTGTCGACCAGTGAGCGGTAGCCGACGGCCGTGAAGTCCCCGAACGCGGTCGGCAGGCGGGTCGCGACGACACGCTCGACGAGTTTCTCGGTCCGCCGGCGATAGGCGATCAGATCGGCGATCGTGATCATCTTCAGGCCGTGCTTGAAGCAGTAGAGGGCGAGCTCCTCGCCGTGGGCCATCGAGCCGTCCTCGTTCTGGATCTCGCAGATCACCCCGGCCGGGTTCACGCCGGCCAGCCGGGCCAGGTCGACCGACGCCTCGGTGTGCCCGGTGCGCTCCAGCACGCCGCCCGGCTTGGCCTTCAGCGGCCGCACGTGCCCGGGCTTGACGATGTCCTCCCGGCCCTTGGTGGGATCGACGGCGACCTGCATCGTGTGGGCCTGGTCGTGGACGCTGATCCCGGTGGTGACGCCCTCCCGGGCCTCGATGGTGACCGTGAACGGCGTCTCGTGGGCGCTCTCGTTCTTGAGCGTCATCAGCTCCAGGCCGAGCTCATCGCAGCGCTCGGGGGTCAGGGCCAGGCAGATCCAGCCCCCGGCCTGGCGGGTCATGAAGTTGATCGCGTCGGGGGTCACGAACTGCGCGGCCATGACGAGGTCGCCCTCGTTCTCACGGTCCTCGTCGTCGGTGACCACGATCATCTTGCCGGCGGCGATGTCCTCCAGCGCCTCCTCGATGGTGGAGTAGATCGCGGTGGCGCTCATCGTGACGCTCCCACCAGCCGCTCGACGTATTTGGCCAAGACGTCCACCTCCAGGTTGACGATCGATCGCGGGACGACGCGACCGAGGTTGGTGCGCTCAAGCGTCTCGGGGATGAGAGACACGGTAAACGATGAGTCCTGCAGGTCGGCCACGGTGAGCGAGACCCCGTCGACGGCGATCGAGCCCTTGGCCACGACGTAGCGCAGCACCTCGTCGGGCACGCTGATGCGGATCCGGCGGGCAAAGCCGTCCTCGGTGACCTCACTGACCTCCCCGACGCCGTCGACGTGGCCCTGCACGACGTGTCCGCCGAGCCGGTCGGTGGCCCGCAGGGGCAGCTCCAGGTTGACGACGGTACCGTCGGGCATCTCGTTGAGCGAGCTGCGGGCCAGCGTCTCGTTCATCACCTCGGCGTCAAAGCTCTCCGGGGTCAGCGCGGTGGCGGTCAGGCAGACGCCGTTGACGGCGACCGAATCGCCCAGGTTCAGCTCGCCGGCCAGGCGCGAGCCGATCCGCAGCACGACGCCGTCGGCGGAGCGCTCGGCGCCCTGGACCTGGCCGAGGTCCTGGATCAGGCCGGTGAACACGTCACCACTCCTGAAGCCGGGCGGAGACGAGCAGATCCTCATCGACCCGCTCGCAGTGCAGGTCGGTGGCCCGCACGGCCTCGGAGATGGTGTCCACGCCCTCCCCCTCCAGCGGGTCGCGCGCGGTGCGCCCGCCGAGGATGATCGGCGCCAGGAACAGGCGGATCTCGTCGATCTCACCGGCGTCCAGGAACGCCCCGGCCAGGTGCGGTCCGCCCTCGAGCAGGATCGAGGTGACCCCGGCCGCCCCGAGCTGGTGCAGGGCCGAGCGCACCCGGGCGGGCTCGTTCTCCCCCGAGGCGACGATCACGTCGGCCCCGTGGAAGACCAGCGCGTCGGTGGCCGAGCGCGGCGCGGCGCGCGAGACGACGACGGTCAGGGGGATGTCCGAGGCCTGGCAGACGAGACGGCTGTCGAGCGGGATGCGGCCCAGGGAGTCAAAGACGATGCGCCGGGGCTGGCGCTGCACGTCGGGCAGGCGCGCGGTGAGCTGCGGGTCGTCGGCCAGCGCGGTGCCGACGCCGACCGCGACGGCGTCGCATTCGGCGCGCCAGCGGTGCGCGCGGCGGCGGCTGGCCTCACCGGAGATCCACTTGGAGTCGCCGCTGCCGGTGGCCACCTTGCCGTCCAGGGTCATGGCCGACTTGAACAGCACCCACGGCTGGTTGGTGCGCGCGTACTTGCGAAACGGCTGGTTGAGCCGCCGGGCGCGCTCGGCCAGCTCACCGTCGGCGACGACGACCTCGATGCCGTCGTCGCGCAGGATGCCCAGGCCCCGGCCGGCGGCGTGCAGGCTGGGATCGTCGGAGGCGACGACGACGCGGCGGATGCCCGCGGCGCGGATCGCGTCGGTGCAGGGCGGGGTGCGCCCGGTGTGGCAGCACGGCTCCAGGGAGACGTACAGGGTCGCCGCGTCGAGCTCGCGCGGGCCGGCGTCGGCGATCGCCTCGACCTCGGCGTGGGCGGACCCGGGCGCGCGGTGATACCCCTCGCCGATCACCTGCTCGCCGATGGCCAGCACCGCGCCGACCATCGGGTTGGGGCTGACGTGGCCGCGCCCCTGCTCGGCCAGCGCGATCGCGCGGGCCAGGTGCAGGCTGTCGATCTGCGAAGCGGCCACCGGCATCGTCAGCGGCCGCTCGCGCCTGCGGGGGTGTCAGGGGGGGTGCGCACTACTTCGGAGAATAGTTGGAGGCGCATTTCCCGCTCGTGATCCGGTACACGCTCATCTCCGGGCCCGGGCGCGAGTACTGCGCCGGGTAATAGTCGATCGACCAGTCAAAGCTGAAGGGCACGGCGTGCCGCGTGGAGCCGAACGGGGTGACGTGGTACATCAGCTTGGCCCGGTTGGCCAGGGCGGCGTAGTAGGCGATCGCGTTGGGGGCCACCCCGGGCTGGGCGAAGGAGCGCCCGGCCTGCAGCGACCCGATGACCACCCAGCAGTAGCCGGCGCCCGAGTACTCGTCCAGCAGCTCGGGGCGCAGGGTGCGCTCGTACTGATCGACGAGCACGAAGCGCCGCTGGCCGGCCGGCAGCAGGTTGCCGTGCTGGTCGACGTCGGTGAGGAAGGTGGGGTAGCGCTGCCAGCGGGCGCCCGACAGCGTGAAGGGCAGCGAGCGCCCGATGTCGGCGGCCCAGTTGTCGGAGACGACCGGCTCGATGACGACCTTGGCCCCGGCGGGCACGTGGCGGACCATCCAGGCCCGGGCGAGGTTGCGGGTGTCCGGGCGGGAGAGCACGGCGTCGGAATGCGCCGAGCTGTAGAGACCCTGGCCGAGCATCACGATCGCGGTCAGCGGGCCGGCGATCAGCAGCGGCGCGCGGCCGGTGCGGACCAGCCAGCGCACGAGCTCGACCGCGGCGTAGGCGCCGAGCAGGGCGACGATCGGGAAGGTCGGCATCAGCCAGCGCCCGAAGAAGCGCTGCTGATCGCCCATGTAGAGCAGGTAGAGAAGCGGCGCGGGCACGAGCACCAGGGCGACGGTCAGCCGGCGGCGCACGAGCAGCAGGATCGCCCCGCCGATCGCGGCCAGGCTCGGCGTCCAGCCCAGGCCCCAGGTGAACGTCCACAGGTAGTAGGCGGTGCCGCTGCCCACCGTCGTGCCGAGCTTCTGCGGGTCGGCGCCGCCGGCCAGCGACGCCTGGGTCGAGATCCCGGATTGAAAGGCCGAGAAGTCAAGGAGGGCGTAGGGGTTGGCGATCACGAACGCGGCCAGGGCGACGAGCGCGGCCAGCAGCAACCGGCGCACGGCCAGCGCCCACGCCGCCCGGCCCCCGTCGGCGGCGGCGGCGAGCACGAGGCACAGGACGGTGAAGCCGCCGGTGTACTTGGTCGCGGCGGCCAGCCCGATCCCCGCCCCGGCGATCACGTAGTCACGGCGCCAGCCGCGGCGCAGCACGCCGGAGATCCCGTACAGCGACAGCGCGACCGGGGCCAGCGTGGGGACGTCGTTCAGGGCCAGGTGGCTGTAGAAGACGGGCAGGAAGGCGAAGGCGAAGATGGCCGCGCCGAGCAGGGCCACGGTGCGCCCGAACAGCCGCTCGCCGGCCAGGTAGGTCAGCCAGACCGACAGCGTCCCCAGCACCCCGGCGACGAGCCGGGCGACCACGTAGACCTGGGTCGGATCGGTCGTGAAGGCGCGGGTGACCCGGTCCCCGGAGCCGAACCACAGCTCGAAGACGATGTGCAGCAGGTAGGAGTATGCCGGGGGGTTGAGGAAGTACTGCGGGTTGAGATCGTGCGTGAAGAAGGCAATCGCCCGGGGGACGAAATGCGTGGCCTCGTCGACGTTGTAGCTGTAGGGCAGGCCCTGGCGGATGCCCCACAGGCGCAGCCCGAAGGTGGCCAGCAGCACCAGCCCGAGCAGCGGCGGGTGCACGTCGACGCGGGTCGCGGCCAGCCGGCGGGCCAGCCCGCGCGCGCGCAGGGGCATCCGCAGCGGCGTGGCCGGGGTCGATTCAGCGGTGGCGGCATCCATCGTGGAGCCCGAGTATCCCGCTACCGTGTGACGACGACCCGTTCGCCCGTCGTACCGCGCCCGTGCCCGGCCCGAGGCGCCGCTGGGTCTCAGGCCCCACCGCCCGCAGGTTCATGAAGCTCATCATCCAGATCCCCTGTTTCAACGAGGAAGAGCAGCTTCCGCTCACCCTCAGCCACCTGCCCCGGGAGGTCGAGGGCTTCGATGCCGTCGAGTGGCTGATCATCGACGACGGCTCGACCGACGCCACCGTGGAGGTCGCCCGGCAGGCCGGGGTCGACCACATCGTGCGCCTGACCAATCACAAGGGGCTGGCCGCGGGGTTTCAGGCCGGCCTGGACGCCGGGCTCAAGCTCGGTGCCGACGTGATCGTCAACACCGACGCCGACAACCAGTACGAGAGCGCGGACATCCCCAAGCTCGTCGGGCCGATCCTGCGCGGCGAGGCCGACATGGTCATCGGCGACCGGCAGGTCGAGACCAACGAGCACTTCTCGCAGCTCAAGCGGCGCCTGCAGCGGCTGGGGTCCTGGGTCGTGCGCCAGGCCTCGGAGACCGAGGTCCCGGACACCACCTCGGGCTTTCGCGCCTACAACCGCGAGGCGGCCCTGCAGATGCAGGTCGTCTCCAAGTTCACCTACACGCTGGAGACGATCATCCAGGCGGGCAAGCTGCTGGTGGCGCTGGTCGACGTCCCGATCCGCACCAACGCCAAGACCCGTGAGTCGCGGCTGTTTCCCTCGATGCCGGCCTACATCCGCCGCAACGCCCTGTCGATCTTCCGCATCTACGCCCAGTACGAGCCGCTGCGGGTCTTCTGGACCGGCGCGCTGATCACCGGCGTGCCGGCGCTGATCCTGTTCATCCGCTTTTTGATCACCTTCTTCGCCCACGGCGGCCACTCCGGTCACGTGCAGTCGCTGATCTTCGGCGCGGTGCTGTTCATGGCCGCGATGCTGCTCGGCGCGCTCGGGGTGATCGGGGATCTGCTCGCCGCCCAGCGCACCCTCTCACAGCGCACGCTGGAGCGCGTGCGGCGCATCGAGCTCCAGCTCGGGGTCGAGCCCTCCCACTACGAGCCCGGGGCGCCCGCGCGCCCGGAACCGGACGCGGCCCCGGTCCGCCGGCCGGGCTCGGGTCCCGGGGACCCGCCCGACCGCGAGGCGCTCGGGGTATGAGCACCGACTCGCCGGCCGTCCCCACCGGCAACACCTACGACAAGTACGGCTCGACCAACCCGGTCGTGCGCCGCCTGATGGCCGGCTTTGAGCGCACGCTGGACGAGCTCTACACGCAGGCCGCGCCGCGGACCGTGCTCGATGTCGGCTGCGGCGAGGGCGTGCTCAGCGCCCAGTGGGCGCAGCGGCCCGGCACCGAGCGCGTGGTCGGGATCGACCTGGCCGACCCCAAGCTAAAGGCCGAGTGGGCGACCCGGCGCCATCCCAGCCTCGAATTCCGTGCCCTGGCCGCCGAGCACACCGATTACCCCGACGACAGCTTCGAGCTGGCGGCTGCCACCGAGGTCCTGGAGCACGTCTCCGATCCGGAGGTGGTGCTGGCCGAGATGGCCCGCGTCGCCTCCCGGCACCTGCTCGTCTCCGTGCCCCACGAGCCGCTGTGGCGGGCCCTGAACATGGCCCGCGGCGCCTACCTGAAGGATCTCGGCAACACCCCCGGGCATCTCAACCACTGGACCCGGCGCGGCTTTGTCAGCCTCTGCAACCGGCACGGCACGGTGGTGGAGGTGCGCTCACCGTTCCCGTGGACGATGCTGCTGGTGCGGGTGGGCTGATGGAGCCCGCGGCGGCCCCGCAGGCCCCACCGGACGCGACCAATTCCGGCGGCGACGACACCCCCTCGTTCGCCTCCGGCGCGCGTGTGCTGTCGATCGGGATCGCCTCGACGGGCATCTTCACCTTCGCCTACCTGGCCGGGGCCAGCCACGCGCTGGACAAGGCCTCCTACAGCCGCATCTCGCTGTGCTGGGCGATCATGTTCGTGATCCTGTCGGTCATCTACCGGCCGATCGAGCAGTTGCTCTCGCGCACGATCGCCGACCGCCGCGCCCGCGGGCTGTCGCGCAACTCCCTGCGCATCCCGGCGGGGATCCAGATCGGCTTCGCCGTCGTCTTTCTGATCCTCGCCGTGGCCCTGCGCCATCAGATCCAGAACGGGATGTTCGACGGGTCGGGCGCGCTGTACTGGATCCTCGTGATCGGCGTGCTGGCCTACGCGGCCAGCTACTTCGCCCGCGGCTGGCTGGCCGGGCACCAGCGCTTCGCCCTGTACGGCGGGCTGGTCTTCATCGAGTCGACCTCGCGCTTTCTCTTCGCGCTGGCCGCGATCGTCGGCATCGGGTCCGGCCAGGGGCTGGTCGGCCTGGGCATGGCGGTGGCCCCGTTCGCCTCGCTGAGCGTGATGCCGTTCGCGTTCTCGCGAATGCGAGTGCGCGCGCCGGCGGACATCGCCGTCGCCGACGCGGCCGGTGAGGGCCCGGCCCACGCCGGCCTGGAGGAGTCCAACGCCGACCTGTCCCTGCGCCACGGGGCCGGCTTTGCCGTCTCGGTGGTCGGGATCATGCTCGCCGAGCAGGCGCTGATGAACGCCGGCGTGCTGATCGTGGCCGCCAACGCCGGCGCGGGGGGTCTGACCGAGGGCATCACCGGCTTCGTGTTCAACGTGATGCTGATCGTGCGCGCGCCGCTGCAGCTCTTCCAGGCCGTGCAGACCTCGATCCTCCCCCACCTCGCCGGTCTCGAGGCCCGCGAGAGCGGGGATGAGTTCTCCCACGCGATCCGGGTCACCGTGCTGGCCATCGCCGCCTTCGGGATCGCGGTCGCGCTCGGCCTGCTCGTGATCGGCCCGCCGGTGATGACGGCGTTTCTCGGCAACAAGGGCTTTGCCTACGGGCGCGTCGGGCTGGCCGTGGTGGGGCTGGGCATGGGCCTTCACCTCATCTCGGGCACGCTGAACCAGGCCGCGCTGGCCCGCGGGCGGGCGCCGTGGGCGGCCGCCGCGTGGCTGATCGCCGCCGCCCTGTTCGTCGCCTTCATGACCGCCTCGGTGATCTCCAGCGAGGTGACCCGCGTCGAGGTGGGCTACTGCGGCGCCACCGCCGTGCTCTGCCTGCTGCTGACCGGGGTCTACCGGCTCGGTGCGGTGCCCGGGGCGGTGGGCGCGCCGGTCCCGGTCAGCTGACGCCCGAGAAGCCCGCCGCCGCGGTCAGCGCGGCGTAGGCCGCGGGCGGATCATCGGATCCGAACACGGCCGATCCGGTGACGAGCAGGTTGGCCCCCGCCCGCGCCACCTGCGGGGCCGTCTCCTCGTTGACGCCGCCGTCGACCTCCAGGGCGATCCGGTCGGGCAGGGCCGCGCCCAGGCGCGTGAGCTTGCCCACCGAGCCGGGGATGAAGGCCTGCCCGCCCCAGCCCGGGTTGACGCTCATGCAGAGCACGAGATCGGTGCTGTCCAGGGCGACCGCGTCGAGCACCTCGGGGGAGGTCCCCGGGCAGAGGGCGACCCCGGCCGTGCAGCCGGCGCTGCGGATCTCGTCCAGGGTGTAGTGCAGGTGAGCGGTCGCCTCCGCGTGCACGGTGATCCCGTCGGCGCCGGCCCTGGCGATCTCGGCCACATGGCGCTCGGGACGGTCCACCATCATGTGCACGTCGAGGATCCCCTGAGCGTCGTGGACGAGGTCGGCCAGCGCGGAGACGATCACGGCGCCGAAGGTGATCGGCGGCACGAAGTGGCCGTCCATCACGTCGACGTGGATGACGCGCGCGCCGGCGTCGAGCACGGCCGAGACCTGCGCGCCGAGGCGCGCGAAGTCGGCCGACAGGATCGACGGCGCGACGTGGCGCTCGCGCAGGACGGCGGATCGGTCGGCCATCAGACCGCTTGCAGCATGCTCGCGTGGCAGTGGTTGCAGGCGACGATCGCCGTGCTGGACATGCGCACGATCGTCGAGTGCTCGCCGCAGTTGGGGCACACGGAGACCAGCTCGTAGCGCCGCAGGCAGTAGACGCAGCGGTAGCGGCCCGGCACCGCCGTCGGCCGCAGCCACGGCTCACCGCACCCCGGGCACTCGGGGCCGAGCTTCTTCTCCGCTGAAGGCTCGCTCACGATCCGTAGGCTAACGCGCCCGCTGGACTGCTGGCCAGGCCTTTCCGCCGCGTCGCAGGCGGGCCATAAAGAAACCGTCGGTGCCGTCGCGATGCGGCAGGGTCTGCCGGAACGGACCCTCGTTGGCGTCGGTCACGGGCTCGACGGTGAACTCGGGATGCCCGGTGAGAAAGGCGCCGATCACGTCAGCGCTCTCGGTCCGGGAGATCGTGCACACGGAGTACACCAGCGTCCCCCCGGGTTTGACCGCGCGCGCCCCCGCGCTGAGCACCGCGGTCTGCGTGCGCCGCAGCTCGGTGATGCGCTCGGGGCTGGTCCGCCAGCGCAGGTCGGGTCGTGACTGCAGCGTGCCCAGGCCGCTGCACGGTGGATCGACGAGCACCGCGTCGTAGCGCGCGGCGTCCGACAGGGCGGTGGCGTCGGCCTCGCGGACCTCGACCCAGCCCGCGTGCATCCGCTCCAGGGTGGCCCGAAGCCCGCGGGCGCGGCTGGGGTTGCGCTCGACCGCGACCAGCTCTCCCTCCCCCATCAGCGCGGCGAGTTGCGTCGTCTTGGCCCCGGGGGCTGCGCACAGATCCAGGACGCGCGCGCCGGGTTCGGGCGCGAGCGCTCGCGCCGGCAGCATCGAGCCCCGCGACTGGGCCATGATCGCGCCCTGCGCCCACGCGGCGGAGCCGAACACGTCGAACGGGCCGTCGAGCACGAGCGCCTCGGGCAGCCCGGGCACCGTGTGCGCGGGCACACCCAGGGTGCTCAGCACCTGCTCGGGTGTGCTGACCAGCGTGTTGACCCGCAGCGCGGACTCGGGCGGGCCGTTGACGGCGGCGAGCATCGTGCGGGCCTGCTCGGGGCCGCGCTCGGCGAACCACAGCTCGGCCAGCCAGAGCGGGACCGAATGGCGGATCGCCGCCCCCATCGGCGTGTGGTCGTCCATCGCGTCCACGAGCGCCCGGCCCTCGCGGGTGGCCCGGCGCAGCACGGCGTTGACCAGGCCCGCGCCGCCGTGGCCCTGCGCCTTGGCCAGCTCGACGCTCTCGTGCACGGCGGCGTGCTCGGCCACGCCGTTCAGAAACAGCAGCTGCAGCAGGCCCAGCCGCAGCGCGGCGAGCACCGGCGGGTCGAGCCTCTCGGGCGGGCGGTCAGACAGCGCGGCGATCACGTGGTCCAGCGTGGCCCGGCGCTGCACCGTGCCGTAGGCCAGGCTGGTGGCCAGGGCCCGGTCGCGGCCGTCCAGGCCGGCCGCCTCGCTGGCCAGCGCGCGGTCGGCGTAGGCGCCCTGCTCGAACACCCGCCGCACGACCGCGTACGCGCAGGCCCGGGCCGGCGCGACGGCGCCCGCCATCAGCCGCGCCGGCCGCGCAGGAAATCGGCCCCGGACATCGCCCGCTTGCCGGCCGGCTGCACCGTGACCAGCTCCAGCGCGCCCTCGGCACAGCCCAGCACCGGCAGCTCACCGTCCAGCGAGATCTCCCCGGGCGCGGGGCCGGGCGCGGGCAGCGCGCGGGCGGCCCACACGCCGAGACGCTCCTCACCGGCGAGCATGACCGCCGCGCCGATGTGCGGGCTCAGCGCGCGAACCCGGCGTTCGAGCTCGGCCGCGGGCCGCTCAGGGTCAAGGATCCGGTCCTGCGCGGAGATCTTCTCAGCGTAGGTGGCCCCGCTCTCCGGCTGATCGGTGAACGGCGGCTGCGTGTCGAGAGCGCGGACGAGCAGCGCCCCGCCGATCGCCTCCAGGCGCTCGGCCAGCGTGCCGTAGGTGTCCTGCGGGGTGATCTCGACCTCCGCGCGCAGGGACACCGGGCCGCTGTCCAGGCCGGCGGTGAGGCGCATGATCGACACCCCGGTGCGGGCGTCGCCGGCCATGATCGCGCGCTCCACGGGCGCCGCGCCCCGCCAGCGCGGCAGCAGCGAGGGGTGCACGTTGAGCATCGCGTGCGCGGAGAGCAGCGGCTCGCGGATCAGCGCGCCGAACGCGCACACGCAGACGGCGTCGGGCGCGGCGGCGGCGATCTGCGCGCGCGCGGCCTCGTCGTTGACGTTCTCGGGCTGGGCGACGGGCAGGCCGAGCTCACGGGCCGTTTCGCCCACCGGCGGGGCGGCGAGATGTCGGCCCCGCCCGCGGGGGCGGTCGGGCCGGGTGATCACGAGCGCCGGCCGATGCTCGGAGCCGGCCAGGACCCGCAGGACCGCGGCCGCGAACGCGGAGGTTCCGAGGTAGACGGTCCGCACCGCAGCGGCTTAGACCGGCAGCGCCTCGCGCATGGCCTTCATGGCCTCCTTGCGCTGCGCCCGGGAGATGCGATCGAAGACCAGCGTGCCGTCCAGGTGATCCATCTCGTGCTGGATGACCCGGGCCTCCAGGCCGGTCGCCTCCACCGTGACCGGCTCACCGTGCTCGTCCTGGGCGCGGACGCGGATGTGGACCGCCCGCTCGACGTCGACGTGGACGCCGGGGAGGCTCAGGCAGCCCTCCTCCAGCGTCTCGGCCTCGTCGCCGTGCCACTCGATCTCGGGGTTGACCAGCGCCGCCACGGGCGCCTGCTGCTGCACGCGGTAGACGAGCACCCGGTTGAGCACGCCGACCTGGTTGGCGGCCAGGCCGACCCCGAGGGCGTCGGTCATCAGCTCGCCCATGCGCCGGACCTGCTCGATCAGCGCGTCGTCGAAGCGATCGACGGTGCGCGACTTGGTCTTGAGCACCGGGTCGCCGTACTTGCGCACGTGGGCCAGCGCGGCCGCGCGCCGCGCCGCCAGCTCGGGCGGCAGCTCGGGCTCGTCGTCCTCCTGCGCCTCGAGATCCTGGGGCTCTTCGAGCTCCTCGGGATCCTGGGGGGCCTCTGTGGTGCGGGATGCCATGACCAGACGGAGTTTAGAGAGGCGCGTTCGTTCACTGCGGATCGACGTCGACCGAGACGTTGACCCCGTGCCGGGCGACGCCGGGGGCGACGCCGTCGACAGCGGTGTTGATCGCGACGATCGCCGCCGCCCGGTCTGAGGCCTTGATCACGAGCTGGCTGCGAGCCCGGCCACGCAGCCGGAACAGGGGCGCGGGGCCGAGCACGGTCGGCCCTGACGGCGGCAGACGGCGGGCGATCTCGGTTGCCGCCGACACCGCCGGTCCCTCCTCGACGGCCGAGCAGATGATCCGGATCAGGGTCGCGTAGGGCGGGTAGCTGAGGATCTCGCGCCGGCGCAGCTCATCGGCGACAAAGCCGTCGGAGTCGTGGCGCGTGGCGTACGCGATCGCGCGAGCGTCGGGCGCGAGGGTCTGGACGAGCACCCGCCCGGCGCCGGTGCCGCGGCCGGTGCGCCCGGCCAGCTGGGTGATCAGCGCGAAGGTCCGCTCCTCGGCCCGGAAGTCCGGGAAGCGCAGGGTCTGATCGGCGTCGAGCACGACCCCGAGGGTGACGTCGGGGAAGTCGTGGCCCTTGGCCACCATCTGCGTGCCCACCAGCACGCCGCAGGGCGCCCCGGCAAAGCTCTGAAGGATCCCGGCGCGGCGCTCCAGGGTGGCGGCGTCGGCATCGAGGCGGAAGACCGGGAAGCCGTCGCCGCCCAGCGCCTGGCGCAGCTCGTACTCGATCCGCTCGGTCCCGGCGCCGTGGCGGGCGACGGTGACCGACCCGCACTCGCCGCAGCGTTCGGGCACGCGCTCACGGTGGCCGCAGTGGTGACAGGCCATGTAGCCCCCCTGCCGGTGCAGGACGAGCGCAACCTCACAGTCCGGGCACAGCCACACGTGTCCGCAGGATCGGCAGGAGAGGAAGTTGGACCAGCCGCGGCGGTTGAGCAGCACGATCGCCTTGCCGCCGGCTCGGCGCAGATCGGCCAGGGCCATCCGTGTGTCGGGGTGAAGCGGCTCCCGGGCGCCGCGCATGTCGAGCACCTCGACGTGGGGCATCGGCCGGTGGTCGACCCGGCGCGGCAGCCGCAGGCGCAGCATCGTGTGGATGCTCTCCGGCCGCGGGGTGGCGCTGCCGGCGACGAGCACCGCGCCGCTGCGCCGCGCGCGCTCGGAGGCGACCGAGCGGGCGTCGTAGCGGGGATCGCCCTCGTGCTTGTAGGAGCTCTCGTGCTCCTCGTCGACGATGATCAGGCCCAGGTCGGGCAGGGGGGCGAAGATGGCCGAGCGTGGCCCCACGCACACCCGGGCGCGCCCGTCGCGCAGGCGCAGCCACTCATCGTGGCGCTCCCCGGCCCCGAGCGCCGAGTGCAGCACGGCGACCACGTCGCCGAAGCGGACCTGAAAGCGCCACAGCACCTGGGGGGTCAGCGCGATCTCAGGCACGAGCACGATCGCCGTGCGCCCGGCCTGAAGGGCCGCCTGGACGGCGCGCAGGTAGATCTCCGTCTTGCCCGAGCCCGTCACGCCGTGCAGCAGGAACGGCTCGCCGGCCGCACCCCCGCGGCGCAGGGCGTCGAGGATCGGCGCCAGCACGTCGGCCTGGTCGGCGGTCAGGGGCGGCGCGACGGCCTCCGCGCTGCCCAGCCGGCGCTCCACCGGCCGGCGGCCGTGGACGCGCGACTGAAGCGTGACGAGCCCGCGGCGCTCGAGCCGGCGCAGAGCCGGGGTGCCCAGCGAGGCCGCGACCGCGGGCGCCTGCTCGGCCAGGCGCGTCAGCAGCGCCCGCTGGCCGGCGGTCAGGCTCATGCCGGGATCGGCGAGCGCGGCCGCCCCGTCGGCGGTCAGCTCGGCGACCAGGACGCGCCGGGCCCGCACGCCCTCCGCGGTCCCGGGGGCGAGCACGAGCGACAGCGCGCGGGCCTCGGTCGAGCAGTACTCGCGGGCCATCCACTCGGCCAGGCCGACGAGATCGGGCGGCAGCGAGGCGTCCAGGACCTCCTCGGGGACGGCGAGGCGCTCGGCGGGGACCTCGGACTCCGCGGCCAGGGCGACGACGACCCCGAGGGTGCGGCGGCCCCCGAAGGGGATGCGGAGCACCGATCCGACGCCGATCGGTTCCTGCGCGGGGTCGATCCGGTAGTCGAAGGGTCCGCGCACCGCCCGGGTGCGTGTCAGCGGCTGGACACGGGCGATCGCGGGCACGCTCGCAATCTAGTCGGCGGGTTCGACGGCGCTGAGGCGGCCGGCGCGGAGCGGGGCGGAGCGGGGCGGAGCGGGGCGGACCAGGCCGGACCGGGGCGGACCGGGGCGGACCGGGGCGGACCGGGGCGCCCGGGGCGGCCCGGGACGGGTGCGTCCAATACGCTGGCCGCGTGGATCCGGAACCCGGAGAGGTCGTCTTCTTCCACGGTCACCCGTCCTGGCGCTCGCTGGCCGGGCTGTACGGCCGCGGGCTGCTCGCCGCCGTGGCCGCCGGGGTGATCGCCGGCATCATCACGGTGATCGCGGCCGGTCACGTCCAGGTCGGGTGGGTGATCGCCGCCGTCGCGCTGGTCTTTTTGATCCTGATGCTGATCGGGCAGATCCACCGGATCCAGACGACCTATTCGATCACCAACCAGCGGCTCACCATCGAGACGGGGCTGCTCTCCCGCGATCTGCACCAGACGCGGCTTGAGCGGGTGCAGAACGTCAACGCGACGCAGTCGCTGGGCGAGCGGATCCTGCGGGTCGGCTCGGTCAGCTTCGACACCGCCGGTGAGGCCCAGTTCGATTTCGCCTTCCGGGGCGTGGCCAATCCGCGGGAGATCGTGCGCACGGTCGACCGCGCCCTGCACGAGCTGCGCGGCCCAGAGCCCGAGGCGCCCGACGGCGTGTGAACGCGCCCGGTGGCCCTGCGGCCCGAGCTACGGGATGTGGATGGCCAGCTCGGAGTCGGTGGCCGAGGAGCTGCGGGTCGAGCTCAGGCCCACCGCGGTGATCTTGGCCAGGTCGGAGCGCAGCAGCCGGTAGGTGGCGCTGCCGGTCAGGCCGGTCTGCTCACCGAGCGTGAGCAGGCGACCGACGTCGAGGTAGACCAGGGCGGTGATCCGCCGGGGCCGGGACCCGAGCGCGAAGCGAAAGCCGGGATCGACGGCGAGCGGATGGCTGTGGGCGGCGATCGCGGCCACGCCGTCGAGGCTGGTGGAGATCACGACCAGCCCGCGGAACACTCCGTAGTCGAGCTCGAAGCCGTTGGCGAGCTGGAGCTGATGGGCGGTGACGCCGTCGACGGTGCGGTCGTTGAAGACGGGGATCTTGCCGGGACCCGAGGAGCTGGCCGGGGTGAAGAGCTGCGCCAGGGGCACCTCGGCACTGGCCAGCTCGGTGCGGGTCTGGGCCTCGTGGCGGGCGCGGGCGACGAGCACGAGGGCGGGCCGGCCGGCGTGCGGGACGATCGCCACCGCGGTCTCGGGACGGAAGATCGAGGTCAGCTGCCTGACGTTGACGCCCTCCGCGGTCAGCGCACCCCCCAGGCGGGTGAGCAACGGTCCCAGCCCGCCGGCGACCCCGGCCGCGGCGCCGGCGTTGAGGACGCTGGGCGCCACCCGGTCAAGGCCCGAGACGTCGAACATGAGGATCGAGCCCGCGGGCATCACCGACGCGAGCGTCGGCGTGAACACCGAGGTGGCCGGGGGGTTCAGCCGGGTCAGGCTCGGGTCAAGCGCGCTGTGGATCTGCATCCGCGCGCCCTGCGCGGTCGGGGTCAGGCTGAGCGCCACCCCCTGCAGCGCGGGCTGATAGAGCAGGCTGCCGATCGCCCCCACCACCCCGCCCTGCGGCGCCAGCACCCGCCTGACCCCGGCCAGCGAGGCGTAGGCGTCGAGCACCCGGCCCGGCGGCTCGGCGGCGGTGGCCCGCCGGTAGACGCCGGATCCGGCCAGCGAGGCGGTGCGTCCCGCGGCCACGTCGATCGCCGCGCGGACGCTCGCGTCCTGACCGAGCACCAGGTAGTGCGAGACGAAGGCCAGCTCTGCCCCGGTGCCGTAGCGCAGCAGGGCGGTGCCGCGATAGGACCCCACCGCCGCGGCCCCGTGGGCGCGCACGAAGGCCGCGGCCCGCGCCCGGTCGCGGACGTCGAGCACGATCAGCGAGCCCGCGGTCGAGGTGGGCGTGTTGAGCAGGGCAAGCGCGGCCTCTGAGCCCAGCCAGGGACTGATCTGGTCCAGCGCGGCGCTCTGGCCGCCGGCGACGATCGCGGTCAGGCGGCGCTCGACGGCCAGCGCGGCGAGCGGGAAGTCGGGGAAGCGCGCCGCGACGGCCAGCGCCTGGCGCACCGCGGGGCGGCGGCGGCTCAGGGCGACGTTGACGTAGGCCAGCGCGTCGGAGGGAACCAGGGCGGCGGCTCCGGTCGGGGGTCCCTTCCCGCCGCCCCCGCCCCCGGTGAGCACGACGGCCAGGGCGACGATGACCGCGAGCAGCGCGCCCAGCCCGAGCGCGACCCGCCGGCGGCGGACGGCGGCCGCGGGCGGGACCGCCGGCGCGGGCGCGGGCACCGTGTCGCTGCTCACCGTCTCGGTCACCCGGTTCAGTGGATCAGGCGGCGGCGCCGCGTGCGCCGTTTGGCCCGCGCCGCTCGTTGCGGGCCACGAAATCGATGATCGCGGGGACGCCCTCCAGGCGGTAGCGCTCGCGCAGCCGGTTCTCCAGGTAGTAGGCGTAGTCGCGGGTGACGCGCTGGCGCGAGTTGACCTGGATCGAGAAGCGCGGCGGGCGCTCGGCCGTCTGGGTCATGAACAGCAGCCGCAGGCGGTGCCCGGAGGCCGCCCCCTTGCCCCCGGCGCCGACCGGCGGCTGGCGCGCCGCGGTCACCTCGGAGAGAAAGCGGTTGAGCTGCGGCGTGGCGATGCGGGTGCGGCTGCGGTCGGCCAGGGCGACGGCCTCGACGAGCAACCGGTCGACGTGGCGCCCGGTCTTGGCGCTGGCCGTGAGCACCCGCGGGCGCAGCCGCAGCTTGTTGTTGACCCGGGCGCGCTCGTGGTCGAGGTCGACGTTCTCGGCCACGTCCCACTTGTTGAGCACCAGCGCGGTCGCGCAGCCGCTCTTCATGGCCAGGTCGGCGATGCGCAGGTCCTGGCTGGTGACCCCGGCCTGAGCGTCGCAGACGACGAGCGCGACGTCGGCGCGCTCGGCGGCGCGCTGGGAGCGCAGGGTGGTGTAGTACTCGACCGAGTCACCCACCTTGGCCTGGCGGCGAATGCCGGCGGTGTCCACGAGCACGAGGTCGCGGTCGCGATAGGTGAGCGGCATGTCGATCGCGTCACGGGTGGTCCCGGCGACCTCGGAGACGATCACCCGCTCAGACCCGACAAAGCGGTTGAGCATCGACGACTTGCCGACGTTGGGGCGGCCGATCAGCGCCAGCCGGATGCGATCGTCGACGCCGTCGTCGGGGTCATCCTCGGGGGCCAGGGCCGCGATCCGGTCCAGCAGGTCACCGATGCCCAGGCCCTGGGCCGCGGACACGGGCAGCGGGTCCCCAAGGCCGAGCCGGTGAAACTCGGCCGCCAGCGACAGATCCTCGGGCGTGTCGACCTTGTTGGCGGCGACGAGCACCGGGAGCGGGCTGCGGCGCAGCAGATCGGCCATCTCCTCGTCACCGGGCCGGACCCCCGCCCGGGCGTCGACGACCAGCACGGCGACGGCGGCTTCGGCCAGCGCGGCCCGGGACTGGCCCTGGATCTGGGCCGCGAGCGTGTCGCGGTCCTCGAGGTCGACGCCGCCGGTGTCGATCAGCGTCAGCCGCTTGCCGTTCCACTCGGTCACGAGCTCCTTGCGGTCGCGCGTGATGCCCGAGCGTTCGTGCACGACGGCCTCCCGGGACTCGGTGAGCCGGTTGACCAGCGATGACTTGCCCACGTTGGGGTATCCGACGATTGCGACCTTCATGGCGCAGTGAGTATGCCCGGTCAGCCGCGGGCGGCTTGAGCGTGCGCGCCGATCCGGGCGACGACGTCGTCCAGCGACATCCCCGTCGTGTCCAGCGTGACCGCATCCGGGGCGGCGGCCAGGGGTGAGTGCTCGCGCTCGGTGTCGCGCTGATCGCGCAGCGTCTGCTCGGCCAGCACGATCGCCGCGTCGCCGCCGATCTGGGCGGCCCGCCGGCGCGCGCGCTCCTGCGGGGACGCGGTCAGGAACACCTTGAGCTCGGCCTGGGGGGCGACGACGGTGCCGATGTCGCGGCCCTCGGCCACCCAGTCGCCGTCGGCGAGCAGGCGGCGCTGCTGGGCGACCATCGCCTCGCGCACCCGGGGGTCGGCGGCGGCCTGTGAGGCGGCCTCGGAGACCTCGGGGGTGCGGATCGCTTCGCTGACGTCCTCCCCGTCGAGCCGCACCCGCTCGCGGGGCTCGATCTGGACCTGATCGGCGACCTGCCAGGGCTCAAGCCCGCGCTGCAGGGCGGCCAGGGCCACGCAGCGGTACATCGCGCCGGAGTCAAGGAAGGTGAAGCCGAGCGCCTGCGCCACCGCGCGGGCCACGGTGGACTTGCCGGCGCCGGCGGGCCCGTCGATCGCGATCACCATCAGGCGGTCAGCTCCGCGATGTCCTGGGTGAAGCCGGGGTAGGAGACCTCGGCGGCCTGCATCCCGACCACCTCGACACCCTCGCGCGAGGCCAGGCCGGCCACGGCGCCGAGCATGGCCAGGCGGTGATCCCCGTGGGCGTGCAGCGTGCCGCCGCGCAACCCGCCGGTGCCGCGCACGGCAAAGCCGTCGGGGAAGGCCTCGATGTCGGCGCCCAGCCCGCGCAGCCCGTCGACCACGGTGGCGATCCGGTCTGACTCCTTGACGCGCAGCTCCTGCGCCCCGCGCACGACCGTCTCCCCCTCTGCGAAGCAGCCCAGCAGCGCGACCAGGGGCAGCTCGTCGATGGCCAGCGGCACCTCGTCGGCGTCCACCGTGGTCGCCTCGATCGGCCCGAAGGAGATGTCGAGCTCGCTGACCGGCTCGTGGCCGGCGAACGCGCCCTCGGGCTCGAGCTCACCGAGGACGACGCCGCCCATCCGCTCCAGGATGCGCAGAAAGCCGATCCGGGTCCAGTTGACGCCGACGTTCTCGAGCACGAGACGCGAGCCGCGCACGAGCACCCCGGCGGTGACCAAAAAGGCGGCGCTGGAGGGATCAGCGGGCACATCGATCCGCTCGAGCTCGAGCTCGTCGGCGTTGCCGACCACGGTGCGAAAGCCGCGCCCGTCGGTCTCGCGGCGGATCGGGGCGCCCGCGCCGAGCAGCATCCGCTCGGTGTGATCGCGGCTGGGCACCGGCTCGAGGATCGTCGTGGCCTGCGTGGCCAGCCCGGCCAGCAGCAGGCAGGACTTGACCTGCGCGCTGGCCACCGGCAGCTCGTACTCGATTCCGTGCAGCGGGGCGCCGTGGATCGTGAAGGGGGCAAACCGACCCTGGTGGGCCTCGATTCTCGCCCCCATCTCGCTCAGCGGCGCGGCGATCCGGTCCACCGGCCGGCGCCGGATCGACTCGTCGCCGTCCAGGGTGAAGCTCTGCCCGCGCTGGAAGGCCAGCCAGCCGGGCAGCAGGCGCATCAGGGTGCCGGCGTTGCCGACGTCGATCGCGGTGCTCGGGGGCTGGGCGTTGCGCATCCCGCCCCCCCGGATGACCAGACCGTCCGCGTCGTGCTGGACCAGCGCGCCGAGGCGCGCGACGGCATCCAGCGTGGAACGCGTGTCGGCGGCGTCCAGGTAGCCGGTGACGCGGACCGGCTCTGAGCCCATCGCGCCGATGATCGCCGCCCGGTGCGAGATCGACTTGTCGGCCGGCGGGGTGATGCGGCCGCGCAGCCGCAGGCCGGGCTCGAAGCGCACGTTCACGCCCGCGCCACCGGGAAGCCGAGCTCGGTGACCAGGGCCTGCGCGCGGTCGGCGGCGGCCTCGCCGGCGATCCACAGGGCGACGACCCCTTCGGTCATGTCCGCAGCCGGATACAGCGCCATGTCGGAGATGTTGACGCCTGCGCGGCCGAGACCGAGGGCCAGCTCGGCCAGGACGCCGGGCCGGTTGGGCACCGAGGCCCGCAGCTCGTGCAGCGTGCCGCCGGCCAGCTGGGCCTCGAGCAGGCGCCGGCGGTCCCCGGCGGCGGCGTCGTTCCAGGCCGTGATCGCCCCGGCGTCGCCGGCGGCGAGCGCGTCGCGCACGGCGGACAGGCGGGCGATCGCGTCGTCCAGGGCGGCGGTCAGCGCGTCGGCGTTGGCGAGGTAGATGTCGGTCCACACCGCGCTCGGCGCCCCGGCCACCCGGGTCGCGTCCCGGAAGCTCGGCCCGGTGGCCGGCATCCGCTCCCCGCCGGCGCTGAGCGTCCCGGCGGCCTGGGTGACGAGCACGTTGGCCAACACGTGGGGCAGATGCGAGACGGCGGCGAGGATGCGGTCGTGGGTCTCGGCGTCGATCGCCGCCGGCTGGGCGCCGATTCCGTGCAGCAGCCGGTGCAGGCGCTCATAGAGGATCCCCGACGTCTCGGCGCCGGGGGTGAGAAACCAGGTGGCGCCCTCGAACAGATCAGCCCGGGCGTGCTGGACGCCGGCGTTCTCGGCGCCGGCCAGCGGATGGCCGCCGACGAAACGCGGATCGGCCTGGGCGCCGGCCAGCATCCGCTTGGTCGAGCCGACGTCGGTGACCACGCAGTCCGGTCCGGCGGCGGCCAGCGCCTCGGCGACCAGGCCGGCCAGGCGGCCGACCGGCGCGGCGACGAACACCGCCTCGCACCCGGCGACGGCGTCGGCGAGATCGCCCGCCGCCCGGTCGATCGCGCCCCGCTCGCGGGCCAGGTCCAGGGCGCCGGGGGACGGATCCCAGCCGACCACCTCGGCGCCGAGGCGCTCCCGGGCCGCCAGGGCGACGGAGCCGCCGATCAGCCCGACCCCGATGACCGCGAGCCGCATCCGTGCGCCGCCCGCGGCTAGGCGGTGGTCTCGCGGCGGGCGCGGACGGCGGCGGCGAGCTCGTCGAGCACCTCGACGGTGGTCTCCCAGCCAATGCAGCCGTCGGTGATCGACTGGCCGTAGGTCAGCTCCCCGTCTCCGAGCTCCTGCCGACCGGCGACCAGGAAGGATTCGATCATCACGCCGGCCAGGGCGTGCTGCCCGCCCGCGATCTGCGCCGCCAGGTCCGAGGCCACGGCGGGCTGGCGCTCGGGCACCTTGCCGCTGTTGTCGTGGCTGAGGTCGACCATCAGTCGGGCGGGGAGCCCGGCCTGGCGCAGCAGCTCCAGGGCGGCGGCGACGGGCTCGGCCTCGTAGTTGGGCTCGTCCTTGCCCCCGCGCAGGATGATGTGGCAGTCCTGGTTGCCGGTGGTGTGCAGGATGGCCGGGTGACCGTCGACGTCGATGCCGGCAAAGCCGTGGCGGGCGCGGGCGGCGCGGACGGCGTCGACCGCCACCTGCACGTTGCCGTCGGTGCGGTTCTTAAAGCCGACCGGCATCGACAGGCCCGAGCCGAGCTGGCGGTGGATCTGGCTCTCGACCGTCCGCGCGCCGATCGCCCCCCAGCTGACCACGTCGGAGATGTACTGCGGCGTGATCGGGTCCAGGAACTCGCAGCCGACCGGCAGGCCGAGGCCGAGCACGTCGAGCAGCAGCCGCCGCGCGCTGCGCAGGCCGGCGTTGACGTCGGCCGACCCGTCGAGGTGCGGGTCGTTGATCAGCCCCTTCCAGCCCAGGGTCGTGCGGGGCTTCTCGAAGTAGACGCGCATGGCCAGGCACAGGTCCTGCGCGTGCCGCGGCGCGAGCGCGGCCAGGCGCTGGGCGTACTCGTAGGTCGCCTGCACGTCGTGGACACTGCACGGCCCGACCACGGCGAGCAGGCGGTCATCGGACCCGTCGAGGATCCGCTGGACCTCGGCCCGCCCGCGGACGAGCGTCTCGGCGTGGGCCTCGGTCATCGGCAGCTCCTCGATGAGCTGCCGCGGTGAGACGAGCGGGACCAGCCGTTCGATCCGCGTGTCGCGGACCGAATCGCTGAGTCGTGAACCGGTTGCGGTCATAGGGTGTCGGTGGGTCGGGGGCTCGGGATGTCAGGCGGCGGCGCGGACGGGATGCGCGGGCGCGCTGAGCGCGCGACCGCCGAGCGCGGCCACCGCGGCGACCTGCTGAGCGTAGGCGGCGAATTCGGCGGTGGGGATCTGCTGGGGACCGTCGCAGATCGCCGCCTCGGGATCGGGATGGACCTCGACGATGATGCCGTCGGCGCCCGCGGCCGCGGCGGCCAGGGACATCGGCAGCACGAGCGCGCGCCGGCCCGCGGCGTGGCTGGGGTCGACGATCACCGGCAGGTGGGTGCGCGCCTTGAGCACCGGCACGGCCATCAGGTCCAGGGTGAAGCGGTAGGCGGTCTCGAAGGTGCGGATCCCGCGCTCGCACAGGATGACGGCCTCGTTGCCCTCCTTGAGCACGTACTCGGCGGCCATCAGCAGCTCGTCCAGCGTGCTCGACAGGCCGCGCTTGAGCAGCACCGGCCGCCCCGCGCGGCCCAGCTCGGCCAGCAGGGCGTAGTTCTGCATGTTGCGGGCGCCGACCTGGACGACGTCGGCCACCTCCAGGACGGCGTCGAGATCGCGCGCGTCGGTGGCCTCGGTGACGATCGGCAGGCCGGTGAGCGCCTTGGCCTCGGCCAGCAGGGCCAGTCCCTCCGGCCCGAGCCCCTGGAAGGCGTAGGGCGAGGTGCGGGGCTTGTAGGCGCCGCCGCGGTACATCGCCACGCCGGCCGCGGCGACGGCGTCGGCCGCGGAGAGCACCTGGTCGCGCGACTCGACCGTGCACGGCCCGGCGATGAGCGTGAAGTTCTCGCCACCGACGTGGCGGCCGGCGATGTCGAGGACGCTGCGCCCGCCGCCCTTGACCTGCGCGCTGGCGAGCTTGAACGGCTTGAGGATCGGGACCGTGTGGTCGACGCCGTGCATGGCCTCGGCCTCGATGCGCGCGACGTGCTCGCGATCGCCGATCGCACCGATGAGCGTGACCTCGTCGCCGCGCGATACGTG
>DASSZP010000111.1:0-63056 GCA_035713465.1 Solirubrobacteraceae bacterium | reverse complement strand
GTGTCGCCGGCCAGCGCGGCCGGGGCGCTGGCCGCCAATCCGCACACCGCCGCACACAGGACGATCACCAGGCGCATGCGCATCGGTCGTTCAGGCTAGTGCAGCGTTCCGTTAGTCTCTTGCATAAGTAAATGAGGGCGGTACGGTGCGGTTGTGGCGCGTGTTGCTGCGACGATCGAGCTGTCTGATGAGGAAGAGCGCGAGTTGCGGGCGGTGTTGCGGACCCCGTCGGCGACTCAACAGCAGGCGATCCGGGCACGGATAGTGTTGCGCGCCGCGGAAGGGGCCGCGAACACGCAGATCGCCGCTGAGGTTGGCGTGTCGTTGCCGACTGTCGGGTTGTGGCGACGCAATTTCTGTGAGCGCGGGCTCGACGGACTGGTCGACGCTCCGCGGTCTGGGCGCCCGCGGCAGATCGACGACGATGAGGTCCAGCGCGTGCTCGCCAAGACGCTCGAGCCGCCGCCGGACGGGACGACGCATTGGAGCGTGCGTCGACTCGCGGCCGCGACTGGGATCTCGTCCACGACGGTCCATCGGATCTGGCGTGAGCACAAGCTCAAACCGCATCAGGTCCGGTCGTTTAAGTTCTCCAAGGACCCGCAGCTGACCGAGAAGGTGATCGACGTCATCGGCCTGTACCTCGCGCCACCGAAGGGCGCCCTGGTCATCTGCGTCGACGAGAAGACCCAGATCCAAGCGTTAGATCGCACCCAACCGACGCTCCCGATCAAACCGGGCAAGGCGGCTCGGATGACGCATGACTACAAGCGCAACGGCACCACCAGCCTCTACGCCGCCCTGGAGATCGCAACCGGCGAGGTCACCGGCGCCTGCTACCCGCAGCACACCCACCGCGAGTTCCTCGCGTTCCTCAACCAGCTCGTCAAGACCTACCCACGCCGGCCGCTGCACGTCGTGCTCGACAACTCCTCCACCCACTCCACGCCCGAGGTCGAGCGGTGGCTCAAGCGGCACCCCAGGGTTCATTTCCACTTCACCCCGACCAGCGCGTCGTGGATGAACATGGTCGAAATCTGGTTCTCGATCCTCACCAAACAACAAGTCCGCCGCGGTGTCTACCACGACGTCCAAGAACTAATCGCCGCGATCAAACAGTTCATCGACGGCTACAACGACCGCGCCCAGCCGTTCGTCTGGACCAAGACCGCCGAGCAAGTCCTCGCGAAGGCGATCAAACGACAAGACACTTCAGAAACGCTGCACTAGTCGTGCAGGCGGAACGGCATCGTGGCCACGATCACGTCGGTCCGCGCCTTGAGCACCTCGGCCAGCAGCCGCCCGCGCTTGTTGTGCAGGATCTCGTGACGGCGCCGGCGCGGCTGGATCTCCGCGATCAACACCGTGACCAGGGCATCCTCGGCGTCGAGCGCGGCAACGTACTTCAGCACGCCCCGGATCAGGGAACGGTGCGGATCGACGATCACCTCGATCGGCGGTCCGCAGCGCCATTGCGCCCAGTTGCGCTCGATCTGCCTTTGCTCGTCCTCGTCGCCGGCCACGGCCAGCGCCACCACCGTGTCCCCCAGTGACAGCGCCGCGCCGACCGCCCGCGCGGTGAGCAGGTTGACCGTCGAGGTGGGCACGATCACGATGCTCTCGCGGCGGACCGGCAGCGGCGGGGTGCGCCCGAGCTTGAGCTCCCGAGCGACCTGCGCGTAGTAGTGCTCGGTCCGGTGCAGCAGGAACATCAGCGCGGGCACGGCGAGCACCACGACCCAGGCCCCCTCCAGGAACTTGCTGCCCAGGAACACGACCACCGCGGCGGCGGTCATCACCGCCCCGGCGCCGTTGATCCCGGCCCGCAGCGTCCACCGCGGTGATCGCTCGCGCCGCCAGTGCCGGACCAGCCCGAGCTGCGAGATCGTGAAGCCGACGAACACGCCGATGGTGAACAGCGGAATCAGCTTCTCGGTCCGCCCGGAGACCGCGAGCAGCAGCAGCGCCGCCGCGGCGGCCAGCACGATGACCCCGCTCCGGTACACGGGCCGTTCGGCCCGGAGGTAGAAGGCGTGGGGCAGGCGGTGGTCGCGGGCCAGCAGGCTCAGCAGCACCGGCAGGCCGCCGAAGCTGGTGTTCGCGGCCAGGCCGAGGACGGCGGCGACGGCGAGGTTGGAGACGTAGAAGGCCCAGCCGGTTCCCAGTGAGCCCGCGGTCGCCTGGGCGAGCACCGTGACCCCGCTGCGCGGCTGGATGTGGTGGATGTGGATCACCGCGGCCAGCCCGATCAGGGTCGTGGCCAGCAGCACGCCGAGCGAGATCTCCGTCCGCTGACCGGTGCGCGAGCGCGGCTTGCGGAAGGCCGGCACGCCGTTGGCGATCGCCTCGACGCCGGTGACCGCCGAGCAGCCGGTGGCAAACGCCTTGAGCAGCAGCATGACGCCGAGCGCCTCGGTGGCGTGAAAGGGCGCCCGCGAGCGGCCGATGATCGCGCGGGTGTGGGTGTCCACCAGCCCGACCACGATGACCACGATCGTGCTGAGCACGAACAGCGCGGCGGGGGCCATCAGCAGCCGGGCCGACTCCGCGATCCCGAACAGGTTGACCACGGTCAGCACGACCAGGCCGATCAACGCGACGAGCAGCAGATGGTGCGAGAGGGCGGGAAAGGCACTGCCCAGGCTGGCCGCGCCGGCGGCCAGGCTGACCGCGACGGTGAGCACATAGTCGACGACCAGCGAGGCGGCGGCGAGCAGCGCGGGCCAGCGCCCGAGGTTGGCCTTGGCCACCGTGTAGGCGCCGCCCCCGTCCGGGTAGGCGGCGATCACCTGCGTGTAGGAGATGACCAGCAGCCCGAGCATCGCGCAGACGACGAGGATCAGCGGCAGCGTCGCCGACAGCGCCCCCGAGCCGGCGGCGACGAGGACGAGCATCATCGCCTCGGGCCCGTAGGCGATGCTGGACAGCGCGTCGAGCGACAGCGCGGCCAGGCCGCCGAGCACCCCGAGCTCGTGCCCGGCGTCGGGGTGTTTGCCCAGCCGCCGGCGCGGCCGGGCGATCAGCCGGTCACGGCGCCGCCGGCGGGCTCCGTGCCCGCTGACGATCGGTTCGAGCTGGCTGTCGCCCACGGTGCCGGAGAACTCTGTCACCCGCGCGCGGGGATCACTAACGTGCCCTGCCGATGGCCGACCGCGTGCGGATCCAGGAACGGCTTGCCGCCCTGTGGGGGATCGCTCAAGGCCCGGCGGGTGGCGCCGACCGGCCCGCGTTCTCGCCCGCCGAGGCGCAGGCGATCCGGCTGGTCGCCGGCTGGGCCACCGAGGCCGGCCTGCGGACCGGTCTGGACGGGGCCGGCAACCTGTGGGCGCTGCCGCCCGGGGACACCGGGGCGCTGGTCACCGCGGGCTCGCACGTCGACACGGTGCCGGACGGAGGCCGCTACGACGGCGCGCTGGGCACGGTGCTCGGCCTCGAGCTCGCCGCTGAGCTGCCCGGGTCCGGCCTGATGGTGTGCGTGGCCGAGGAGGCACCGCGCTTCGGGGCCGGGACGATCGGCTCCCGGCTGCTCACGGGTGCCCTCGCCGCCGAGGACCTCGAGCGCTTCCGCGACGACGCGGGGGTGAGCGCGGCGGCGGCGCGCGAGCAGTACCTGGCCGCGCTGGCCGATCTGGATCAGATCGAGCCGCCGCTGGCGCGCTGGCGCGGCCACGCCGAGGTCCATGTCGCCCAGCGCTGGGCGCTCAAGCGGATCGGCGTCGTCACGCGCGTCGCCTCCCCGCGCCGCTACGAGGCCGTCGTGTCCGGGGCGGCCGGACACTCCGGCGAGCTCTCGATGGATGACCGCCGCGACGCGCTGGCCGCCGCCGCCGAGCTCGTGTTGGCCGTGGAAGCGGCCGCGCGCGCCGAGCCGGCCGAGACCGTGGCCACCGTCGGGACGCTGACCGTCTCTCCCGGTGCGGTGTCGATCGTCCCCGGCTCGGTGCGGCTGGGGATCGACGTGCGGGCGATCGAGGCCTCGTCGCTGGACCGCGTGTCCGCCGCGCTGGCCACGGCGGCGGCGCAGATCGGCCTGCGCCGCTGCACCCCGATCGCACTCTCGCTGGTACGCGACGGATCACCGGTGCAGATGGACGCCGAGCTCGTGGCGGCCGCGCTCCAGACCGCGGTGCAGCTCGGCGTGCCCGCCGAGGCCACCTGGTCGGGCGCCGGCCACGACGCCCAGCACCTCAGCGCCCTGACCCGGGCTCTGCTGCTGTTCGTCCCCCTGCACGACGGCGAGAGCCACACGCCCGCGGAGGGCGCCTCGCTCGACGAGTCCCTCGACGCCCTGCGGGTTGCGGGGGGCGTTTTACGGGGGGTCCTGGCCTCTTAGTCAAGAGAGGCATGGATGAAAGTGCCCAAAATGGGTCGTCGCATCCCAACCATCGGGTCGAGGAGCGGCTGAACGCCCTCGCGGGGCGGCATTACGGCTACGCGACCCGGGCCGAGCTACTGGCCACGGGCCTCACCACGCGGGCCATCACCTACCGCAGCCGCGTCGGGCGTCTCCATCGCCGGTTTCCCAACGTCTACGCGATCGGCTACCCGCGCCTTGAGCCGATCGCCCTCGCCGCCGCCGCCGTGCTCGCCGGTGGCCCCCGCGCCGCCCTCTGCCACGGCTCGTCGGCTGCGCTCTGGGATCTGGGCCGCCGCGACTGGCCCGACCCCCCGCACGTGGCCATCCCCACCGACCGTCGCCAGCCCGGCATCCGCTGGCACCGCATCAGCACCCTGCACCCTCATGAGCTCCGCGTCCACAAGGGCATCCGCACCACCTCAGCGGCCCGCACCATCCTCGATCTCGCCCCCACGCTCACCGATCCCGAGCTGACCCGGATGGTCAACGACGCCCGCATCGCCGGGTGGGCCCACGAGCAGGAGCTGCTCGAGCTGTGCGAGCGTCACCGCAAGCACCCGGGCGCGAGTCGGCTCAGAGCCACGCTGGGCGCAGCCCCGACCCGCTCGCCGTTCGAGGACCGCTTTCCGGCCTTCGCCCGACGCCATCACCTCCCGCCCTACCGGGTCAACGCCCGCGTCGCCGGCTTCGAGGTCGATGTCGTGTTCGACGCCGAGCGGGTGATCGTCGAGCTCGATGGCTGGGAGTTTCACCGCGATCACGCGCAGTTCACCCGCGACCGGGCCCGCGACGCCGCCACGCTCGAGGCCGGCTATGTGACCGTCCGCCTGACCGCGGCGATGCTCGGCCCCGACCACGGGGCCGAGACCGCACGGCGACTGCACGCGATCCTCGCCCAACGCCGCGCCGAGCTCGGGCTCAAGTGAGCTTCGCCCGTGCGGCCGCCACCCCGCCTCAACGGACCACGACCGCGGCCGAGCAGCAGGTGGCCAGTGCCCGTCGCACGTCCTCGGGCGGGACGCCGGCCAGCGACGGATGGTCCAGATCGATCTCGATCGACGGGCCCGATGATGTTCCGGGAGGCAGGCCCAGCGAGCGCCGCCCGGCCGCGACCACCGTGCCCCACAGATCGCCGCGGGGCGCGGCGGCGAGCAGCGCGTCGCGGGTCTGGCCGACCCGGCGGGCCGAGGTCTCCATCTCGCGCAGCTCCTCGAAGGGGTCGATCCGCACCTGCTCATCGGTGCCGATGGCCAGCGGCACCCCGGCGTCGCGGTAGGCCAGGGCCGGAAGGTGACCGTCGCCCAGGTTGCCCTCCGTGGTCGGGCAGGTGACGACCGTCGTGCCCGAGCGCGTGAGCAGCGCGACGTCGTCGTCGGAGACGTGAATCGCGTGCACGACGCTCGCGCGCTCACCGAGGAAGCCGCAGCGAGCGAGCAGGGCGATCGGCGAGCAGCCGTGCTCGGCCGCGCACTCGGCCAGCTCGCGCCGCTGCTCGGAGGCATGGACATGGCGGACCAGGTCGTGCTCCTCGGAGTAGGCCACGACCTCGGCGATCCACTCGGACGGCACCGCACGCACGCTGTGCACGGCCACCCCGACCGAGACGCCCTCGACGTCGGCCGCCCACGCGCGCAGGGCGTCGCAGCGGGCCAGGAAGGTGGCCACGTCGGGATCGCAGAAGCGGCGCTGCCCGGCGGTCGGCGGCTGCCCGGGGCCGCCGCGGTGGTAGGCGGCGGGCAGCAGCACGATCTCCAGACCACAGTCACGGGCCGCCGCGGCCAGCGCGAGGGCCATCGCGTTGGGGTCGTCATACGGCGTGCCGTCGGGACGGTGCACGACGTAGTGAAACTCGCCCACGGTGCCGTACCCCGCCGCGGCCATCTCCCCGTACACGCGCCGGCCCACGGCGTACATCGACGCCGGGGACAGCTCCCCGGCCAGCCGGTACATGGCCTGGCGCCAGCTCCAGAAGTCGTCGCCGTCCGCGACGCGCTCGCCCACCCCGCGCAGACCGATCTGGAAGGCGTGGCTGTGGGCGTTGATCATCGCCGGGATCCGGAGGGTGCTCACGCCGTCGCTCCCCTCAGAGCCCTCATGCCAGCGCCCTCATGCCGACGCTCTCATGCCAACGCCCGCATGCCGACACTCTGATGCCAACGCCCGCATGCCGACACTCTGATGCCGCCGCTCTCACGCCATCGCCTCCGCGACCCGCCCCGACCAGTCGGGCCGCGTCCAGACGGGCACCCCGCCGCAGAGCACCACCGCCACCGGGTTGCGGGCGAACCGGTAGGCGATCTCCTCGACCGGGCCGTCGAGCACGAGCACGTCGGCGCGCTTACCCGCCTCCAGCGAGCCGAGCGTGCGCTCGAGCCCGAGCACCCAGGCCGCGTTGAGCGTCGTCGCGGCCAGCGTCTCGCGCGGGCTGAGGCCGTACAGCCGCGCGGCCAGCCCGATGATCGCCGGCATCGAGCTCACCGGCGCGGTCCCGGGGTTCAGATCGCTGGCCAGCACGACCAGCGCCCCGGCGTCGGCCAGCGCGCGACCGGGCGCGCGGTGCTCGGCGCCGAGGAACTCGGCGGCCGGCAGCAGCACGGCGGCGCACGGGGCGTCGGCCAGCAGCGCGACGTCCTCGTCGTCGGCGACCGACAGGTGGTCGATCGAACGGGCCTGCGCCTGGAGCGCGACAGGCACGGTGCCGAGCCGCTGGAACTGCTCGCCGTGGACGCGGAGCATCATCCCGGCCGCCCGGGCCAGCTCGCCCATCACGCGCAGATCGTCGGTTGAGAAGGCGATCGCCTCGACGAAGATGTCCAGCGCCGAGACGGTCCCGAGCTCGATCACCTCGGGCATCATCGCCTCGACCTCGCGCATCCAGGCGGCGGTGTCGAACCCGTCGGGGACGGCGTGGGCCAGCAGCGCGGTGGACAGCGTCGTCTGGGGCACGAACGCGCCCAGCGCCGTGGCCAGCCCGAGCGCGCGCAGCTCCTGATCGCGCTCTAGGCCGTAGCCCGATTTGCCCTCGAACGTGGTCGTCCCGGTGGCCAGCATCTCGGCGGCGAGCCCGGCCGCCTGCTCGAGCACCCGCTCGTCGGAGGACTGCGCCAGCGCGCGGGCCGACGCGCGGATGCCCCCGCCGCCGCGGGCGATCTCCGCGTAGGTCACGCCGGCCAGCTTCTGCGCGTACTCCCCGGCCCGCCAGCCCGCGAAGGGCAGGTGGGTGTGGCAGTCCACGAACCCGGGGACCAGCGCGCAGCCGGTGACATCCAGCCGCGGCGCGCCCCGGAGCGGAGCCTCGGCGATCAGCCCGTCGGCCAGCCCCAGGTCCCCGCCGTCCAGGGTCTGCGCCGCGACATCCGCGCCGCGCAGCCAGGGCAGCCCGGACTGCGGCGGGCGCAGGATCTGATCCGCGCCGGCCAGAGTCAGCGCCCGAGCCCCGACCGTCGCGCCATCCACCGCGGACACCGGAGCGCCCAGGCCCCTAGGCCGGCTCGGGATCGAGCATCGGCATCCTCAGCCCACTCCCCCGGGCCACCGCGAGCGCCTCGGGGTAGCCGGCGTCGGCGTGGCGGACCACGCCGAGCCCGGGGTCGGCGGTGAGCACGCGCCGGACCCGCTCGCCGGCCTGCGGTGTCCCGTCGGCGACGACGACCTGCCCGGCGTGGATCGACTTGCCCATCCCGACCCCGCCGCCGTGGTGGATCGAGACCCAGCTGGCGCCGCAGGCGGTCATCAGCATCGCGTTGAGCAGCGGCCAGTCGGCCACGGCGTCCGAGCCGTCGCGCATCGCCTCGGTCTCGCGCTCGGGCGAGGCGACCGAGCCGGCGTCGAGGTGGTCGCGGCCGATCACGATCGGCCCCTTCAGCTCCCCGGAGGCGACCATCTCGTTGAAGCGCACCCCGGCGCGCTCGCGCTCCCCGTAGCCCAGCCAGCAGATGCGCGCCGGCAGGCCCTGGAAGGCGACCCGCTCCTGGGCCAGCGAGATCCAGCGCGCGATGTGCTCCTGGTCGCCGAACAGGTCCAGGATGGCCGCATCGGTGGCGTGGATGTCGGCTGGGTCCCCGGACAGCGCGACCCAGCGGAACGGGCCCTTGCCCGCGCAGAACAGCGGCCGGATGTAGGCGGGCACGAACCCGGGATAGGAGAAGGCCTCGCGGTCCCCGTGCGCAAAGGCCAGACCGCGCAGCGCGTTGCCGTAGTCAAACGCCTCAGCCCCGGCTGCGGCCAGCGCCCGGATGGCCCCGACGTGGGTCACCGCGCTCTCCCCCACCCGGCGCAGGTACTCCTCGGGATCCGATCCCCGCAGCGCCTGCGCCTGCTCGACAGTGAGCCCCGCGGGTACGTAGCCGTTGAGCGGATCGTGGGCGCTGGTCTGGTCGGTGACGATGTCGATCGCCACGCCGCGGCGCACCAGCTCGGGGAGGATCTCGGCGACGTTGCCGGCCAGCCCGATCGACAGCCCGCGCCGCTCACGCTGGGCGACCTTCAGCCGAGCCAGCGCGTCATCGAGGTCGGCCGCGCGCTCGTCCAGGTAGCGGGTCTCGATCCGGCGCTCGATGCGCTGCAGGTCGACCTCGATGCACAGCGCCGCCCCGTCGAGCATCGTCACGGCCAGCGGTTGGGCGCCGCCCATTCCGCCCAGCCCCGCGGTGACCACGAGCCGGCCCGCGAGCGTCCCGCCGAAGCGCTGGCGCGCGGCCGCGGCGAAGGTCTCGTAGGTGCCCTGCAGAATGCCCTGGCTGCCAATGTAGATCCACGAGCCCGCGGTCATCTGCCCGTACATCATCAGCCCGGCCGCGTCGAGCTCGCGGAAGGTCTCCCAGTTGGCCCACTGGGGCACGAGGTTGGAGTTGGCGATCAGCACCCGCGGCGCCTCGGGGTGCGTCTCGAACACGGCGACCGGCTTGCCGGACTGCACGAGCAGCGTCTCGTGGTCGGCCAGCCGGCGCAGCTCGCGCTCGATCGTGTGGTAGGACGACCAGTTGCGCGCCGCCTTGCCGATGCCGCCGTAGACGACGAGGTCCGCGGGGCGCTCGGCCACGTCGGGATGCAGGTTGTTATGGAGCATCCGCAGTGCCGCCTCCTGGGGCCAGCCGCGGCAGCTCAGCGTCTCGGTCGCCATGCTGGCGCCACGCTACTACCGGTAGGGCAGCGACGTCCCGACGCCGAGCGCGCGGGCCTTGGCCAGCAGCGCCCGGCCCAGCGCGATGTCGGTCGTGGACAGGCCCCGGTGCCAGAAGACGATCGTCTCGCGCGCAGACTCGCGGCCCGGGCGCAGCCCGGCCAGGATCTGCCCGAGCTCGGCGTGCAGCGTCTCGGCGGTGAGCCGCCCGGAGTCCACGTGGGCGCGCAGCGCGCCGAGTGGGCCGGCGCCGGCCTGGCCCCAGTCGTCGACCACGACCTTGTCGGCGACATCAGTGAGCGAGAGCTCGACCGCGCTCATCGTCCCGTAGGGCACGACCAGCGCGCCGGGGGCGATCCACTCGGTGCGCAACAGCGGCGCGGGCGCATGCAGGCGGCTGGCCTCGACGACGACGTCGGCGCCGCGCACGCACTGCTCCCAGGAAGCCACGACCGTCACCGGGCGCCCGAGGTCCTCGCGCAGGCGCGCGGCGAACGCCTCGCGGCTGGACGGCCGCCGCGAATGCACGCGGATCTCCTGAAGGCCGGGCAGCACCTGACACAGCAGCCGCACGTTCCAGTAGGCGGTCCCGCGGGCGCCGATGTGGGCCAGCACGCGGGCGTCGTCCCGCGCGAGCACCGAGGCGCCCAGGGCGGTCACCGCGCCGGTGCGCATCTCGGTGATCGCGGTCGCGTCGAGGATCGCCTGCGGCACGCCGGTCTGCGGGTCCATCAGCAGCAGCAGGGCCAGCTCGGAGGGCAGCCCGCGCTCGTGGTTGTCGACGAAGTCGCCCACCACCTTGACCCCGGCCGCCTCGGGCACGACGCCGCGCAGGACGTTGAAGTGCCCGCGGGCGCCGGGCGGGAAGATGTGGGTGCGCGGCTCGGGGACGGCATCGCCCCGTCCCTGGGCGGCGAGCACCCCGCGCACGGCATCCAAAAGCTCGGCGTCGGTGAGCGCGGCCGCGGCCACGTCGGCCCCGCTGAGGTAGGTGAGGGTCAGCGCGCTCACCGCTCACCACCGAGCCCGGTGAGCCCGCCGGCGGCGCTCCACCGCTCCCCACCGAGCCCGGTCAGCTCGCCGGCGGCGATCGCCTGCGCCATCGACTCCAGTCCGGCGCCGATCGAGCCCGGTCCGGCCCGCAGGTCGCCTCGGGCGCGCACCCAGGCCAGCAGCTCCGCGGTCCCGCCGCCCAGCCGCAGCGGGCCGCGCAGCGTCAGCGCCGTCGCGGCCACGGTCAGTTCGACGGCGATCAGCCGGGTCATGGCGGCCACGGCCTCGCGCAGACGCAGTGCGCCGGGCAACGCGCCGGTGACCGCGTCCTCGGCCCCGTCGGCGGCCACTGCGGCGTCGAGCGAGCGGGGCGCGGCCAGCAGCACGAGCTCGCGGGCCAGAGCTCGCGCCGTCTTCTCCAGCGGCGCGACCCCGGAGGCGTGCGGGCCGCCGGCCAGACCCTCGGGCAGACCACTGAAGCGCGAGGCGGCCAGTCGAGCCGGCCGCGCCGCCGCGGCGTCCCCGGCCTGCGCGAGCGCGATCGCCGCGGCATCCAGGGCCTGGGACAGGGCCGGGCTGTGGAAGTTGGCCGTGCTCACCACCTCGCCACCGATCACCAGCGGGCTGTCGGCGGCCGCGCCGAGCTCGGGGAGGACCGCATCCTGCAGACGCTCGAGCGCCACCGCGAGCGCACCGTGCAGCGTGGCGACGGCGCGCAGGCTGAGCGGGTCCTGCAGCCGGCGTGGCCCCGCCGGCTCCATCAGCTCTCCCCCGGCCAGCAGCGCGCGCAGGCCCTGCGACGCCCACGTCTGGCCCGGCGCGGGCCGGGCGCCGACGACCCCGGGGGCCAGCGGTCCCGGATTGGCCCGGAAGGCCTCAAAGGAGAGGGCGGCAGCGGCCTGGGCGGCGGCGAGCAGGCTCTGAGCCTCGGCCAGGGCCAGGGCCGCCGCACCCACCGAGACCGCGGAGCTCGAGCAGATGGCCAGGCCGTCGCGGGGGGCCGGGACGAGCACCGGCAACCCGGCGGCCCGCAGCGCCGCGGCGCCGGTCAGCCGCGTCCCCCGATGCTCGGCCTCCCCCTCGCCGATCAGGACCAATCCGACGTGGGCGAGCAGGCACAGGTCGCTGGCGCCGAGCGATCCGGTCCCGGGCACGATCGGGTGGACGCCCGCGTTGAGCAGGGCGATCAGGTGCTCGGCCACGGCGGGGCTGGCGCCCGAGCCTCCGGTGGCCAGTCCGGCGGCGCGGGTCACCATCGCCGCGCGCACGACGTCAACGGCAAGCGGCGCCCCGACCGCCACCGCCCGGCCCCGCAGCGTCTCCACGGCCGAGGCGGTGTCACCGGCCAGCGGCTCGCCCACCCGCGCTCCGAGCCCGGTCGTGACGCCGTAGACCGGGCGGCCGGCCTCGAGATGCTCGGCCAGCGCGCGCTCGCCCCGCGCCATCTGCTCGCGGGCGGCCCGGTCCAGCCGCAGCTGGGCGCCCCGGCACGCGACATCGAGCAACGCCGCGAGTTCGACCGGACCACCGTCGATCACCACCTCGCCGGGACCGGTTCCGTCTCGCGGGTGAGAACCTTCGGAGAATGCGGTCATAAGCGCGGCATGCCTGCGGCGAGGTCTGATATATAAGCGCGATCGCCGCGGTCTCTGACCCCCATTCGGAGCAGTCCCCACACCGCGAGGCGGATTCGGCACCGGCCGAGATCGCCTTTCACCAGGTCGTCAAGCGCTACCCGGGCCGTGAGCACGCGGCCGTCGCCGAGCTGAGCTTCGAGGTGCCGCCGGGCGAGATCTGCGTGCTCATCGGCCCTTCGGGCTGCGGCAAGACGACCGCGCTGAAGATGGTCAACCGCCTGATCTCGATCAGCGACGGTGACATCACGATCGACGGCCAGAGCGTGCGCCAGCTCGAGCTCACGCAGCTGCGCCGGCGCATCGGCTACGTCTTCCAGCAGATCGGCCTGTTCCCCCATCTCACCGTGGAGGCCAACATCGGCACCGTTCCGCGGCTGCTGGGGTGGTCCAAGGATCGCATCCGCAGCCGGGCCGCGGAGCTGCTCGAGCTCGTCGGGCTCGATCCCGAGGGCGACATGCGGCGCTACCCGGGGGAGTTCTCCGGTGGTCAGCAGCAGCGGATCGGTGTCGCCCGCGCGATGGCCGCCGACCCGCCGATCATGCTCATGGACGAGCCGTTCGGGGCGATCGACCCGATCGCCCGCGACCGGCTGCAGAACGACTTCCTGCGCCTGCACCGCCAGGTCCGCAAGACGATCATCTTCGTCACCCACGACATCGACGAGGCGATCAAGATGGGCGATCGGATCGCGGTCATGCGGGACGGTCATCTCGTCCAGCTTGACACGGCCGACGAGCTCCTGGCTCATCCCAAGGACGAGTTCGTGGCCAGCTTCGTCGGTGAGGACCGAGGTCTCAAGCGCCTGCGCGTGCGCACGGTGGGCGACATCCAGCTCGCCCCGGCCCGGCCGGGCGAGACACCGACGGGCAAGAGCGTGCGCCGCGACTGGAGCCTGCACTTCGCCCTCTCACAGATGCTGGCCGACGGCATCACGCGTCTGGCCGTCACCGACGACCAGGACAACGTCGTCGGCTACGCCACCGTCGACGCGATCACGGCGCTGATCGCTCCCGCCGGGCGCGAGGGTGCCCCGGCGCAGGACGGCCCGGGCACCGCCAGCACCCCAGCATGACCCTGGCGACACTCCCCATCTTCGCCGCCGGCGGCGGTGGCCCCGTCATCCCCAATTTCGGCGGCGCCTCCAACTGCGTGGTGCAGAACCACCAGTTCTGCCTGAGCTGGGTCCAGCAGAACTGGAGCGCGGTGTTCGGACCGGCGCTCGTGCAGCACATCGTGCTGACCGCGATCGCGGTCGGCATCGGCTTCGTGATCTCGGCCACCGCGGCGGTGTTCGCCTACAAGCAACCGTGGTTCGAGACCCCGTTCTCCCTGTTCTCGGCCTTCCTGTACACGATCCCCAGCCTCGCCCTGTTCGAGCTGCTCGTCCAGGTGACGGGGATCAACCGGCTCACGGTCGAGATCGGCCTGGTCGGCTACACGCTGCTGATCCTGTTCCGCAACATGCTCACCGGCCTGCGCGGGGTCCCCGCCGCCACGATCGAGGCGGCCCGGGCGATGGGCCTGACCGAGCGCCAGAGCCTGATCCGGGTCGAGATCCCGCTGGCCGTGCCGGCGATCATGGCCGGGATCCGGATCGCCACCGTGACGACGATCAGCCTGGCCACCGTTGCGGCGTACATCACGCCCCTGGGTCTCGGCAAGCCGATCTTCGACGCGATCCAGAGCGGTTTCAAGACCGAGTTCGTCGCCGCCGGAGTGCTCGCCGTTCTGCTCGCCATCGCCGTCGACATCCTGCTCGTCCTGCTCGAACGCGCGGTCACGCCCTGGGCTCGCCGCCGCCTGGCCCCGACCTAGACATGCTCAGCCTCGTCGCCCTCACCGGCAATCCCTTCACCTTCTTCTTCGACAACCTGAGCCTGTTCGGGTCAAAGACCGCCGCCCACCTCGAGCTCTCGCTGGCCGCCATCGCCGTCTCGATCGTCCTCGCGATCCCGCTCGGCGTGTGGCTCGGTCACCTGCACCGCGGATCGTTTTTGGCCATCACGGTGTCGAACTTCGGGCGAGCGCTGCCCAGCCTGGCCGTCATCTCGATCGCGATCGGCTTCGTCGGCATCGGCTTTAAGAACACGGTGCTCGCGCTGGTCATCCTGGCCGGGCCGGTGATCCTCACCAACGCCTACGTGGCCGTGGACCGGGTCGATCCCGATGCTGTCCAGGCGGCGCGCGCGATGGGGATGACCTCCTGGCAGGTCCTCACGCGCGTCGAGCTGCCGCTCGCCATGCCGCTCATCTTCGCCGGCGTGCGCACCGCCGCCGTGTACGTCGTGGCCACCGCGACCCTGGCCACCTTCGCCGGCGGCGGGGGCCTGGGTGACATCATCTCCAACGAGGCGTCCTACGGGACCGCGGGCGTGATCGCGGGGTCACTGGCCATCACGGCGCTGGCCTTCGCCTCAGATGGTCTGCTCGCGATCGCGCAATACCGCGTCACCCCTTATCCACTGCGACGTCAGGGCCGCACTGCCAAGGCGGATTCCGTCGTCGAAACGACCACCCCGGAGGCCGGGGATCCCTGATTCACCCGAGGAGGAATCTGTATGTCCGTCGTATCTGAGTCACACCGGGCGACACGCCCGTCCAAGCGCCGAACCGCCCGCGTGGCGGCCGCCGCCGTCACGCTGATCACCGCCCTGCTGCTCGCCGCCTGCGGCTCGTCGAGCTCGAGCTCGAGCTCGAGCTCGTCCAGCGCCGCGGGGGGGTCCTCGAGCGCAAGCTCGAGCGCCTCGAGCAGCGCCACCTCGAGCGCCTCCGGAGGCTCGGGCGGGTCACTGACCCTCGGCACCAAGAACTTCACCGAGGAGTTCATCGTCGGTCAGCTCTACAAGCAGGCCCTGACCGCCAAGGGCTGCAAGATCAACTACAAGGAGAACATCGGCGCCACCGAGGTTGTCGATAAGGCCCTGACCAGCGGTCAGATCGACGCCTACCCCGAGTACACCGGGGAGTCGGTCGCGACGGTGGCCGGCATCAACAAGCCCGTGGCCAGCCCGCAGCAGGAGTACAACCTGGCCAAGGCGTTCTACGCCAAGCGCGGGCAGGTGATGAGCTCGATGACCCCGTTCTTCGACACCGACGCGATCGCGGTCACCAAGGCCTACGCCACCAAGTACGGGCTCAAGACCACGGCCGACCTCAAGAAGGTGCCGCACTTCACCCTCGGTGCCCGGCCGGAGTTCCTCAGCCGCTTCGAGGGCGCGGTCGGCATGAAGAAGGTGTACGGCGTCAAGAACTTCTCGTTCAAGTCGCTGGCCCTCGGCCTGCAGTACCAGGCGCTGGACAGCGGCGCCGTGCAGGCGATCGACGTGTTCACGACCGATCCCCAGCTCGCCTCGGGCAAGTACGTCGTGCTCAAGGACCCGAAGAACATCTTCGGCTTCCAGAACATCGCGCTGATCGTCAACAAGAACAAGGTCAACGCCTGCCCCGGGCTGCTCAGCACGGTGGACGGCGTCAACAAGCTGCTCACCAACTCGGCCGTGATCGCCATGAACAAGGCGGTCGCAATCGACCACCAGCAGCCCGCCGCGGTGGCCGCGGCCTTCCTGAAGGCCAACAAGATCGGCTGACCTCAGCAGTGACGTGACGGAGCGGGCGGTCCTGGCGCCGCCCGCTCCGCCCGCACCGCTCTGCGGCACCACTCGCGCCGCAGCGGCGCGGGGCCCCTGAGCAGACGGCGGCCATGACTAGCATCGCTGCTCGTGAACGCGCCCGGCTCGCCCGCCGTCCCTGACCGCCGACGGCGGCTGCTGATCCTCGGGATCTGCTCGATGAGTCTGCTCATCGTCGGCCTGGACTCGACCATCGTCAACGTCGCCCTGCCGTCGATCCGGGCCTCGCTGGGCGCGTCGGTCTCCGGCCTGCAGTGGACGATCGACGCCTACACGCTCGTCCTGGCCAGCCTGCTGATGCTGTCGGGATCAACGGCGGACCGGCTCGGCCGCCGCCGGGTGTTCCAGCTCGGTCTGGTGCTGTTCTCGCTCGGCTCGCTGCTGTGCGCGCTGGCCCCCTCGCTGAACCTGCTCATCGCCGCGCGGATCCTGCAGGCGATCGGCGGGTCGATGCTCAATCCGGTGGCGATGTCGATCATCCGCAACACCTTCGAGGACCCGCGCGAGCTGGCCCAGGCGATCGGTGTGTGGGGCGGCACGATCGGGATCAGCCTGGCCCTCGGTCCGCTCGTCGGCGGCGCGCTGGTGGACTCGGTCGGCTGGCCGGCCGTGTTCCTGGTCAATCTCCCGATCGGGCTGGCCGCGATCATCCTCACCGCCCTGTTCGTCCCCGAGTCGCGGGCGGCGCGGGCACGGCGGATCGACCCGGTCGGCCAGGTGCTGGTCATCGTCGGGCTGGCCGCGCTGACCTACGCGATCATCGAAGGCCCCGGCAACGGCTGGCTGTCGGCCGGCACGCTGGCCGAGTTCGCGCTCGCCATCGGCGCCCTCGGTGCCCTGGTCGTCTACGAGCTGCACCGCACCGAGCCGCTGATCGAGATCCGCTTCTTCTCCAGCGCGCCGTTCAGCGGGGCCAGCGCGATCGCGGTGTGCGCGTTCGCCGCGCTCGGCGGCTTCCTGTTCCTCAACACGCTGTACCTGCAGGACGTCCGCGGCCTGAGCCCGCTCCACGCCGGCCTGTATCTGCTGCCGATGGCCGCGGTGACACTCGTCGTCGCGCCCCTGTCGGGCCGGATGGTCGCCGCGCGCGGCAGCCGGCTGCCGCTGATCGCCGGCAGCCTGGCCCTGACCGCGAGCGCCGCGATCCTCACCCAGCTGACCGTGACCACCCCGGCGGGCGTCCTGTTCGTCGCCTACTTCCTCTTCGGTCTCGGCTTCGGCCTGGTCAACCCCCCGATCACGCACACCGCCGTGTCGGGGATGCCGCCCGCCCAGGCGGGCGTGGCCGCCGCGGTGGCCTCGACCAGCCGGCAGGTCGGCCAGACCCTCGGCGTGGCCGTGCTCGGAGCGCTGTCCGGGGCCGCCGCCGCTCACGCCCGGCTCGGTGGCCAGTTCACCGTGGCCACCCATACGAGCTGGTGGGTGATCGCCGCGCTCGGCGTGATCGTGTTCGTGCTGGCCGTCATCACGACGACCGGCTGGGCCCTGAACACGGCCCGGGCCACGGCCGCGCGGCTCAGTGAGCCGCCGGCACGAGCCAGCGAACCGCCGGTGTGCAGCACCGAGCCGGTGACCGCCCAGGGATGAGCGGGCCGGTCAAGCTCGTCCCGGCGCAGGTCAACGTGACCCTGCGGCCGTCGGACAACGGGGAGTCGCTGGTCGTGCTCAGCTTCCCCTACGACCGCGAGCTGGTCGAGCTGGCTCGCGCCATGCCCCACCGGCGCTTTGACTGGGACCGGCGCGAATGGTCGGCGCCGGCCGAGGACGTGGCCGCGCTCAAGGTGGCCGAGATCCTCGCCCGCCGGCCCGAGCTCGAGGCCTCCGACGAGGTTCGCGAGTGGCTCTCGGCCGTCCGGCGCCGCTGGGTGGGCAGCGTCAGCACGCGCCGCTACGACGGCCGCGGCTGGCTCGTGCTGCGCACCCTGGCCGGCCCGATCCCCAAACCGCTGCGCACGGGCGCGCGCAAGGACGGCGACCTGGTCCTCGTGCCCCTGACCGTCGAGGCCGCCCGCGCGCTTCGCGCCGAGCGCTCGGCTGCCCTGGACGCGGCCGCTGAGCGCTGCCTGCAGGCGCTGGAGTCCGGCGGCACCCTGCCGCCCGCCCGGCTGGCCTGGGCCCGCGGCATGGACGGCGAGGAGCTGCGCCTGGAGGTCCTCTGGGATCCTGAGATCGGCGCGGCCTTCGGCGATCTGCCGGGGGCCGAGGGCACCCGCTCGGTCCCTTTGGACCCGTGGCTGGTCGTCGAGCTGGACGGTTTTCTGGCCCGCCACGAGGTCGAGATCACCCCGATGGCCGGCGACGTGCTGGCTCGGCTGATGGCCGAGCACACCACCGCCGCGGGGGCCGTGCGCGACTCGCGGGCCACCGAGGCCGAGCCCCTGCCCGAGATCGCGGCGCGGCTCGGCGGCGAGCTGACGCCCTTTCAGTGGGCGGCGGTCCGCTACGCGCTGCGCACGCGCGGCACCTTCCTGGCCGATGAGCAGGGGCTGGGTAAGACGGTCGAGGCGCTGGCCTGCCTGGAGGCCGACGACGCGTTTCCCGCCGTCGTGATCTGCCCGGCGTCGATGAAGCTGACCTGGCAGCGCGAAGCCGAGCGCTGGCTGCCGCACCGTTCGGTCGCGCTCGTCTCCGGCCGGGTCGCCGTCCCGCCGCGGGGGGACATCACGATCCTCAACTACGAGATCGTCGCCGCGCACCGTGAGGCACTGTCGCGCCGACGGCCGCGTGCGCTGGTCATCGACGAGTCGCACTACTGCAAGAACCCGCACGCCAAGCGCACCCACGCCGTACGCGCGCTGTCGGGCGCGCTGCCCTCAGACGGGCTGCGCCTGGCCCTCAGCGGCACGCCGGTGCTCAACCACGTCGAGGAGCTGATCCCGCAGCTGCGGATCATCGGCCGCATGGCCGATTTCGGGACCGGGGCGAGCTTCGCGCGGCGCTTCCGCGGTCAGATCAGCGAGGAGCGGCTGCACTGGCACCTGCGCCGTCACTGCTTCGTGCGCAGGCGCAAGGCCGAGGTACTGCCCCAGCTGCCGGCCAAGCGCCAGGTGGTGGTGCCGATGGCCCTGACCAACACGAGCGAGTACCGCCTGGCCGAACGCGATGTGATCGCCTGGCTGCGCGCGCAGCCGCTGGACCTGACCACGCTGAACAGCAAGATCGCCGCCGCGCTGCGCGCCGAGCGCCTGGCTCAGCTCGGCGCCCTGCAGCGGCTGGCCGCCCGCGGCAAGCTCGCTCCGGCGATGGCCTGGATCCAGGACTTCCTGGCCTCGGGCGAGGCGCTGGTCGTGTTCGCCCGCCACCGCGAGGTCCAGCACGCGCTGCTGCAGCGCTTCCCCGAGGCGCTGCATCTGCTCGGCGCCGACTCGCTGCCCGCCCGCGAGGCGGCGATCGCCGCCTTCCAGGAGCCGGACGGGCCGCCGCTGATCGTGGCCGCGACCCGAGTCGCCGCCCAGGGGATCACCCTGACCCGGGCCTCCAACGTCGCCTTTCTCGAACTGGAATGGACGCCGGCCATGCACGATCAGGCCGAGGACCGCTGCCATCGCATCGGCCAGCGCGACGCGGTCACGGCCTGGTACCTGCTCGCCGCGCAGACGATCGACGAGCGGATGACTCGGCTCATCCAGGCCAAGCGTGCCCACGTCACCGCGGTCACCGACGGGGAGGCCTCAGCCGACGAGGGCCTGGTCGAGGCGGTCATCCGTGAGCTGCGCGAGGGCACGCCGTTCGGACACCTGCGCGCGGTGGGGTGAGGGCTACAACGGGGGGTATCCTGCACGGTGATGGCCCCCGCGCCGGTCCGCATCCCCAACGTCCATCCCGGCTGCCTCAACGTCCCGGGCCGCAGCGACGACGGCTTTGAGGAGCTCTGCCACCTCGTCGCCCCCGAGAATCCCGATCTCGCCCTGTGCGGCGTCGATGTCACCGGCTACCCGTGGAACCCGCCGTGGCCGCGATGCGAGGCGTGCCAGGCGGTGGCGCGCGGACGGATGAACTAGTCGGTCGCACCGTTCCGGCGTCGCGGCGGATTGCGCCGGTACACTGCCCGCAGGCCGGGCGTACTCGCACCACGACACAGGGGGAAGGAAGTGCGCATCACAGGACCCGCCGGCTCGCGCCGGCTCGCGCGAGCCGCGATCGCGGTCGCCGCGCTCGGCGTACCCGCGGCGGGCGCCGCTCAGGCGTCCGCGGCCACCATCGCGGTGACGCACAAGTGCTACGTCAACGTCAACTCCGGCACCGGAGCCCCGATCGACATCGTCGGCTCCGGGTTCACCCCCGGCGATGACATCCAGATCTCCGGCGAAGGGGTCGCCTACCACGCCGCGGCGGCGGCGGACGGCACGATCAACTTCGTCACCGAGGGCCCGATCCTGCCCTTCACCGGGCCGGGCCAGAAGACGTTCGCGCTCCAGGCCCAGGACGAGACGGCCGGCACCGGCTTCATCGCCACCACCAACGTCACGATGGCCAACTTCAGCATCGCCACCAACCCGGCGGTGGCCAAGCCGACCCGCAAGGTCACCTGGTCGTTCTCGGGCTTTGCGCCCAACCGCACGATCTACGTGCACTACCTGCGCGGCCGCAAGGTCGTGACCCGGATGGCCTTCGGCAAGGCCAAGGGTCCGTGCGGGACCTTGAAGACCAAGGACCGCTTCTACCCGGGCGGCCACCCGCGCTACAGCAAGTACACGGTGGTGTTCGACCAGGTCAAGGCGTACACCAAGCGCGCGCGCCCGCGGATCACCACGACGCTGAGCTTCTTCTGACCGGCTCAGCCCCGGCGCCGCCGGCCTCCCGCCAGGGGTGGCCGGCCGCTCCGACGCGGACGCGGAAAGCGCAGGCGCAGGGCCAGCCCGGCCCCCATCCCCATCACGAGGAAGCCGAACACCGCCGGGCTGACCAGCAGCACCAGGGCGATCCCGATCATGGCCAGCCAGATCGCGGGCCGGTAGCGGCGCCAGTCAGTCATGCCTGGAGCCCACAAGTCGCCGGTCGTTCATACCCTGGAGCCTAGGGGTCATCGCACGCCGAGGCCCAGCTCGGAGGCCAGCCGGCGCTGGATCGCCGCCACGGCGCGGAAGGCCTCGCGCAGCTGGGTGCGCCGCAGCGTGCTCAGCTCATCGGGGCTGAGGTGGTCGTCGGGCTCCTCCCCGGCGCGCAGCTGGGCGACCCGGTGCTCGGCGCGGAGGTTGGAGATGAGCCGGAAGGCGTCCTGCAGCGAGTGCGCGTCGGACGCGGCCAGGGTGCCGGCGGCGGCCGCCGCGCGCAGCCGCTCGGCCGTCGAGGCGCTCGTCACCCCCGCCGCCATCGCCGCGTAGCGGGCCAGATCGATGATCGGGACCAGGCCGCCGGTCTTGAGATCCAGGCGCCCCCGGTGCGAGCCCGAGTGCTCGACCACGAGACCGCGCAGAAAGCCGGTCGGGGGACGGTGCGAGAGGGCGAAGCGGGCCAGAAGCCGCAGCAGCGCCTGGCGGTGGGCAGCCCCCCGGAAGCTGTCGGCCACCGGGTTGCCGGCATGAACCCCCCACAGCGGCCGGCTGTCGATCAGCGTCGAGGTGAGGATCAGCGCCTTGGGCTGGGAGGGATCGGCGATCCAGCTGGCGGCCAGGCCCTGCCAGGAGCTCAGAGAGCGCACGAACGGCGCCGACGATGCGCTCGCCCCGTGGGTGTCGATCGTCAGCCCGCAGCGCTCGAGGTCCGCGGTGACGGTCTGGGCGAGCGCGAGCAGCTCGGCGCGGACGGCGCCGGCATCGACCGGTCGTTCCCCCGTGTCGAACCAGGCGACGGCCGAATCGACGTCCGAGCCCGGGAAGGCCTCGCGTCGCGCCTGGCTGCCCAGGGCCAGCCAGGTGAACTCGGCCGCGGGCGGGTCTCGGTGCGTGAGCGCAAGCTCGAGCAGACGGCGGGTGATCGCGTCGACGGCGACGGAGTAGACGGCGGCCGCGCCCGAGGCCTGCGCGCCGGAGTCCAGCAGCGCAATGACCATCGGCCTCAGCTCGGCGGCGATGCGGACCAGCTCCGAGACGCTGCGGGCGGCGTCGATCCGCCCGCGCAGGAAGAAGGACCCGCGGGTGCCTGCGGCGATCAGATCCAGGTCCTCGATCACGCCGAGCAGCCGGCCGTGCGCGGAGAGCACGGGGAAATGGCGCAGGCCGCGGTCGAGCATCTCCAGCAGCACGTCGCCGGCCGAGCGCTCGGCGGTGCAGGTGTAGGCCGGGGCCGACATCGCGCGCGCGACCGGAGCGTCGCCGCCCAGGCCGCCGGCCAGCACGCGGGTGCGCAGATCGCGGTCGGTGAGGATGCCCAGCGAGCCGTCGCCGAGATCGATCACGGCGCAGCTCGCCCGGGCCGCGGTCATCGCGGCGGCGGCGTCGCGGATCGTCGTCGTGGCCGTGACGAGCACGGGCGCTGAGCGCAGCAGGCGCCCGACCGGCTGGTCGGTCCGGTCCAGACCCGGCGCGGTGACGATCGCGTGCAGATCGGTGGGTGGCTCCAGCAGCGACCGGGCCACGAAGCGCAGCCCGGCCGGCCCGGAGAGCAGCTCCTCGGCCACCGCGGACTCGATCCGCAGGCAGACCGTGTCCTCGGCGGCGCGGGCCTCGAAGCCGGGCGGGAAGCCGCTCAGCATCGACGCGTGCCCGAACGGCTCACCGGGCCCCAGCAGGTCGAGCACGCGGCCGTCGGAGACGATCTCCACGGCCCCCTCGCGGATGATCCTCAGGTGTTCGAGCGGGCCGCCGCCCTGAGCGAAGATGGTCGTCCCGGCGGGCAGCGTCTCCAGCTCGCTGGCCGCCGCCACCCGTTCCACGGTGGCCTCGGGCAGCGCGTGAAAGGGCGGATGGTCCCGCAGGAAACGGACCGCGGCGAGCGCGTCATTGGCGCTCACCGCGGTCCCTCAGATCACGGTGCGGCTTCGCCGAGCGGAGCTTCGGCCAGGTCCGGCACCGCCGCGGCATGCTCGCGCAGGACCTCGATCGGCGTGCGCCGGTACACGGCGAAGTAGTACGCGGCACCAATCAGGAACACGATCCCGATGAACAGGATCGCGATGTACTGCCAGTACCAATGCCCGGGGACGATGTGACCCGTGATCGGATCCTTGGTCCCGGCCAGCGAGTCATAGACCGCAGACCGCGGCCAGGCGATGTTGACGGCCACGATCAGGCCGTAGAACACGGCGATGATGTTCACCGGCAGGCCCCAACGCCCGAGCGAGAAGTACGGCCCGTGCTCCTTGCGCGGCCAGGTGCCGTTGAAACGACGCCGCAGCATCCCGATCGTCACCCCGAGGTAGGCGAGGTAGAACATCACGATGGCGACCGAGGTGAGCGCCAGGAACGCGCTCTGGTTGCCGTAGTTGATGGCCAGGATGGCGATAGCGAGGATGCCCACCACCAGCGCGGGCACGACCGGCACCCGCCGCGTGCCCGACACGCGGGCGATGTGGTTGCCGAAGGGCAGGCGGCTGTCGCGGGCCATCGCGAACAGCAGTCGGATGCAGCTGGCCATCACGGCCAGCGTGCACACGGAGATGGCGATGGCCGAGTCGACCAGGAACACGTTGCCGGTCGTGTTGCCCAGCGCCTCCTTGATGATGAAGGGCAGCCCGTTGGCGCCGTCCTTGATGTGCTTGACGTCCATGATCGCGAGCAGGATGAGCAGCCCGCCGATGATCGCGGCGGCAAGCAGCGCCCGGATGATGGCCGGCGGTGCGGCGCGCCTGGGGTCATTGGTCTCCTCGGCCAGCGTCCCCGCGGTGTCGAAGCCGTACATCACGTACGCGCTCATGATGCCGCCGATGATGAAGGCGCCGAAGTAGCCCCAGCTGTGCCCGGCGCCGAGGCCGAGGTTGTGGAAGACGATGCCCGGGCCGCGAGTGATGTGGAACAGCAGCAGGATGATCAGCAGGCTCGCGCCGATCAGCTCGGCCATCACGCCGAAGTTGTTGATTCGGGCCATGATCTTGACCCCGGCCATGTTGACCACGGTCCCGAACACGACGAGGATCGCGCCGAGCAGCAGCGCGTTGTGCGCCCCGCCCTGCGTGTAGTACAGGCCCGCGTCGGACGGGCTGCCGAGGATCTGAAAGAGCTTGGGCGAGACGAGCGGGAGCACGACCTGCCAGGCCACGGCCACGGCGGCCACGGTGACGATCGAACCGACGACGTAGATCCAGCCGGTCATCCAGGACCAGAAATCCCCGGCCACGCGCTTGGACCAGTTGTAGACCGAGCCGGCGAGCGGGTACTGCCCCGCCATCTCCGCGAAGCACAGCGCGACGGTCATCTGGCCGCCGAGCACGATGAACCAGGTCCACCAGACGGCGGGCCCGGCGAACAGGAACCCGAAGGCGAACAGCTGGATGACCCCGGTCAGGATCGAGATGTAGCTGAAGCCGGCCGCGAAGGACGAGAACTTCCCGAGCGAGCGGTCGAGCTCCTGCTTGTAGCCGAACTCTGCGAGTTCGTTGGAATCGCCGCCTGTCGTTGCGGTCGCCATCGATCAGCCTCCCCTAGGCCGCGGGCTCTCCGCGGCGGTGGAATTGGTGGTGGTCACGGTCGGTTGCGTGTCCCGCGATCCCGGTCGTCCATTGACCCGGTTGGGATCGCGCCGTTATATATCAGTCGTGTAGACAAGTCAACGAGCGCGGACCAGTCCTTTTGACCGGCCGTCGAATCAGGAGGGCGAACCATGGCCACAGCGTCCGCGCACGAGATGTACATCGACGGCGCCTGGTGCGGCGCCGCCAGCGGCGCGACCGCGGCGGCGATCAGCCCCGCGACCGGCGAGACGATCGGCACGGTGCCGCAGGGCGATCGCGACGACGCCCGCCGGGCGATCGCCGCCGCGACCCGGGCGGCCGAGGACTGGGCGGGGCTGACCGCGTTCGCGCGCGCGGCCCGCATGCACGCCGTCGGCGACGCGATCCAGGCCCGCCGCGACGAGCTCGCGCGCATCCTCACCCTGGAGCAGGGCAAGCCCCTGCACGCCGAGGCCTACGACGAGGTCGATGAGCTGGTCGAGTACTGGCGGATGGCCGCCGAGGACGCCAAGCGCCTGGGTGGCGCGCTGCCCAACTCCTTCTCCGCGGGCAAGCGGGTGATGCTGATCCGCCGCCCGCGCGGGGTGGTCGGCGTGATCAGCCCCTGGAACTGGCCTTACACGATGCCGGCCGAGCTGGTGGCCCCCGCCCTGGCGGCCGGCAACACCGTCGTCTGGACCCCGGCCCCCAGCACCGCGGTCTGCGCGATCGCGCTCGCCCAGTGCGTGGCCGCGGCCGAGCTCCCCGCGGGCGTGTTCAACCTCGTCACCGGCCCCGGGCCCGAGGTCGGTGACGAGATCGCGCGCCATCCCGCCGTGCGCGGCGTCGGCTTCATCGGCTCCACGGCCACCGGCCGGCACGTCGCGGCCGCCGCCGCGGGCAAGGCCACCGTGCTGGAGATGGGCGGCAACGGGCCGATCGTCGTGCTGGCCGACGCCGATCTCGACGCGGCGGTGGCCGCCACCCTGACGGCGTGCTTTCTCTGCGCGGGCCAGAGCTGCACCGCCGGGGAGCGGATCCTCGTGCACCGCGCGGTCCACGACGAGTTCGTCACCCGGCTGGCCGAGGCGGTGGCGACAACGGTCCGCCTCGGCGATCCCTTCGACGCCGAGACGACGATGGGTCCGCTCAACAACGAGCCGGTGGCGGCCAAGATGGATGCGCACGTGGCCGACGCGGTCGCTCGCGGGGCCACCGTGGTGTGCGGCGGCGAGCGCCTCGGCGGGATGCCGACGCGCCTGTACTGGCCCGCCACCGTGCTCAGCGGGGTGGCCGCCGACGCCCGCGTGGCCACCGAGGAGACCTTCGGCCCGATCGCCCCCGTGGTCGCGATCGACTCTCTCCAGGAGGCGATCGCGCTCACCAACGCCTCGCCCTACGGACTGCTGGCGGCGATCTTCACCGCCGACCTGCAGGCCGGGCTGGAGTTTGCCGAGCGAGCGCAGACCGGCTGGGTCAACATCAACGAGTCCAGCAACTACTGGGAGGCGCACCTGCCCTTCGGCGGCCGGGCCGGCACCGACAGTGGCATCGGCCGCGTCGGCGGGGCCTCGGTGATGGAGGCGTTCACCGAGCTTCAGACGGTCACGATCACCCCCGCCGCGCGCGACCGCCGGTGAGGCGGATCGCTACTCTGCCCGCGATGGGACGCCGCATCGTCATCCTCACCGCTGTGCTCGTCCTCAACGTGGCCTGCGCCGCGTGGGCCGCGGGCGTCAGCCCGGCCCGCGGAGCGACGCGGACCGCACTGATCGGCGCCTTCGTCCGCCAGGACGGCTCGAACACCGGGATCAAGGGCGTGTTCGTGTCGGGCACGAGCGGCGTGGTCTGTCAGAAGACCCCGGACGCCGGCCTTGTCCGCTTCGTCTTTCACCGCTCCGGGGCCTGGCGCTTCGCCTTCTCCACCCGCGGCACCCACCGCGGCAACGCGACGCAGCGACGCCTGGAGTCCGCCTGCCGCTGACCCTGAGCGGGAGCCCGCTTGACCCGAGCCGGGCCCGCTGACCCCGCGCGGGGCCGGCCTGACGGCGCTCAGTAGTTGGACAGGACGGTGAAGAAGTCCCGGGCATACGGCGTCAGGAGATGCCCGTAGATGCCCAACTGCCCCGGCACGACCGGGATCGGCTCAAGCCCGGTGTGGCGGCGGTGCACGTACAGGTAGCCCGCCACCCAGTCGGGGTTGATGTCCAGCTCGACGGCGCGCACGACGCCGGCACCGGTCATCGCCGCGGCCAGCTGACCCACCGTGAGGCCCTCCCCCGCGGCCCAGATCAGCCGGCCGTTGCGCTGGATGCCCAGGCCGCTGCGGGCCACTGCGGAGGCGCCGCCGATCGTCGCGCCCCAGCAGCCCTCACCGCAACTGGCGACGCTCGGGACCGCCCGGCCCTGATCGATCATCAGCCCGAGGTTCTGGCGGACCGAGGCGACGCGCTGCCCCGGGGCCGGAACGCCCTGGCCCCAGCTGCCGATGTCGGTGATCCCGTCGCGGTAGGTGACGATCGAGCCGCGGCCGGGGACCAGCGGCCGCCCGGTGCGCCCGAAGGAGACAAAGCCGCCGGCCCCGGTGACGAACTTGAACCCGCCGTTGACGCCCAGGATGACCCGGCGCAGCTCCCGCCCGGCGATGCGGCTGCCGTACACCCAGCCACTGCCCCCGGGATCGGTGGCCCCGGCGTGCAGGGCCAGGTGGGCGAGCGTCTGATCGATGCGGACCAGGGTCACGCCCGCGCGGCGCTCGATCCACAGGGCCGGCCGGCCGCCGATCCGCGTCATCACCTGCCAGCGCGAGGTCAGCACGCCGGGGTAGCGGTCGACGAGCCGGTGGTCGGGCCGCCTCGCCACCGTCGCGGTGGCCTGCGGGGCGGACCGTGAGCCCGACGTGGTCGCCGCGCTCGCGGCCGACTGCGAGCCCGACCTGGCGGTGGCGGCACCCGGAGTGACCGCCGACGCGCCGCCGCACCCCGCGAGCATCGCGAGCAGCGGCAGCAGGGTGAGCAGTCGGGAGCGCATCGGGAGCAGGACGGGACAGACGGGCCGGGCGGACCGGGCGAGCCGGGCCAGCCGGGTTGCCCACGCTAAAGCGCGGGACTAAGTCCCGGGTCGGCCGCCGATGAGACCGGGCTTAGGCGGCTCAGGCCGACTTGGCCGCCACCGCGTCGGTCGCCGCGGGCTCGCCCGCGCCGCCCGGCCGATGGCGGTAGAACGGCTCGCGGATCGGCTCCAGCGGCGTGTTGCCGAGGATCAGGTCGGCGCTCTTCTCGGCCAGCATCACCGTCGGGGCGTGAATGTTGGCGTTGGTCACGTAGCGCAGCGCCGAGGCGTCGATGACGCGGATGCCGTCCAGGCCGTGCACACGCATGCTCGCCGGGTCGACGACCGAGTCCTCGCCTGTGCCCAGGCGGCACGTGCACGACGGGTGCAGCGCCGTCTCGGCGTCCTTGGCCACCCACTCGAGGATCTCCTCGGGGGTCGAGACGCCCGGCCCGGGCGAGATCTCGCCGTCGTTGTACTGATCGAAGGCCGGCTGGGTGAGGATCCTGCGGGCCACGTGGATCGCCTCGACCCACTCGCGACGGTCCTGCTCGGTGGACAGGTAGTTGAAGCGCACCGCCGGGTGGCGCCGCGGATCGGTGGAGACGATCTTGACCGAGCCCCGGGCGTCGGAGTACATCGGACCGACGTGGACCTGATAGCCATGCCCCTGCGGCGCGGTGCCGTCGTAGCGGATGGCGATGGGCAGGAAGTGGAACATCAGGTTGGGGTAGGCGACGTCCTCGTTGGAGCGCGCGAAGCCCCCGCCCTCGAAGTGGTTGGTCGCGCCCGGTCCGCGGCGCCCGAACAGCCATTGGGCTCCGACCCACGGCCGGTTGCGGTACTTCATGGCCGGCGCCACCGAGACCGGCTGCTTGGACGCGTACTGGACGTAGACCTCGAGGTGGTCCTGGAGGTTCTCGCCGACCGAGGGCAGGTCGTGGATCGGCTCCACGCCGATCGCCTCCAGTTCGTGGGCGTTGCCCACCCCGGAGATCTGCAGCAGCTGGGGGGAATTGAAGGCTCCTCCGGAGAGGATCACCTCGCCGGCCTCGATGCGCTCGGTCTGGCCGCGGTGCACGACCTCGACCCCGGTCGCGCGCGTGCCCTCGAAGATCACCCGGTTGACGAAGGTGCGCGTGCGCAGCTCGAGGTTGGGACGGTCGAGCACCGGGTGCAGGTAGGCGCGGGCCGCGCTCAGCCGGTGACCACGGTAGATGTTGCGGTCAAACGGCCCGAAGCCCTCCTGGCGGTAGCCGTTGACGTCCTCGGTGAGCTGATACCCGGCCTGCACGCAGGCCTGGAAGAAGGCCTTGAACAGCGGGCCGTCGGCGGGGCCGCGCTCGACCTTCAGCGGGCCGTCGCCCCCGCGCCACACGTTGGCGCCGGCCAGGCAGGTCTCCATCCGCTTGAAGTAGGGCAGGCAGTGGGCGTAGTCCCAGTCCTCCATGCCGGGGTCGGCGGCCCACCGCTCGTAGTCCATCGGGTTGCCGCGCTGGAAGATCATCCCGTTGATCGAGCTCGATCCGCCCACCACCTTGCCGCGCGCGTGGTAGACGCGCCGGCCGAACATGTGCGGCTCGGGCTCGGACTCGTACTTCCAGTCGTAGAAGCGGTTGCCGATCGGGAACGACAGGGCGGCCGGCATGTGGATGTAGACATCCCACAGCGAGTCGTTGCGGCCCGCCTCCAGCACGAGCACCCGGTTGGCGGGGTCGGCGCTGAGGCGGTTGGCCAGCACCGAGCCGGCCGAGCCGCTGCCGACGATCACATAGTCGTAACGCATGTCAGTCCTCCCGTTGGCTGGTCGCCCTCGCACCGGGCGCAGGGTCCCGCTGACGACCAGAGCGTCTCACAGAACGGCGCGGATCTCGCGCTCGAAGATCTCGATGTGCTCGGCCACCACGGCCCGGGCGCGACCGGGGTCGCCGGAGGCGATCGCGTGCAGCAGATCGCCGTGCTCGTGCACACGCGCGAGCAGATGGGGCAGCCGGTCCAGGACCAGGTACCAGATGCGCAGGGACAGGTTCAGATAGCGCCCCAGCGTCTCCTCCAGGTACGGGTTGCCGGCCGCCCGGTGGATGAAGCGATGCACCGCGGTGTCCAGCGCCATCAGCTCCGCCGTGTCGCCACTGCCCTCACTGCGCGCCAGCGCGGCGAGCAGCCCGTCCAGCTCAGCCCGCAGCGGTGGGCTCATCCGCTGCGCCGCCCGGTAGGCCGCGTGCCCCTCCAGCTGCATCCGCACGTCGGAGATGTCGGCCAGGTCGGTGATGTTGATCTCCGACGCGAAGGTCCCCCGCCGGGGGAACACGGTGACGAGGTTCTCCAGGGCCAGGCGCTTAATCGCCTCGCGCACGGGCGTGCGGCCGATGCCCAGCTCGGCTCCGAAGGCGTCCTCGTCGATCGGCTCGCCGGGGGCGATCCGCAGGGTGACGATTCGGTCGCGCAGCTCGGCGTAGGCCCGGTCGGCCAGCAACTCCCGCGGCGCCTGCGATGCCCTCGTGCTCACTGCCGTGTCGGCCCCTTCGCGCGGCCGCTGCCTCCGGCCATGCGCACGACTGATATATAAGTCATGGGTTAGGAAGCTTACCAGTGGGCCGATCCAGCGCCAAGAGCCGATGAGCACCGCCGGCGTCGCCGACGCCGTCGCTCGCCGGATCCATTCCGGTGAGGTGCAGGCCGCGCGGGCGGTCGTGGGCGAGCTGGCCCGGGAGACGCCGGTGCTGACCTCGCGCAGCCTGTCGGAGGGCTGCGGGGCCAGCGTGCTGCTCAAGGCCGAGAACCTGCAGCGCACGGGATCGTTCAAGCTGCGCGGCGCCGTGCACAAGCTCGCCCGGCTGGACGACGCTCCCGCCGTCGTGGCCGGCAGTGCCGGTAACCACGGCCAGTCGCTGGCCTACGCGGCCCGGGCCCGCGGCCTGGCCTGCACCGTGTTCATGCCCCGTGAGGCGGCCGTGGCCAAAGTGGCCGCCGTCCAGGCCTTCGGCGGTGACGTGCGCCTGGGGGGCGACTCGGTCGACGAGTGCGTCGCCTTCGCCCGCGAGCATGCCGCGCAGACCGGAGCGGTGTTCGTGCATCCCTTCGACGATCCCGACATCGTGCTCGGACAGGCCACGCTGGGGCTCGAGCTACTCGAGCAGGTTCCCGATCTGGCCTGCGTCGTGGTCCCCGTCGGGGGCGGCGGCCTGCTCTCCGGCGTGGCCGGGGCGATCAAGACCGCCCGGCCCGAGGTCCGCGTCGTCGGCGTGCAGGTGCAGGCGTGCGCGCCCTACGCCGCCTCGCTGGCCGCGGGGACCCCGGTCGCGGTGGCCGCCGGCGCGACGATCGCCGACGGCATCGCGATCAAGCGGCCCGGCGAGCTCAACCTCGCCCTCGTGCAGCGGTGGGTCGATGACATGGTCACCGTCGACGAGGACGCCACCGCCGACGCGATGGTCTGGCTGCTGGAGCGATCCAAGCTCGTCGTCGAGGGCGGCGGGGCGGTCGGCGTGGCCGCCGTGCAGGGCGGTCAGGTCCTCCCCACCCCCGGCGGCTCCACCGTGATCGTGCTCTCCGGCGGCAACGCCGACGCGGGCCTGCTGGCGGCGATCGCGCACCGGCACGAGACCACCGCGGGGCGCCGGATCCGGCTGTTCACGCGCATCTCGGACCGGCCCGGCGGCCTGGCCGCGCTGCTGACCCTGATCGCCGAGGCGGGCGGCAACGTCGTGCACACCGACCACGTCCGCGACGCGGTCCCGCTCCACGTCCGTGAAACCGGCGTCGAGGTCACGCTGGAGACGCGCGGCGCCGAGCACGGGGCGCAGATCGTCGCCGCGCTGACCGCGGCCGGCTACGCGGTCTCGCCGCGCAGCGCCTGAGCGACGTCAGTCGCCGAGCTCGGTGCGGCGGCGGTTGACGTACTCCTGCAGCTCGTCCCGGATCGCCTCGTCCAGCGGCGGCGCCTCGTAGTCCTCAAGGGCGGCGCGCCACAGCTCCCCGGCGCGCGCGGTCGTATTCCGGGCGCCCTTCTTGGTCCAGCGGTCGAAGTTCTCCGTGGAGGACAGCATCGGCCGGTAGAAGCAGTCACGGAAGCGCTCCAGCGTGTGGGCGGCGCCGAGGAAGTGCCCTCCGGCCCCGACCTCGGTGTGGGCGTCGAAAGCCAGCGCGGCCTCGTCGATCTCCAGCGGCGTGAACTCGTGGCGCAGCTCGCGCAGCAGCTCGACGTCGAGGATGAACTTCTCGTAGCAGGAGACGAGCCCGCCCTCCAGCCAGCCGGCCGAGTGCATGACGAAGTTGGCCCCGGCCAGGAAGGTCGGCAGCAGGGTCATCAGCGACTCATAGGCGGCCTGCGCGTCCACGGTCTGCGACGCGTTCAGGGCGCCGCCGCCGCGCCACGGCAGATTGAAGCGTCGGGCGATCTGGCCCGTGCAGAGCACACCAATACCCGACTCGGGCGTGCCGAAGGCCGGTGACCCGGACTGCATGTCGGTGTTGGAGAGAAAGGAGCCGAACACGACCGGGGTCCCGGGACGGATCAGCTGGGCCAGGGCGATCCCGGCCAGCGCCTCGGCCATCTGCTGCACGAGCGTGGCCGGCAGCGAGACGGGCGACATCGCGCCCATGAGCAAGAACGGGGTCAGCACGACGGCCTGGCCGGCGCGGCAGTACTCGAACATCGCCGCGAGCATGCGGTCGTCGTAGCGCAGCGGCGAGTTGACGTTGATCAGCGAGATCGACACCGGGGCGCGCTCGATCGCCTCGCGCCCGCCGAACAGGATCTCGCCCATGCGGATCGTGTCGGCCGCGTTGGGTCCCGAGGTCACCGAGCCCATGTACGGCTTGTCCGACAGTGTCTGCAGCGCGTAGACCATGTCGAGATGGCGCGAGTCCAGCGGCCGGTCCTCGGGCTCGCAGATCGTGCCCCCGGGCGAGTCGAGCTCGGGGTAGTACTGCGAGAGGCGGACGAGGTTCTCAAAGTCGGCCATCTTGGCGTCGCGGCGGACATCGCCCTCGCGGATGAACGGGCACCCGTAGACGGGGGCAAAGACCATGTGATCGCCGCCGATGATGCGGTTGTTCTCCGGGTTGCGCGCCTGCAGCTCGAACTGGCTGGGCGCCTTGGCCACCTGCTCGAGGATGAACTCGGGATCGAAGCGCACCCGGTCGCCCTCGACGATCTGCCCCGCCTGCCGGAACAGCTCGACGGCCTCGGGGAGCAGGAACTCGATGCCCAGTTCGGACACGATCCGCCGCCAGCCCCGGTCCAGGGTGGCCATCGCGTCCTGCGAGAGGATCTCGTAACGGGGCATCGCGTTGACGAACATGAGGGCTCCTCGGTCTACGGGGCTTGACAACGGCGTGGGGCGGGGCTCAATATACCTGGCGTGGAACAACAGTTCCAAGAAAATTCCTCCGCCGGGCCCGTGGCCCGGGGGACGACCGCCATCGACCGCGGGGCCGAGTTGCTCGTGCGCGTCCTGGAGTCCGACGAGCCGGTCGCGCTGACCGATCTGGCGTCGGCCAGCGGCATTCCCAAGAGCACCGCCTCGCGCCTGCTCAGCGCGCTCGAACGCCAGGGTCTGGTCGAGCAGGACGGCGAGCGCGGACGGCTGCGGCCCGGGCCGGCCATCCTGCGCGTGGCCGAGCGCAACCTGCTCGAGCGCAGCCTGGTCCAGATGGCCGGGCCGTCGCTTCAGGCGCTGTCGCAGGCCAGCGGCGAGACGATCAACCTCGCCGTCCCCGGCCCGCTCGGGGTCGAGCACATCGCCCAGGTCGACAGCGTCCACTTCCTCGGCACCGGCCAGTGGCTCGAGCGCCAGGTCCCGTTCCACTGCACGGCCAACGGCAAGGTGTTCCTCGCCTACGGGCGTGTGGCCCCGGTGACGCCGGGCGGCCAGACCCCTCAGCCCTCCCGGCCCGAGCTTCAGCGCGTGCGTGAGGAGGAGTTCGCCGTCGCCGTGGACCAGCTCGAGGTCGGACTGGCCGCGATCGCCGCGCCGGTGCGAGGCGCGCGCGGCGAGGTGGTCGCCGCGCTGAGCATCTCCGGCCCGACCACACGTATGACCCCGGCTCGCATCGCCGAGCTCAAGCCCATCCTGGTCGGAGAGGGGCGCACCCTCAGTCGCCGCCTCGGCCGTCCCGATCAACCCCAGCAAGGAGCCCACGCCGCATGACCCACGAGGAAGTTCTCCAGCTGCTCTACGAGGAGACCCTGGTCGGCAACGCCCCGGCCGTCAAGGACGGGGTCAACGACGGCCTGCAGGACGGGATGACCCCCGAGAGCATGCTCTACGACGCCCTGATCCCCTCGCTGGAGGAGGTCGGCGCCCGTTTCGAGCGCGGGGACTACTTCGTGCCCGAGATGCTGATCGCCGCCCGGGCCATGCAGGGCGCGCTGGACATCCTGCGCCCGCTGCTGGCCGAGACCGGCAACGCCGGGGTGGGCACGTTCCTGATGGGCACCGTCAAGGGCGATGTGCACGACATTGGCAAGAACCTCTGCAACATCATGCTCGAGGGCGCGGGCTTCACCGTCATCGACCTCGGGGTCAACGTCCCGCCGGAGAAGTTCGTCGAGCAGATCGGCGAGCACAAGCCCGACGTGGTCGGCTTCTCGGCCTTCCTCACCACGACGATGCCGATGTTCAAGGCCAACATCAACGCGCTGGAGAAGGCCGGCATCCGCGACGACGTAATCGTGATGGTCGGCGGCGCCCCGGTCACCCAGGAGTACGCCGACGCGGTCGGCGCCGACGGCTACTCGGCCGACGCCTCCTCGGCGGTCAAGAAGGCCAAGGAGCTGATCGAGCTGCGCCGCGAGAAGGTGCCGGCATGAGCCGCCGGCGCTGCGCAGTCGGTCGCTAGTCATGCCTCGGTCCGCTGCCCAAACGGCCTCGAGCCTGTTGGCACGCGCCGAGCACGCCGTCAAGGGCCCGGTCTGGGGCTGTCAGATGTGCGGTCAGTGCGTGCTGCACTCGACCGGGATGACCTGTCCGATGACCTGCCCCAAGCAGCTGCGCAACGGGCCCTGCGGCGGCGTGCGGGCCAACGGCCACTGCGAGGTCAAGCCCGAGATGCGCTGCGTGTGGGTCAAGGCCTACGAGCGCTCCGAGCGGCTGCCGCTGTGGCGGGGGCACATCGACGACATCCGCCCTCCCGTCGACCGCCGCCTGGAGGGCGACTCGGCCTGGTTGAACCTGATCAGCGGGCGCGACCGCCAGACCCCGGAAGGGTGGGATGTCGGCGCTTGAGGACAAGCTCGCCCGGGGCGAGTTCGTGGTCACGGCCGAGATGCCCGTCATCGACGGGGGCGGTGAGGCCGACGTCCGGCGCCATCTGGCGCCGATGCGTCCCTACGTCGACGCCTACAACGCGACCGACAACCCGGCCGCCCACGCCCATTGCTCGCCGCTGGCCGTGGCCATCGGGCTGCGCCAGGCCGGGGTCGAGCCGATCATGCAGCTCGTCTGCCGCGACCGCAACCGGCTCGCCCTGGAGGCCGAGCTGGCCGGGGCGGCCATGCACGGCATTCACAACATCAGCTGCCTGACCGGCGACGACGTGACCGCCGGCGACGAGCCGGAGACCAAGCGCGTGTTCGACCTGGACAGCATCCAGCTGATCGCGCTGACCCGCACGCTGGCCCGCGGGCAATACCTCTCGGGCCGCCCGCTGAGCCCCGCCCCCCCGTTCTTCACCGGCGCGGTCGAGAACCCGAGCGCGCCGCCGCTTGCCTACCGGGTACGCCGCGCGGCCAAGAAGGCCCTGGCCGGGGCGCGCTTTCTGCAGCTGCAGCTCTGCTACCGGCCCGAGCTGCTGGAGGAGTTCATGCGCGTCGCGCACGACACCGGGCTCACCGAGCGGGTCGCCATGATCCCCTCGATCTGCATCCTGCGCTCGGTCGGCGGCATGCGCTTCGTGGCCGACAACGTGCCCGGTATCGACGTGCCCCGCGCCACCGTGGCCCGCGTGGAGACGGCCGCCGACGCCGAACAGGCGTGCTTCGACATCGCCTACGAGCTCGCCCGCCACGCCATGGACCTGCCCGGCGTGGCCGGCCTGCATTTCATCTCCTTCCGCAAGGACGCGGGCATCGCTGCCCTCTGCCGGCGGCTGGGCATCCCATCGAAGATCGAAAGTGAGCAACATGGACACAGTTCTGCGGTCGCGCTCGGGTAGCGTGACGATCGGGGCCGAGCAGCCCTTCTGCGTGATCGGTGAGCGGATCAACCCCACCGGGCGCAAGGTGTTCGCCGAGGAGCTGCGCAACGGCAACCTCGAGACCGTGACCGCCGACGCCCTGGCCCAGGTCTCGGCGGGGGCCAACATGCTCGACGTCAACGCCGGGATCCCGCTCGTCGACGAGCCCGAGCTGCTCAAGGCGATGCTGCGCACCGTCCAGGACGCCGTCGACGTCCCGATCTGCATCGACTCCTCGGTGATCGAGGCGCTGGAGGCCGGGCTCTCGGTCTACGAGGGCCGCGCGCTGGTCAACTCGGTCACCGCCGAGGACGAGCGCCTGGAGGAGATCCTGCCGCTGGTGGCCCGGCACGGCGCCGCCGTGATCGGCCTGGCCAACGACGAGACCGGGATCCCCGAGACCCCGGCCAAGCGGCTGGAGTGCGCCCGCAAGATCGTCTCGGCGGCCAATGACCACGGGATCGCCACCGCGGACGTGATCATCGACCCGCTGGCCATGACCGTCGGCGCGGCCACCGACGCGGTCACCGTGACCCTGGCCACGATCTCGCTGATCCGCGACGAGCTGGGCGTCAACATGTGCCTGGGCGCCTCCAACGTGTCCTTCGGGCTGCCGCGCCGCCACGTGCTCAACGCGGGCTTTCTCCCCATGGCCATGGCCGCCGGGCTGACCAGCGCGATCATGTCCACGGCCGAGGTGTGCGTCGACGCCGTGCGCGCCGCCGACCTGCTGCTCGGCCACGACCCGTGGGGCTCGAGCTGGATCTCCGAGCACCGCCGGCGCGTCGCCGCCGAGAAGGAGACGGCCGCGGCATCATGAGCGCCTCCGCCCCCCGCCGGCGCGACCTTGAGCGCGACGAGGATCTCGCGCCCGAGGACGGGGCCCGCCGCATCCGCCTGCGCTTCCTGCCCGACGGCGGCGAGGTCCGCGTCCCCTCGGGTACGCCGGTGTTCGACGCGGCGAGCTGGAACGGGATCGCCATCGACTCGACCTGCGGCGGCCACGGGACGTGCAAGAAGTGCAAGGTCCGCGTCGTCTCCGGCGATGCGCCGATCTCCAACGTCGACCCACGCGCCTTCTCGCCCGCCGAGCTGCGCGAGGGCTGGCGGCTGGCCTGCCGCGCCCACGCCCGTGAGGACCTCGTCATCGAGGTCCCGCCGCTGCAGACCCGGCCCAAGGCGGCGCTGGCCGGCGTCGGGCGCCACGTCATCCTGCGCCCGTCGGTGCAGAAGCGCCATCTCGTCCTGTCCGAGCCGACCATGGAGGACCAGCGCTCCGACGTGCAGCGGGTGCAGGACGCGCTGGAGGACCTCGAGCCCTACGTCACCCTGGAGCTGCTGCGCACCCTCGGCGGCACGTTGCGCCGCGCGCACTTCGACGTCACCGCGGTCGTCTGCGACCAGGAGCTGATCGAGCTCGAGCCCGGGGACACGACGGCGCGGCGGTTCGCCATCGCCTACGACCTGGGCACGACGACGGTCGTGGCCACGCTGCTGGACCTCGACAGCGGCCAGCCGCTCGCCGTGCGCTCGATGCTCAACCGCCAGCAGCCCTTCGGCGCCGACGTGATCACCCGGATCTCGGCCACGATGATGGACGACGGGGCCCTGGGCCAGCTGCGCGACCGCGCGCACGAGACGATGGCCGAGCTGACCGCCGAGGTGCTGGCCGAGGCCGAGGTGGCCGCCACCGAGGTCTACGAGATCACCGTCTGCGGCAACGTGACGATGATGCAGCTCGCCCTCGGGATCGACCCCGAGCCGTTGTCGATGGCGCCGTTCGTCGTCTCCACGCACACCTTCCCCCCCGCCCACGCGGCCGACTTCGGGGTCACCGTGCACCCGCGGGCACCGGCCTACGTGTTCCCGTCGCTGGGCGCCTACGTCGGGGGCGACATCGTCGCCGGGATGCTGGCCACGGGCCTGACCCGCGACCGCCGGCTGCGGCTGTTCATCGACGTCGGCACCAACTCCGAGATGGCGCTGGGCTCGGTCGACCGGGTGCTGGCCACGGCCGCGCCCGCCGGCCCCGCCTTCGAGGCGGCGCAGATCCGCTGCGGGATGCGTGCCGCCGAGGGCGCGATCGAGGGGATCCGCATCCGCGACGACGACATCTCGCTGGAGGTGATCGGCGACGCCGACCCGGTCGGGATGTGCGGCTCGGGCCTGGTCGACGCCGTGGCCGAGCTCGTCTCCGCCGGGCTGCTCGACCACTCCGGGCGCTTCGTCCCCGACGAGGACGCGGCGCAGCGCTGGCCCGCGCTGTCCGAGCGCCTGACCAAGATCGGTGAGGAGCGCGTGTTCGTGCTCGCCTGGAGAGGCACCGACCCGGCCGAGTCGGTCTTCCTCTCCCAGCGCGACGTGCGCGAGCTGCAGTTCGCCAAGGCGTCGATCGCCACCGGCTGGCGGATCCTGCTCTCCGAGCTCGGCGTGCAGGAGTCAGACATCACCCAGGTCCTGCTGGCCGGCTCCTTCGGGGCCTACCTGACGCCGCTGAGCGCGGTGCGGATCGGCCTGGTCCCCAAGCTCGCCCTGCCCCGGATCATCTCGGCCGGCAACGTGGCTGGCGAGGGCGCCAAGATCGCCGCGCTGTCGCTGCGCGAGCGGGCCGAGGCCGAGTCGATCCTGCGCGAGGTCGAGTACGTCGAGCTCTCCGGGCGCCAGGACTTCAACGACCGCTTCATCGACGAGCTCGCCTTCCCGGGGGCGGGATGACCCTCGGTGCCGGGAGCCCGGTGACCTCTGGGACCGGCGACGGGGCCGGCCCAGCGCGCCGCGGTGCGAGCGCGGTGGTGGCCTGCGGGGCGCTCGCCTTCGACGTCCGCGCGATCTGCGCCCGGCGCGGCTGGGACGTGACCGTCGTGCCCGTCGACGCGCTGCTGCACAACCGCCCCGAGCGGATCCCCGGGGTGGTCGCCGAGCTGCGCGCGGCCCACGATGTCGTCGCCCTGGCCTACGCCGACTGCGGGACCAACGGCGCGCTGGACGACCTCGGTCTCCCCCGCCTGGCCGGCTCGCACTGCTACGACGTGTTCGCCGGTGAGCCCGAGATCGCCGACGCGCTGGCCCAGCAGCCCGGCACGTACTTCCTCACCGACTTCCTGGCCCGCACCTTTGAGCACACCGTCGTGCGCGAGCTCGGCCTGGACCGCTGGCCCGAGCTGCGCGACGAGTACTTCCGCCACTACACCCGCGTGATGTGGCTGGCCCAGCGCCCCACCCCGGCCACGCGTGCGTGCGCCGAGCGCGCCGCGCAGCGGCTCGGGCTGCCGCTCGTCGTGCGGGAGGTCGGGGTGTCCGGCCTGGAGCGCTCGCTCGAGACGCTGCTCGCCGCCTGAGCCGGTCCGCCCCCCTTCGCGGCCGGGGCCGCTCCGCCGGGCCTCTCCGCGGCCGGGTCTGGCGGGACGTTGGACGGTTTTGGCATGCCGGCAGCCAAAATCGTCCAATCAGTCCGCCGCGCCGGCCTCCACGAGGAGCGTGGCCACGTCCTTGACCACCATCCCCGCTCCGGCGCCCTGGACGCCATCGTCGAGCATCACCGTGCAGAAGGGGCAGGCCACGGCCAGCGTGTCGGCGCCGGTGGCCACGGCCTCGGCCACGCGATTGTCGTTGATGCCCGTCCCGCGCTCCTCCATCCACATGTGCGCGCCGCCCGCCCCGCAGCAGAAGGTCTGCTTGCCGCTGCGGGCCATCTCGACCGGCGTGCCGACCGCGCCGACGAGATCGCGCGGCGCGGCGAGCACGTCGTTGTGGCGGGCCAGGTAGCAGGAGTCGTGGTAGGTGACCTTCATCGCGTCGGAGCGCTGCGGGGTCAGCCGGCCGTCGGCGAGCAGCCGCGAGAGCAGCTCGGTGTGGTGGATGACCTCGTAATGGCCGCCGAAGTCGGGGTACTCGTTGCCCAGCGTGTTGAAGCAGTGCGGGCAGTTGGCGATGATCTTGGTCACCTGGGCCTCGTTGAGCGTCTCCACGTTCTGCTCGGCGAAGGCCTGAAAGACGTACTCGTTGCCGATCCGCCGCGCGGGATCCCCCGTGCAGGCCTCGCGCGCGCCGAGGATGGCGAAGTCGACCCCGGCCTTCTGCAGCAGCTTGGCGGTGTTCTCCGCGGTGCGCCGCGCGCGCTCGTCGAACGAGGAGGCGCAGCCGACCCAGTACAGGTACTCGGGCGCGGTCTCCCCCGGCTCGAGGATGCGGATGCCCAGGCCATCGGCCCAGTCGGCGCGCTCGGACTGTGCCTTGCCCCACGGATTCGAGGTGCGCTCGACGTCGCGCAACATCGGCTCGGCCTCGGAGGGGAAGGAGGAGTCGACCATCACCAGGTGCCGGCGCAGGTCGACGATGTGGTCGACGTGCTCGATCGACACCGGGCAGGCCTGCACGCAGGCACCGCAGGTGACGCAGTCCCAGACCGACTCCTCGGGCACCGCCCCGGGCACGAGCGCGGCCAGATCCAGCTCGGTCCCCGCCTGCGTCCCCGCCGCGCCGGTCCCGCCCGCCGGCCCGTCGGCCCCCGCCGCGGCGGAGCGCGCCGTGACCAGCGCGCCCCCGTCGGCGAACACCTGATCGCGCAAGCCCATGATCAGCAGCTTGGGCGAGAGCACCTTGCCGGTGGCAAAGGCCGGGCACGCATCCTGGCAGCGCCCGCACTCCGTGCAGGAGAAGGTGTCGAGCATCTGCTTCCAGGTGAGATCGGCCGCCGTGCCCGCCCCGAAGCGAATGTCCTCCTCGGCCACCTCGGGATCGTCGAAGCGCAGCGGCTCCAGCCGGCCCGGCGCGCCGGTCCGCCCGTACCAGACGTTGATCGCCGCGGTGGCGATGTGCAGGTGCTTGGAGCGCGGCAGGTAGGCCAAGAAGCCCAGGATGGTGAGCACGTGCGCCCACACGAACAGGCGCTCGAGCACGCGGGTCACGCCGTCGTGGCCGAACAGGCCTGACAGCAGGTTGGACACCGGGGCATCGCCGGCCGGCCACTCGTTGAGCCCGAGGGCGATCCGGGTCGCGTGCCAGAGCAGCAGCGTGGTGGCGATGATCGCGATCAGGGCGAGGATCAGGTCGGCCTCGCCCATGTGTGAGCCGGCAAAGCGGCGGGGCCGCAGGACCTTGCGGATGTAGACCGCGCTCACCACCCCGATCAGCACGAGCACGGCGAACACGTCGGCCAGGAAGGCGAACCAGCCCTGGTCGCCCAGCCACGGGAACGTCGCGTGCTTGGACACGGCCCCGATCATCGCGATCAGGATCGTCGGGCCCAGCACGAGGAAGCCCCAGAAGATGAAGGCGTGGATCAGCCCCGGGCCGAGCCGCTGCAGCAGCTTGCGCTGCCCGAGCACGATCGTCGCCTCGTTGCGCACCCGCCGCGGGGTGTCGCCGCGGCGTGAGACCGGGGCGGCCGTGCCCAGCAGCGCGGCCAGGAAGCGCACCCGCCGCGCGAACAGCGCCCCGCTCACCGCCAGGGCGACGGCGAGCGCAACCGCTGAGATCGCGACCCCTATGCGCCCCTCACCCTTCTGATCTCGGCTGAGATCGCCGGCACCACCTCGTGCAGGTCCCCGATCACCGCGTAGTCGGCCGAGCCGAAGATCGAGGCCTCGCCGTCGGGGTTGATGGCCAGCAGGCGCTTGGCGCCCTTGCACCCGGCCATGTGCTGGGTGGCGCCGCTGATCCCGCAGGCGATGTAGATCTCCGGCGCGATCTTGGTCCCCGTCTGCCCGACCTGATCGGTGTGGGGGCGCCAGCCGGCGCTGGTCACCGCGCGCGAGCAGCCGACCGCACCGCCGAGCAGTGCGGCCAGCTCCTCGATGACCGCGAAGCCCTCCGGTGAGCCCACGCCGCGGCCGCCGGAGACGACGACGTCGGCGTCGCTCAGGGACACCCCGCCCGCCTGCGCGGCCACCGTGTCAGAAACGGTCACGACGCGGTCGGCGGACGAGGCGCCGTTGCTCACCGGCACGCTGTCCACGGCAGCGATCGGCGCGGCGGCGACCACGTGCGCGGCGACCGTGAACAGCAGCGGGCGGCCGTCGAGCGTCGCCTCCTCGAGCAGGCTGCCGCCCCAGCGCACGCGGCGCACGGTGGCCGGGGTGCCGGGCGTCAACGCGGTGACGTTGGCCGCCATCGGCTGATCGAGCTTGGCCGCCACGTGCGCGAGCACCTCGTTGCCGCGGTCGGTGCCGGGGGCGAGGATCGCCTCGGCGTCGCCGGCGAGGTCGATCAGCGTCTGCGCCCACGCCGCCGGTGTGAACGGTCCCTCGACGGTCACGGCGCGGGCCTCGCCGAGGCCGAGCCCGCCCGCGAAGGCGACGGCCTGCTGGGAGAGCTCGTCGTCGGCGCCGTGGATGAGGCAGAGCACGCTCATCACATCACCCCGATCTCTTGCAGGATCTCGACCACCGCGGGTGCCGCCTCGGCCCCGTGGCCCAGCACCGTGGCCTGCTTGGCCCCGGTTTCGGGCACGATCAGCCGCTGCATGGCCAGGCGCGCCGGGGCCGGCGACGGCGTGGTCGCCTGCACCGGCTTGCGCTTGGCCCGCATGCGGCCGGGCACGGAGGGATAGCGCGGCAGGTTGATCCCCTCCTTGACGGTGATCACGGCCGGCAACGGCACCACGTAGACGTCGCGGTCGGAGCCCACCTCCTGCTCGCAGCGCACCGCCCCTCCGTCGGGCAGCACCTCGATCGCTTTGATCCCGTTGACGACGGGCAGGCCCAGCGCGGTGGCGACGCGGATCGCCACCTGGTAGTTGCCGGCGTCGGCGGACTCGGTCCCGAACAGGATCAGGTCAAACGGCTCGGGCTGGGCGCGGACCGCGTCGACGATCGCCGCCGCGGTGGCCTGCGGATCGGTCTCCTCGCCGTCGGTGACCAGGTGGATGGCCTGGTCGATCCCGATCGCCATCAGGTCGCGCAGCTGCTCCTCGGCCGCGGCCGGGCCGAGCGTGAGCACGGTCGACGTTCCCCCGTGCTGCTCGACGAGGCGGATCGCCTCCTCGGCGCCGCACTCCTCATGCGGGGAGACGGTGAAGCCGAGGTGGCGGGTCTGGATCGCGCGCGCGTCCTCGGTCAGGGTGATGCGGCCGCCGGTCAGCGGCACCCGCTTGACGCAGACCAGGACGTTCACGAGCGCACCCGGCTGTTGTCGGGGTCGAACACCGCCGTCGCATCGGCCGACGCGACGACGACCGGGTACTGCTCGCCCATGTACTGCACGAGCAGCTCGGTCCCCACCTGGGCGTGCTCGGGCGGCAGGTAGCTCATCAGCAGGTGCTTGCCCACCGACGGGCCGGCGCCGGCGCTGGTCACGAACGAACGCCGGCCCTTGGCGTCGACGATCCCCTCGCCGGCCGGGGTCAGGATCGGCTCGCCGCCGATCATGTAGCGCTTTGTCCCATCCTTTGACGTGTGGTCCTCGACGGTCAGCGTGCACATGTGCGCGGCCGGCTCGGACTCGCGCTGGGCCACGTGGGCCTCCTTGCCGATGAAGTCCTGGGCCTTGACCTTGCCCCAGGCCATGCCGGCCTCGACGACGTTGAAGTCGCCCTCCAGCTCCGCCCCGTAGGCGCGGTAGCACTTCTCCAGCCGGCCGGTCGTGCCGTATACGCCGGCCCCCATCGGGACCGCCCCGTGCGGAAGGCCCGCCTCAGCGATGATGTCCCACAGCCGCGCGCCCTGCTCGATCGGCACGTACAGCTCCCAGCCGAGATCGCCCACGTAGGAGATTCGCGAGGCGGTGACGGTCAGCGGCCCGATCTCGATCTCGCGGAAGCTGGCGAACGGGAAGCCCTCGTTGCTCACGTCGGCCGAGGTGACAGAGCTCAGGATGCCCCGGGCGCGGGGTCCCCACAGACCGAGCGTCGACCATGCGTTGGTCTGGTCGTGGACCTGCGCCGAGCCGTCGGCGGGCAGGCGGTCGGCGAACCACTTCAGGTCCGACATCCCCCACGCGCCGCCGGTGACGACCCGGAAGGCGTCGTGGGCCAGGCGCATGATGGTCAGGTCGGCCTTGAAGCCACCGGAGGGCAGCAGGACCGGCGTGTAGACGTTGCGTCCGACCGCCACGTCCATCTGGCGCATGGCCACGCGCTGCACGACATCCAGCGCCCCGGGCCCGGTGACGTCGAAGATGGCGAATGCGGTCAGGTCGGTGAAGGCGGCCCTCTCCCTCATGGCGAGGTGCTCGGCGTTGATGATCGGCGACCACCAGCGCGCCTCCCATTCGGACTCGCGGCGGGTCACGCGGTCGCCGAACTCGTCCAGCAGCCGGGCGTTGGACTCATACCACTGCGGGCGCTCCCAGCCCGCCGCCTCGTAGAAGACGGCGCCGAGCTCCTGCTCGCGCTCGTAGTAGGGCGAGAGCTTGACCCGGCGGTCGGACTCCCACTGCTCGGCCGGGTGCACGATCCCGTACATCTTGTTAAAGCCCTCGGCGGCCCGCGCGCGCACGTGCTCGCGGGTCTTCTGGTGCGGGTAGGCGCGGGCGATGTTGGACTCGAAGATGTCGATCTCGGATTCCCCGTTGACCATCAGCTCGGCCACGCATTTTCCGGCGCCGGGCCCCTCCTTGATCCAGATTGCCGCCGCCGACCACAGCCCCTTGACCTCAGGGGTCTCCCCGATCAGGGGCAGCCCGTCCATCGTCACCGACAGCAGGCCGTTGATGGCGTACTTCACGCCGACCGACTCGTCGCCGACGATCTCGGGCATCAGCTCGAGCGCCTGCTCCATCTGCTCGTCGAAGTCGGCCTGGGTGAAGGGCAGCTCGGTCGGGCTCAGCGCCGACTCCTCGATCGAGGGGATCTCGTCGGCGTCCATCAGGATCGGACGGTGGGCGTAGGAGCCGATCTCCAGGCTGGTGCCGTCCTGGCGCTCGTACATGTTCAGGTCGACGTCGCGCACGATCGGGTACTCGACCAGGCCCTTGGTGTTGGCGAAGCGCGGGACCGGGCCGATGTCGATCATCTGGTGCACGGCCGGGGTGAGCGGGATCCGGGCGCCCGCCATGGCGGCGATCCGGGGGCTCCAGCAGCCGCAGGCGATGACCACTCGGTCGGCCTCGATGTCTCCGCGGTCGGTGCGCACGCGGCGGATCACGCCGTCCTGGACGTCGAGGCCGAGAACCTCGGTGTTGGCCGAGACGGTGACCCCGGCCTGCACGGCGCGCTCGCGCATGATCGTCGCCGCCCGCAGCGAGTCCACGACGCCCGCGGCGGGCGTGTAGAACCCGCCCAGCAGCAGCGTCTCGTCGATGAACGGGACCATCTCCTTGATCTGCGCCGGGGTCACCAGCGAGACCGGCTCGATCCCCCACGTGCGGGCCGAGACGACGCGACGCTCGAGCTCCTGCATGCGCTCCGGGGTGCGGGCCACCTCGATCCCGCCGCACTCGATGTAGACGTCGAGGTCGTGGTACTGGCGCATCGACTCCAGCGTCAGCGCCGTCATCTCCTTGGAGTGGTCGACCGGGAAGATGAAGTTCGACGCGTGGCCGGTGGAACCGCCGGGGTTGGGCAGCGGGCCCTTGTCGATCAGCGTGACCGAGGTCTCGCCGAGTTGGGTGAGGTGGTAGGCGACGCTGTTGCCGACGATCCCGGCGCCGATGATGACGACGTTCTGATGGGCGGGCAGCGTGCGGCTCTGTGTCGCGGACATGACACTGATATATCAGATGCAGGTCAGCCGTGCAGTGATTTCGGCGCTCCGGACCCGCCGGCGCGTGGGTCGGCCGGGCCCGCGCGTGGATCAGGCCGGGCCCGCGCGTGGGTCGGCCGGGCCCGCGCGTGGGTCGGCCGGGCCAGGGGTATACCCTGCCCGCAAACCACGACCCCACGGGAGAGCGATGCCGCCCCGAGACACTCCGCCGTTCCGCGCCGACCACGTCGGCAGCTTGCTGCGGCCGCCCGAGCTGACCCGCGCCCGGGCCGCCTTTAAGTCCGGGGAGATCGACGCCGCCGCCCTGCGCGCCGCCGAGGACGAGGCGATCCTGGGCGTGATCGCGCTCCAGCAGGAGGCGGGGCTGCGCACGGTGACCGACGGGGAGTTCCGGCGCACCTCATGGCACATGGACTTCATCTACTCGCTGGAGGGAATCGAGCAGGTCGACGGCGAGAGCATCCACGTGCACTTCCGCAGCGCCGAGGGGGAGTACGACTACAGCCCGCCGGCGATGAAGATCGCCGCCCCGATCCGCCTGCCCGGGACGATCTTCGCCGACGCCTTCAGCTTCCTGCGCGATCACGCCCGGCCCGGGCAGACCCCCAAGCTCACCATCCCCTCCCCCAGCATGGTCCACTACCGCGGCGGTCAGTCCGCGATCGACCCCGACGTCTACCCGGAGATGGACGCGTTCTGGGACGACCTGCTGGCCGCCTACCGGGCCCAGCTGGCCGGCGCCTACGAGCTCGGCTGCCGCTACCTGCAGCTGGACGACACGAGCCTGGCCTACATCAACGATCCGGGGCAGCGATCACACATCGAGCAGATCGGCGGTGACCCCGATCATCTGCACGAGCAGTACATCGCCAACCTCAACCGCGCGCTCGAGGGCCGTCCCGAGGGGATGGCGGTCACCACTCACCTGTGCCGCGGCAACAACCAGTCGATGTGGGCGGCCGAGGGCGGCTATGACTTCGTCGCCGAGGCGCTGTTCGGGGACCTGAACGTCGACGGCTACTTCCTGGAGTTCGACGACGAGCGCTCGGGCACGTTTGAGCCCCTGCGCTTCGTCCCGCCCGGCAAGCAGGTCGTGCTCGGCCTGGTCACGACCAAGTCGCCGCAGCTGGAGGACCCCGAGATGCTCAAGCGTCGCATCGACGAGGCGTCTGAGCACGTGCCGCTGGAGCAGCTGTGCCTGTCCGGCCAGTGCGGTTTTTCCTCCACCGAGGAGGGCAACCGGCTCACGATCGAGGAACAGAAGCGAAAGCTCGAGTTGATCGTGTCCGTGGCCGAGGACGTGTGGGGGCGCTGACCACGCTGACCGCATCCCGGTCCCGGCCCGCCGGCCGCCGCGGCGAGAGCAGGCGCAGGGTCAGGGCGTAGACGATCGGGATCGCGGACAGCGCGATGATCGCCCGCAGCCAGAACGTGCCCGCATCCGAGCCCGCCCCGAGCGTGTGCAGGACCGACAGCAGCCAGACGAGCACGATCGCCCGGTGCATGCGGCGCCAGAGCCGCGTCCCGATGCGGCGGCGCAGGTAATAGCTGGGCCCCAGCAGGACGGCGAGATAGCCGGCGATGATCCCCAGCCCCGTCCACACCGGCCGGTAGCCGAGCGCGAACGGGACCGTGATGCCGTCGACGCCGGGTTTCAGCCACGTATCACCGAGCAGCGCCAGCCCGTGGCCGGCGATCGCGACCAGGGCGACCACAGTCAGGTGCTCGTGCAGCGCGCGGACCGAGCGTTTGCCCCGGCCGCGAACGATGCGGGCCGCCATGGCCAGCCCGAGCAGGACCGACAGGGAGATCAGGCACAGGGCGACGATGCCCGAGGCGCGGCTGACCAGCCACCAGAGGTAATGCCCCGAGATCATGCCGTCACGGCCCCGTCGACCGCGGTGAAGGCCAGTGGGCCCACCAGCTCGACCGTGCCGTCGTCGGCCACGGTGAGTCCGCCGTGTTCGTTGAGCACATCGCGGGCGCCGGCCGGTCCCAGCAGCAGCGCCATCTTGGCCAGGGTTTCGGCGGCCAGGGCTCCGTCGGGGCTGACCGCGGTGACGCCGATCAGCCCGGTCCAGGCCGGTCGCCCGGTGCTCGGGTCCAGCAGATGGTGCTGATAGCCGCCGGCGCTGTCGGCCCACAGGCGGACGTTCAGTCCGGAGGTGGCCACGCCACCGCGCCCGAGGGCGATCGAGCCGACCGTCTCTGCGCTGAGCGGATGCTCGATGCCGATCGTGTACGGCTCGAGCTGCGCGCCCACACCGCCGACGGCGATGTCGCCTCCGCAGTCGACCAGGCAGCGGCGGTAGGCGCCCAGCCGGGCGACGACCGCGTCGGCGCACAGGCCCTTGCCCGTGCCACCGGTGTCCAGCTGCGTGCCGGCCGGTCGCGTGATCGTGCCCGCCTGGTCGTCGACCTGCACGGCGCGCCATGCGCCCGGCCGGGCCGGCCGAGCCGGAGCCCGCGGGGGCGCCGCGGCCAGCGCCTCGGAGAGCGAGGCCGGCGCCTGGCCCTCGCGGGAGGCCGTGTATCCGACCCGGCGCAGGGCGCCGGTCAGGGTCGGGTCCACCAGGCCGGCGCTGCGCTGCGCCGCCCACAGCCCGGCGCTGACCGCCGCGCGCAGCAGCGCCGAGGCCGGGACCGTCTCCTGACCGGCGGCGTTCAGGCGCGAGAGTTCGCTGTCGGGGACAAAGCGCGACAGGCGCCGTGCGAAGTCCATGATCCAGCGCCGCTCGGCCTCAGCCGCCACCGCTGGGTCGGCCCGCCCCGCGGCGAGCGGCAGGCCGATCATCAGCCGCACGTCGGAGCCCATCGCCGAGAAGGTGAGATCGGCTTCGGTCACGATGCTCATGAGGCCCTCGTGGTCGGAGCCGGTGGCGCCGCGGCGGCTCCCGAGCTGGAGACCGACTGGGTCACCGGTCCCGAGCTGACGGTCGGGCCTGGGGCGTTGACGACCGTCTCCACGACCGTCGTGCGGTACACCCGGCGCACCAGGAGAACGCGGCGCGGATGGGTGGCCGGCGTGGCCGGAAGCTGGGTGGCCAGGACGGCCAGCACGAGCAGGAACGCGCAGAGCCCGCTGAGCAGGACGGTGACGCGATCAGTCATCCCCGTGCCCTGAGCCGTCGTCGTGGTGCGCGGAACCCGACCCGCTGGTGCGCGTGGTCACCGGCTTGCCGGCCCCAGACCCCGAGCCGGCCGAGGTCGAGCCGCTGCCGTGCGAGCCGCTGGAGCGCGTGGTCACGGGGCGAGCCGAGGAGCTCGGCGCGGCGGCCGCCGGGGCGTAACCGGCGGCGTGCGAGCCGCTGGACCGCGTGGTCACGGGGCGAACGGAAGAGTTCGGCACGTAGGCCGCCGGGGCAGAACCGGCGGCGTGAGAGCCGCTGGTTCGCGTGCGGGCGGCGGCGTAGGGCACCGGACCTGCCGCGCCAGGGCGGTGAGCGGTGATGGCGGCGCGGCCTGCGACGCGGCGCCCCGGGCTCACCTGCGCCCCGCGCCGCCGGTGGGCATGCCGGACGATGTGAACGGTGCGGTGGATGACGACGGTGCGCACCTCGACCGCGGGATTGCGCGCGGCCAGGGTCGCAGACGTCGCGGTGCCGGTCGGTCGCAGCGTGTAGCCGGCCAGAGCGGCGGCGAACAGCGCCATCGCGCCGGCGATGAATCGAGAGCGGGCCATGTGGCGTCTCCTGGTTGGGAAGCGGTCGGCCGGGATGCTGCCGAGCGGTCGTGAAGGCCACCGCCAAGCGCGGGCAAAGCTTTGGTCAAGCCCGCCCGCGCGGGCGCCCCTCAGTCGTCGGCGTGGTGGCGGTCCTCGTGGTGACCCGAGCCGGCGCGGCCCGGACCGCCGGCCCCGGTCGCCGCACCGCTGGTCGCTGCCGGCGCCGTGGCCGTACGGTTGGCCGGCGCCGGCGCCGGGAGCGCCGTGGTGCTCGACGGGGCCGGAAGGGGAACGCTCGTCGCCGGGGCCGCGGAGCTCGCCGGCGCCGTCGCGGTTATCACCGTGGTCTCCGTGCGCCGGCGTCCGGGGTGGTGCGCCCGATCCGCGCGCGATGTCGTGCGGCGCGGCGGCGCCGACGGGCGAGGAGCCAGACCGACGGCAACCGACGGCGGCTCGGAGGCCAGGCCGATGCGCTGGGCGGTGAGCTGGCTGGCGGCAAAGGCCAGGCCGGCCGCCACCGCGATGCCCAGCGCGGCCAGGATCACGGTCGCGACGGCGCGTCGGGTCATGGGCTCGGCACCGTACTCGCACTCGGGTTAAGGGCCGTCAAAGTCCCCTCGGGAGGCCGACCGGTGACCGGCAGCCGCAGAATCGCCAGGAGGCCCACGCCCTCGGGAGCGGCGTGGAGCGTCACATCGCCGCCCCAGGCCCGCGCCAGCTCGCGGGCGATCGGCAGACCGAGGCCGCTGCCGCGGACGGCGCTCCCGGCCGCCCGGCCCCGGTGAAAGCGCTCAAACACCCTCTCGCGCTCGTCGGCCTCGATCCCCGGGCCATGGTCGCGGACGACGATCGCGTCGTCGCGAACGCCGATCACCACCCGGGTGCCGTCCGGCGCGTACCGCACCGCGTTCTCCACCAGCGCATCCAGGCAGCGCTCGAGATCGTCGCGCGCCGCCCAGACGGTCACCGGCTCGGCGGGGAGATCGCCGAGCCCCAGGTTCATGTCGCGATCGCGCGCGCGGGGCTGCCAGCGCGCGCACGTGTCACGGGCGAGCTCGACGAGGTCCACGCGTGCCCCCTCGGTCCGGCGCTCGCCGGCCCGGGAGAGCACCAGCAGCTCGTCCACCGTGCGGGCGAGCCGGTCGACCTCGCCGAGGGCAGCGTCGAGCTCCCCGTCCACGGTCCCGGCTCCGGCGGCGTGTCGCGCGGCCTCGATCCGCAGCCGCAGCCCGGTCAGCGGGGTGCGCAGCTGGTGCGACGCGTCGGCCACGAACGTGCGCTGGACGCCGAGCAGCCGGGCGATCCGCTCGGTCATCTCGTTGAACGACGCGGCCAGCGAGCGCTGCTCGCGGCTGCCCTCGATCGCCGCTCGCGCGCTGAGGTCGCCCTGAGCCACACGGCGGGCGACACGCTCGAGGCCCCCGATCGGGCCCGCGACCTGATTGGCCAGGACCAGGCCTGCGGCCAGACCCAGCGCGAGCACGATCACCGCGATCAGCACGAGTCCGAGCTCAGCCCGGGTGACCGCGTCCGAGACGGCGGCCACGCTCTGGGTGACCCGGACGGCGCCCACCGTGTGGTCGTTGCGCACGATCGGGACCGCCGTGGCCAGGATCTGCTCGCCGAGCGTGCGCGAGCCCCGTGACAGCTGGACCGGGCGGCCCCGCAACGCGGCCGCCACCTCCGGCCGCGAGGCGTAGCTGGACCCGATCGTCGACGGGTCTTCGCTGTCGCTGAGCACGCGGCCGGCCGCGTCGACGATGATGACCCGCCCCCGGATCGACCGGGCACCGGTGTGAGCCAGCGTGGTCAGCTCGGGACGGTCCCCGGTCTGCAGCAGATCGGCGGCGGTGGCCGCGACCAGATCGGCCTGAGCCTGAGCCTGGGTCCGGACCTCGGCGTTGACGCGGGCCCGCAGGTTGAGGGCCAGTGGCACCCCGAAGGCGACGATCGCCAGCAGAAGGACGTAGAACAGCGCCGCGGTGAGCCGCGAGCGCAGGCTCACCCGGCCGCCTCCCCCGGTGCCGACAGCCGGAACCCGACACCGCGGACGGTGACCACCCAGCGGGGGGACGCCGGATCATCGCCGAGCTTGCGCCGCAGCCAGCCGACATGGACGTCGAGCGTCTTGGTCGAGCCGAACCAGTTGGTGTCCCAGACGTCGGACATCAGGTCCTCGCGACTGACCACGTGCCCGGCGTCGCGGGCCAGCCGCCAGAGCAGATCGAACTCCTTGCGCGAGAGATCGATCTCCCGCCCGCCGACCCAGACCCGCCGTGCGCCGGCGTCGATCCGCAGATCATCGATGATGACCTCGCTCGGCCCGTCGGAGCTGGTGCCGGTACGGCGCAGGACGGCTCGGATCCGGGCCACGACCTCTCCGATGGCAAACGGCTTGACCACATAGTCGTCGGCCCCGAGCTCGAGGCCCACGACCCGATCGGTCAGCGATCCGCTGGCCGTGATGATCAGGATCGGCACGCCCGAGCGCTGGCGCAACGTCCGGCACAGATCCCGGCCGTCGGCGTCGGGCAGGGACAGGTCGAGCAGCACGACATCGGGTGAGAGCTCGTCAAAGCGCGTGAGCGCCTGCGCTCCGGTCGCGGCGACGGTGGGCCGAAAGCCGCTGCGGGCCAGCGCGGCCGCGAACGGCTCGGCGATCGAGGCCTCGTCCTCGACGATCAGCACGGACGGGCCGCGCGGGCCGGGAACGGACGGGATCGAGGCTGGGGATGGCATCAGTCGGCTCCCCCCGCGGTCGTGCGCGGGACCCGGCAGTAAAGCGGGGCCCGGCAGCGGGGTCCACCGTGGTCCCCCCGGATCGTCCTCGCGCGACACCGTGGCCAGTGGCCAGCGCCGGCGCGACGGCCGAACAGCACGGTGGCCGGGTCCGCCCGGGCGCCGGGCGCTCGAGCTGGCCGGGACCGAAGCGCCGCGGCGGCGACCACCCACCGTGGCCGGCCGCAGATCGCGGGGGCGGACTACCGGTATCAAGGCGCGGGCTCCCCCCGCGCGCCGCGCCACAACTACCGATGAGCGCAGCCCCCCTGAGCCGTAGCTTCGTTGCATCAGCTTTGTCATCCCGAGGAGCGCACCATGACCCCCACCACCCTTGACGGTCCTTCCCGCACATCCGACTCAGAGCAGGTCTCCCCTCAGCCGGTCGCGCCCGACCCGCGCGCCGGTGCATCCGCCGACACCGACGGCAGCAAGGATCGCGTCTGGCGCGAGTGGCTGGCCGTTGGCGAAGGCCTCAGCGGTTTGCTGTCGGTGATCGCGATCATCATCGCCCTCGTCGCGCTGGCCGGCTCGGGTTCCTCGAACTCAGTGACCACGGTGCGCATGCCCGCCGCCTCGCCCGCGGCGGCGGCGGCGGCCGCGACCCCCGCGGTCGCCCCGGTGGCCGTCACCATGGCCTACCGGTCCGACGTCGAGCACGGGCGCAAAGGGCCCGACGGCACCTGGCATGACGCCGCCACGCCGGCGATCTACTCGGTCAAGGCCGGCGCCAAGGTGACCCTCACACTGGTCAACTACGACACCTCACCGCACTCGTTCACGGCTCCCGGCCTGGGCGTCGACCAGATCGTGCCCAGCGGCTCGCCCGGCAGCCCGGCCAAGATGGACGTCACCTTCACCGCCCCGACCAAGCCGGGACGCTACAGCTGGTACTGCAAGGTGCCGTGTGACCCGTGGGCGATGATGCACGTCGGGTACATGCGCGGCTACGTGACCGTCCGCGCGTAACCAGCGCAGTCGCCGCGCACACCACCGTCTCGCGCCCGTCGCGTGGCCGGTATCGGGGTTGACCCGGACCGGCTATGCGGCGGGCGTCGCGTCGTAGGTCTCGGTGCTGCCGAACGGCGGATAGGTCTCGGTGATCAGGAACATGAGGGCGTCGGCGCGCGTCGTGTAGGCCAGCGAGAAGTTGAGCGCGTTCTGCAGACCCTCCGGCTGGCGGCCGGTGATCACGATCGCAAACCAGGACAGGAAGGCCACGAAGGCGATCACGATCCCCATCGCGTAGCGGATCACATAGGCCAGCAGCGCGTACAGGCCGCGGAAGAACACCTTCACGCGGCTGTAGGACGCCTGGGGCGGCGCGATCGGCACCCGCACGGGATAGCTGGGGTCATCGGCCCCGCTGAACGGCGGGTAGGCGTCGGTCCCGAGGTACAGATAGGCCGCCACCCGGGTGACGTAGCGCAGGTAGCCGCACGTGAACGCGTACAGCCCCTGCGGCCAGCGCGCGGTGAAGAGCAGGGCGAACCAGGCGATCACCCACACGATCAGGAAGGCGATCGAGTAGGCCCACAGCATGATCATGTGCGGAATGGCCAGCACGGCGCGGAAGAACGTCGTCACGCGGCTGCGCTGCTGCGCGTAGTCCATCTCAAAGCCGACCGGATAGGTCCCCATGTGCCCTCGCCTTTACCGTCGCCGGAGCCCCGTGCGCCTCACCGGCCCGGCCGGTGGAATGCCCCGTGTTGCGGAGCAATGTACCAACCACGGCGGTGGGTTGCGGGATCCCGGCGGGCGCGACGGTCGAGCCCCGGCCGCCGTGCCGGCGGGCGCGACGGTCGAGCCCCGGCCGCCGTACCGGCGCGCGCGACGGTCGAGCCCCGGCCGCCGTACCGGCGTGCGCGTGGCTGGCGAATTTCCTGCGTCCCACGCACAGGATTCGCCAACCAGTCAGGCTTCGGGCCGAAGCGAGACCGCCCCGGGTGACCGGGCGGCTCTAGAGGCGCACGTAGACCCGGCCGTCCAGCACCCGGACGGGGTGCACGCACAACGGCTCGCGGGCGGGCACCCGCCTGGCCTCACCGGTCGTGTAGTCAAAGCGGCCGTTGTGCTTCGGGCACTCGATCAGGTGGCCCATGACCAGCCCGTCGGCCAGCTCGGCGCGCTCGTGGGTGCAGAACGCATCGGTGACGTGGAAGGTGTCCTCCGGGCTGCGGTAGACGGCCAGTGCGTGGCCGTCGTGCTCGATCCCGATCACGTCCTCGCGGTCGATGTCGTCGGTGGCGCACACGGCCACCCACCCGTCCTCGCTCACGCCTGGGCCCGCGCCCGTGCCGGCGCGTCGGATGCGGGGTCGGTCGAGGCGCGCGCCGGGGCCCGGGGCGGGAGCAGCGCTGGGTCGGGCGCCTGGGCCGGGGCCGGCGGCGAGGCGGAGAACACCGCGTCGTGCATCTCGGGCCGGAAGGGCCGCGCCCCCGCGGGCAGGCGGCGGACCACATGGTGGCCGGGCTCGCGCATCTGCCGGCGCAACGTGGGCAGGATCTCCCGGTAGGCGGCGAGCAGACTCGGGTAGGGCTCCGGCAGGTCGGCGGCGATCTCCGCGTGCAGGGCCGGCAGGGCGTGGTAGGGCACCATCGGGAACATGTGGTGCTCGACGTGGAAGTTCATGTTCCAGTACAGGAAGCGGAACACCGGGTTCATGCGGATCGTGCGCGCGTTGAGCCGGTGGTCGAGCACGTTCTCGGCCAGACCGGCGTGCTGGGAGACCCCAAACAGGGTGGCCAGCCAGCGGCCGTACAGGCTCGGCAGACCGACGTACATGAGCGGCAGCAGCGACCCGGTGATGATGGCCAGCGCGATCACCGCCGCGTAGACGGCCAGCCACGCGCGGGCCTCCCGGTACACGCGGTGGCGCTCGGACTCGGGGATGAACGTCGCCTCCTCGGCGGTGACCCGCCCGGCCGCGTGGCGCGCGACGCTGACCGCGGTGTCGAGCACGTCGCGCAGGCCGGCCAGGTTGAGCAGCAGCCGAGCCACGTCGGGCGGCCGCATCGCGGCGATCTCGCGGTCACGGCCGACGATGATCGTGTCGGTGTGATGGCGCGCGTGGCTCCAGCGCCAGAAGGTCGGCTCCTTGAGGTTCATGAACGATGCGAGCTGATAGACGACGTCGTTGGCCCACGACGTGGCGAACGCCGTGCCGTGCCCGGTCTCATGCCAGCGCGAGTCCGACGCCGACCCGTACAGCACCCCGTAGATGAGAAAGCACGGCACGCACCACCAGCCGCCCCAGGTCAGCCCGCCGGCGACGCCGGCCGCGACCAGCAGCGTGAGCCACAGGGCGGTGTCGCGCACGGCGGGTCCGTCGCTGCGGCGCATCAGCTGCTTCATGCGCTTGCGCGGGACCTCGGAGTGGTACCACTGCGCCGCCACCAGCCCCATCGCCGCCGCCTGCTCGGCGCTGGGACCGATCAGGCTGTAGTCACGCCTGCGCTCTTCGATCATCGTGCTTCAGGACGATAACGCCGGTTGCCCGGCCGGTCACCGGGTAAGACCTTGGCCATGATCGCCATCGAACGCATCGAGGACTGGCGCGGCCAGGCCGTCGTGGATCGCCACGGCGAGAACCTCGGCAAGCTGGACGAGGTCTTCTACGCCCCGGGAACGACCGAGCCCGTGCTGATCGCGGTCAGGAGCGGGCTGCTCGGCCGTAAGAGCTCACTGATCCCGCTGCACGGGGCCAGCGCCGGCCGTGACCGCATCCAGGTCGCCCACGACCAGGCGACGATCGACGCCACCGCGGACATCCACCGCGGCGAGACGCCGACGGTGGATGAGCTCACCGCGCTGGGCGAGGCCTATGGCATCCGCCTGACCGCCGGCGATCCGCTCCAGAGCGCGACCGAGCGCGATGCTCAGCGCGCCGAGGGCGAGGCCGCGCGCCGGCGAGCCGAGGAGGCCGCCGCCGAGGAGCAGGCCCGCCGTGCCGAGAGCGCCGAGGCCGGCGAGCGGGCCCGTCAGGCCGCCGAGCAGGCGCAGGCCGCGGAGCGCTCCGCCCAGGAGGCCGGAGCCACTGCGGCTCGGGCGCAGGCGGAGGCCGAGCGCCACCAGCAGCCGTAGCGCTCAGTTCCCGCGCCACACCACGGCGTCACGGCGTGGTGATGCGCCCGATCGAGTTGTTGCCCGCGTTGGTGAACCACAGAGCACCGTCTGGGCCTGAGGTGATGTCGTTCGGCGCGCTGATGCTGGAATCGGTGTAGCTGGTCACCGTGCCCGACGTGGTGATCCGCCCGATGGAGTTCCCTCCGGCGTTGGTGAACCACAGCGCGCCGTCCGGGCCGGCCGTGATCCCGCGCGGGGCGACGATGCTGGGATCCGTGTAGTTGGTCACTGTCCCCGAGGTGGTGATCCGCCCGATCGAGCTGTTCCCATTGTTCGTAAACCACAGCGCGCCGTCTGAACCGGCCGCAATCGCCAGCGGCGTGCTGATGCCGGTCCCGGTGTAGTTGGTGACGGTGCCGGAGGTGGTGATGCGGCCAATTGAGTTGTTCCCCAGGTTGGTGAACCACAGGGCGCCGTCGGAACCCGTCGTGATCCCCGTCGCAGCGCTGATGCTCGGATCGGCGTAGTTGCTGAACGCGTGCGTCACCGGGTTGATGCGCCCGATCGAGCCGGTGTTCTGATTGGTGAACCAGAGCGCGCCGTCGGGACCGGACGTGATTCCGACCGGAGCGCTGAGGCTGGCGTCGTTGTAGTGAGTGACCGTCCCGCTGCTCGGGTCGATCCGCCCGATCGACCAGATGTTGACGTTGCCGAACCACACGGCGCCGTCGGGACCGGACGTGATCCCCTCCGGGCTGCTGATGCTCGCGTCGGTGTAGTTGGCGACCGCATGTGTGGTGGGATCGATCCGACCGATCGAGCTATTCGCATGGTTCGTGAACCACAGCGCACCATCGGGCCCCGAGGTGATGTTGTACGGCTGGCTGATCCCGGTGCCGGTGTAGCTGGTGATCACCGGGACCGAGGTCACCTGCACCGTCGTGGTGATGCTGGCCGCGTTGCCGACGTTGTCGGTGCCTCGAACGCTGGATCGCTGCGCTCGACTGTCGAAGTTGACGGTCGAAACAGCCAGCCTGACTATTCCGTGCCGGGCCACGCCGCGGTCGCGCGGACGCCATCGCCCTCCTCGGGCTTGGGGCCGCCAACGGCGATGATGTCAAGGCCCTCGGGGCCGGCCTCGAATGCTCGGACGACCTCAGGCGCGACGCGGATGACATCCCAGGCCCGGAGCTCCTGGGTCTCGTCGTTGAGCAGGATCCGGCCAGAGCCGGCGACGACGACGTAAGCCTCCTCCTGCGTCTTGTGGCTGTGAGCCATCGGGCTGCGGAGGTTCGGGGCGTATCGAAACAGACTGACCCCGAGGTCGCGGGAGTCCAGATGCTTTCGGCCGAAGCGGCCCTCGAGCCCCTCCACCCGCCCCGCGACGGAGTCCTCGACATCGAGCAGGTTGACCTTCGAAAAACGCGACATGGGATCTCCTCGGCTGGACAGCGAGTCGGTGCGGCCGGGGAGACCCTAGCTGTCAGGGGCGGCCATAGCGGCGGACACGCGGAAGGTCGCCAAAGGCATCGTGAGCTCTGCCGAGGACGGACCGAGAAGAGCACGCGCCAGCTTCCGGTCCCGCGCGCTCCTGCTGATGGGAGAACCCGACGCGACGCGCAGCGTAGGCTCGGTCGTCGGATGCACCCGCTCACGAGCGGCCGGAGCGTGCTCCTACGCGGGATCTAAGAGCGCCAATGCCGGAGCGGGGCGTCGAGCGCCGACGCCCCACTCCGCACGGTCTCCCGACGAGCGAGCGGCCCGGCAGCGCCGCGCGTGGTCAGTCGCCCGTCTCGTATTTGAACGAGATCGCGAGGCGGACGCGGTAGCTGGTGATCTTGCCGTTTTCGATCGTGACGTCCTCACGCACGACCTCGCCGACACGTAGGTCGCGGACGGATCCGGCCGCAGTTTCGACCGCGTTGCGCGCCGCGTCGGCGAACGACTCGGTGCTGGTCCCGATGACTTCTGTGACTCGGTAGACGCTCATGGTGATCCTCCGGTCAGATAGTGAACCGCTACAGACCGACTCTCTCACTCGAGGGACATCGTGTGCAATAGCACCGGTCGAGAACGTGACCGCGCTCATGCAGCAGAACTCGTGCGCCAGGTCCGACACCGGCGAGCGCATCCGTGGCGAACCCGCCCTCCGGGGTCCGGCGCTCGGGGCGATCCAGGCATCGCCATGGGGATGACGCCAGCGGTCCTCAACCCGGTTAATCCGTTCGTGGCAACGCGGCCGCCGGCGGCTGGCGACGCCGAAGCAGTGGAAGGTCGCCAACTCGATGGCGTGCTCGGAGGCGGTCGAGAGGACGAAAGCGATGCTTCGCCCCTGGTACGCAAGAAATCGTCGGCTTGACCGTTATCAACGCGCGTCAGGTCCTGCACCGGGACGGGCGCCTCTTAGTGACGGTTCCTGAGACGGTCGAGGCCCAGCGCGACGGACCCCGCCGCAGTGCTCCAAGCCACCTGACATCACAGGGGACCTGCAGCCCGCGCAATCGAGGGGATGAGATGCCTGCGTTGCTGAGACGCTGCAACAGGCGAAAGCGGGACGCGGGTCTTGATCGGTGGGTCAGGTTCGGTCGCCCTGCGGTCGTTCTATCAACGCGTTGCCGATGGCGGCCGCGACGAGGTCGCGGAGATCCTCGGGATCCAGTCGGAGGTCGTTCCGCTCGCCTGCGCGAAGATGTGCACCCCCGACGAGGAGGACGGCGAGCATGTCTACGTCGGTGGTGATGGCGATTCGACCGAGGCCGCGTTCGGCTGTGAGGTAGGCCGCGACCATCCTCGTGATCTCGGCCGCGAGTGGTATGCCTCTCGGGGTGGTGAGCCGCAACCGCTCACGCAGCTCATGGCGCGAGCACACGAGATTGATGATGTGGATGGTGGCCGGTGTCAGCGCTGCGACGAGCATCCTGGCGATGTTGCCTGCCACCGTTCCCTCACCGGCCGCGGCACGCATCTCGTTGGAGAGGCTGTCGAGGCGTTCCATGTCGGTCACTGCGAGCGCGACGAGGAATGCGTCGAAGTCAGGGAAGTAGCGGTGCAGGATGCCTTTGGCCACGCCAGCCTCGGTGGTGACGGCTCGGCTGGTGAGGGCGTCTGGGCCGTTGCGCAGCAGGAGGCGTTGGGAGGCCGCGAGCAGCTGCTCGCGGATGTCGTGGATCGGTGTCCCAGTAGGCATCGTCTGGCTGAGATTACATGACGAGTGGGCATCTGCCCATTATCATGGGCACATGCCCACTCCCCCGTCGTCTACCCCCACACCGTCGGAGCCTCACCGCGCCCGAGAAGCCGCGGAATCATTCGGCACGGACCCTGAGCGCTACCACCGGACGCGCCCCCGGTATCCCGAAGCTCTCGTTGATCGGATCATGGCCTCGATCCCTGGCCGCGAGGTGCTTGACGTCGGGCTGGGCACAGCCGTCTCGGCTCAACCATTCCAGGCCGCCGGCTACTCGGTCCTTGGCATCGAGGTCGACCCACGGATGGCCGAGTCCGCGCGCAACCGCGGGTTCGCGGTCGAGGTCTCGAGGTTCGAAGAATGGGATCCGGCAGGCCGGAGCTTCGATGCGCTCATCTCGGGCATGACCTGGCACTGGATCGACCCTGCCGCCGGCGCGGTCAAGGCCGCTGACGTGCTCCGCCCGCACGGGCTGCTCGCGTTGTTCTGGAACGTCCACCGACCCCCGCCGCAGCTCGCACGAGCCTTCTCCGAGGTCTACCGCCGGGTACTGCCCGACACGCCGTTCGCCTCCTTGCCAGTCGACCCGATCGCCGGCTACCACCAGATCCTCGACACCGCCTGCACCGGCATCACGGCAACGCGCGCGTTCACCGCCCCCGAACGCCTGCGGTTTGACTGGGACCATCTTTACACCCGCGACAAGTGGCTGGATCAGGTACCGACATTCGGCGGTCACAGCACACTCCCAGAGCAGAAGCTGGATCCACTCCTATCTGGCATTGGAGCCGCCATCGACCAGATCGGCGGGAGCTTCACAATGAGCTACGCCACCCTCGCGATCACGGCCCATCGACGGGCCGACCCAGACGCAAGCGCATGAGTGCGGCTGTGCTACCCCGTCCCCGCGCGAAGCGAGGGTGTCGTCGGGGCCTGCTACATGCTCGTGGCCGATTCAAAGCGGATGAGGGCGCTGGGAGTCGGCAGAATCCCGCTATGGGTTCTCCCCAGACGCTGAGCGACGCCGAACGCCGGATAGTGGCGGCATGGGCGGCTGATTGCGTTGAACGTGTACTCCCGTTCTTTGAGGCGGACGCTCCGGGCGATGACCGCCCGCATGATGCGATCCTCCGAGCCCGAGCCTTCGCGCGTGGAGAGCTCGACGCCGCCGGCCAGATCCGCCGCCGTTTCGCCGGTGGTGGCGCCGCACCTGGCGTTGGTCCTGCGGCGGCCGCTGCGGCTCGGGCGGCTGGACAGGCCTGCGCGGTGCCGCACATGGGCGCCCACGCCCTCGGCGCCGCGGCGTACGCCGCCAAAGCGGTGGGGCTCGCAGCCCCAGAGCGTCCAGATTTGGTCAGCGAAGAGATTGGCTGGCAGCTCGCAAGCATGTCTGATGACGTCCGAGCTGCACTACGGAAGCTGCCGCCGGTTGGGGAGAACCGGGCCGGGCCCCTCGGGCCAGGCCTTCTTGCCTCAGGCATTCTTGGCGCGATCATCCGTGATCTTCAGGCGGGTCTAGCGAACCCCGCCCGCTGAGTCCTCCGCGCAACATTGCCGCCGGCAACTGACGGTCCAGGCCTCGACCCGTTGCCGATTTGCCGCGCGGAGCAGGGAAGTCGGTGCCGCTCGCATCATTCTCCCGGCCGGAGCAGAGCAGGTCTCGCACTATCGACCACTCGCCCGGAGGGCATTGGCTCTACTTCTGGTCGATGCCGGTTTGAGAAGTGAGTTCGTCGGGGGTGCTGTAGCGGCCCTCGGCACTGCGCGGGCCCATCGGGACCGGATCGGGGTAGCCGGCCGGGAGGGTTGCGAGGGCTGAGGCGAGCTTGGTCGGTTCGCGGACGACGTGGATCGCCACCACGCGACCATCGGCGACATCCACACCAATCAACGACCTGGGGATCCCCTCCTCGTAGATCACGATCCCAGGGGTTCCGTTGACGTTGACAAGCAGGACGCTGGGCTCGTGGACGGCATTGGCGCGGAGCGCGACCAGCGCCCTGGCGCAGCGGTCAGCGCCGTGGATGGGGACTCGGGAGGCTTGCGCGATGCCGCCGCCGTCAGAGCGCATGACCACGTCGTCCGCGAGAACAGCGACGAGATCGTGAACGCTTCCCTCACCGCACGCGGTGAAGAACGCGACAGCGACCTCGGTGCGGCGCTGTGGGTCTGGCTCGTAGCGCACACGTCCTTCCTGCACCCTCCGGCGGGCGCGGCTGACCAGTTGTCGGCAGCTTGGCTGTGTGCGCTCAAGGGTCTCGGCAATCTCGGAGTAGTCGTAGCCAAACACGTCATGCAGGAGAAAGGCGGCGCGTTCGGTTGGGCTCAGCGTCTCGAGAACGACGAGCAGCGCGAGTGACACGGACTCGGCGCGCTCGGCTTTCTCGGCGGGATCAAGATCGGCGAGGGCCGGTTCGGGCAGCCACGGACCGATGTAGGCCTCGCGGCGCATCTGTGCGCTGCGCAGCCGGTCTATGCACAGGTGCGTGGTGACGGCAGTGATCCAGGCTCTGGGTGAGCTTGGTGATGGGTCGGCCTGGTGCAGGCGCATGAGCGCTTCCTGCGCCGCATCCTCGGCGTCCGCGTGACTTCCGAGCATCCGGTAGGCCGCGGCGAACGCTGCCCGGCGTAATGCCACAAACTCCTCGGAGGTCACGTCTGCGGGGTCAAGCGGCTCATTTTCACGTGGACGGATCATGCCGCCTGGGTGATAGTGGCCGTCGGGGAACCTCGGCGGCCGGCCGTCGTCGCTGCGGCGAGCACCGCGTCGGCTGCGGCGGCGCCGCTTGCGAGCGAGCCGCCCACGAGCCATCCTGCTGGTCCGACCCAGTCGCCCGCGAGGATGACGCCGGACACGCCGGCGTCTGTGATGTCAGGTCGGCTTGCGAGGCCCGCACCCGGCACGGGAAGCAGATGGTCGACGATCATGCGCGGAGCGAATCGTGCGTGGATCAGCTCGTCGCGCCAGCCGGGTTGTGCGAGATCGAGCAGTTGCTCCAGGCGACCTCGCATCTCGGTATCGGACTGCGGCTGGCCGTCGTCATAACGCATGAGATGGACCACGGCCCCTTCACCCGGGGCGAGCGTCGCGTACTGCGAATGGGTTGAGAGGTACAGCGGTTCGTCGAGGCCAAGAGCGAAGCTGATCGCGCCCGCTGGCAAGCGCCGTAGCGCCACATCCAAGCAAGCGGCTGTCACCCGCCCGCCTGTCACCGTGGCGGTCGGCGGCAGCGCCCCGCCCACATTGGCAAGCAGCCGATCGGTGCGCGTCGGCGACAGTCCAGCGAGCACGACGGATCCCGCCAGACGCTCGGTGCCATCGGCGATGCAGACGCCACGTACTTGCTCTTCGCCGAGCAGCCCGGTCACTCGCGTGCTGGTCTCGATCCGACCTCCACCGGCGCGAACCCGCGCGGCCAGCCCGTCAACGATCGAGACCCAGCCGCCGTCGAGATAACGAACCGGCCGCACGGCGGCCGCTCGCACCATCCCGACGGCAATCTCGGCGGGCATCGCGTCCAGGCGTGCGCCGTAGCTCGAGATCCGCAGCAGCGCGCCCAGCATGCCGGCCACGCCGGGGGTCCGCGAATGAGCGTCGATCCAGTCCGCCGCACTCTGGCCAGTCAACCGTTCCGGGTGCCGGGTCAAGACGCCAGCGAGCACGCGCAGGAGAGCGGCCCTCTCGGTCACACCCAGCGCGGATCGTCCTACTCGTGGCGGCAGTGGCCACGCGGAGAGTTCACCACGCCACAGGACCGACCCACGATCTGCCCGCAGATGGCCGCCGGAGATGCGAACCCCGACCGCGCGCAGTCGTTTCTCGTCCGGCCAATACAAGGCATGGCCCCCGAAGTTCAGCCGGTAGCCCTGCTCCTCGTAGGTTGCGGCACGGCCACCAAGCGCCGCAGAGGCTTCAAGGACGGTCACTCTGCGCCCCGCGTTCGCGAGCTTCGCCGCGCACATCAGCCCAGCGATTCCGCCGCCTACAACAATCGTCTCATCGGTCTTCATCCGCTGATCTCCTGGGTCCATCGGTTGCTGATCGTCATCAACAGGACGATGTTGCTCGCCGTTCTGTGACGCGACGCCCCCTGCACGGTGCGCATTCGGCTCCCGTTGGCGGTTCAACGGCTCCACGATGACGTCGAGGCCTCCACTTCGCGGCCGGTTGCGCAAGCCGGAGCGCTTTGGGAGGCGACCACCGCCCCAGCCTGACAGGGGTT
>DASSZP010000110.1:0-40392 GCA_035713465.1 Solirubrobacteraceae bacterium | reverse complement strand
CAGCCGACGGCGATTCCCTGGCCGTTGTCGAGCTCGAGCAGCAGCTCGCTGTTGCCCTTCTTCTCCATGTGGAAGCCGTCGCGCTTCATGGGGCCGCTGGTCGGGATGACCGTGTTGCCCTGCATCCGGTAGCGGCCGTGGTCGATCTTGCCGTACAGCCGGTGGTTCTTGTGCAGCATGCTCAGCGCGTACTGGCCGGGCTTCAGGAACTCATAGCTGCCCAGGTAGCTGAAGAACGTGCCGTTGTAGCCCTGGCAGTCATAGATGCCGGGCCGGATGCTGCTGCGTGCGGCCGCGTGACGCTGCGTCGTGCGCACGGGATGGTGACGATGGTGGGCGGCCTGGGCAGCCGGCGCGACCGCCACGGCAGCGGCGACCGTGGCGACGGCCAGACGAGTCAGAAGTTTGCTCATGCGAAGTCCTCCTTGAGCGCCGTGCGCCGGCGCGCAGAGCTCCCCGACAGCGATTGCGCCGCGATCGTACGGGTAAACCCCGCGGTTAGCACTAGGTCCCCCGGCCTAGGGTTTGCCGCTGCCTTGATCCGCCAGGGCACCAGTCAGGTCGCGACGGTCGGCGACGGCGAGCTTGCGGTAGACGTTGCGTAGGTGCCACTGCACCGCCTTGACGCTGACCACCAAGCGGTCGGCGATCTCGCGGTTGCTCAGACCGGCGGCGGCCAGCTCGGCGACACGCCGCTCACCCGGGGTCAGCGACTGCGGCCCGGTCACCGGCCGATCGCGCGGCCGCCGTGCCCCGGCCGCCTCGAACTCGTCGCGGCCCCGCTGCACGAGCAGCCTCGCGCCGATGCGCTCCGCCTGCGCCACACCAGCGTCGAGCAGCTCGCGGGCCTCACGCAGAGCGCCCGCACGGCGACGCGTGGCGCCCAGCTCGATCAGCGACCGGACGCGCTCCAGCCGCGCGGGGGACGTCTCCAGGACGGCGACCGACTCCCGCAGCAGGCCCTCACGCTGCGCGTGGGCGCTCGCCGCCGCGAGCGTGCGCAGGGCGACCCCGATCGGCCGCGGGGCGCCGAACCGGCGCGCGAGCTCGAGCTCCTCGCCGGCCAGGGCCCCGGCTTGCGCGCGGCGGCCCAGGCGCGTCTGGGCGAGCGCCGCGGTCGAGCGCCAGGCCACGACCGCGGGGTTGGCGGTCCGCATGAGCGCACCCGCCATCAGCGCGTCCTCAAGCGCAGCGGCGGCCTGTCCTTCAGCGAGTCGCAGGCGGGCGCGGGCGTCCAGCGCATAGGAGGCGAACTGCGACTCGGCGGCGGCGAGATGGTCGGCGACGGGCTCGAGTGCCCGCCATGCCCCGGCGACGTCACCGGCCTCTAGCCGTAACTGGCACAGCAGTGCACAGGCCGGCGCCAGGTACATCTCCCAGCCCGCGTCGCGCGCCTGCACCGCCCGCTCGGCATCTCCGGTGGCCTGCTCGATGCGTCCGAGGGCGAAGTTCGCAGTGGCGCGACAGTAGCTGGCCGTGGCCGTCGCCGTCACCGAGCCGCGCGCGTGCGCGTCCTCCAACACGACGGTGGCGTGGCGCAGGGCGGACTCGGGGTCGTCGGACCACACCAGCACGGCGTTGGCCCAGGTCCAGCTCGCTGCCTCGGGGGCTTCGTTGGCGACGAGGCGGCCGCCGTCGAGCGCGAGCAACGCCAGCCGTCGGGCGTGCTGCGCCGGCTCGAGGGAGAAGACGGCGAGCGTGGCGAGCGCGGCGAGCACCGGCCGGTCGCCCTGCGCCAGCGGCTGGCCCTCAGCGGGCAGGCAGTCGTACGCTCGCGCGCGCGCCTGGTCGCCCAGTGCCGGCTCGACCAGCGAGACGGCCAGCAGCCGGGCGAGCAGCCGCTTGGTCATCGGCTGCTGTGGCGCCCCGGCCGCGTCCAGGCCCCGCAGGAAGACCCGTCCCGCCTCCAGGGGGCGCCCGCGCGCGAACAGGGCGTCGCCGAGCTTGTAGCCGGCCTGCGCCTCATGCGGGCCTCCGCGGGCCAGCGCGACGGCCTGCTCAAGCACATCAAGCGCGTCGGCCTGCCCGGCGGCCAGGGCCGCCTCGCCGAGCGTGAGCTGCGCTTGGAGCCGCTGCTCATCGCTGAGCGGCTCGATCAGCGCGCGGCGCAGGGACGCGGCGGCCCGCGCGGGCGCCCCCTCCCCCAGGGCGCGCTCGGCGGCCGCCCGGAGCACGTGGCCGGCCCACGGGTCGCCGAGGCGATCGGCGCGGTGAAGCTGCTCGACGATCCGCTGCGGTGGCGCTCCGCCGTCACGCAGCAGCCGCGCGCTGCGACGGTGCAGGGCCAGGCGCTCAGCCGGCGTGATCTGCGCGTACACGCAGCGCCCGACCAGCGGATGCACGAAGGCCAGCCGCTCGCCGACCGCGATCAAGTCAGCGGCGGCCAGCCTGTCGGCGGCGGCGATCGCGCGCGACTCATCCAGACCGGCCAGCGCGGCCGCCTGTGTCAACGGCAGTTCGGCGACCGCGACGGCGCGCAGAAGCGCCCGTTCGGCGGCGTCCATGCGTGCCGTCCGCGCCGCCAACCGCCGGCGTGTCGCCTCTGGCGCGATCGTGGAGACAACCGCGACGTCGTCCTGGGTGCCGGTCGCGCCGTCACTGAGCAGCGCACCGAGAAGCTGCCCGACCAGCAGTGGGTTGCCGCCCGTTGCGCGCGCGCACGCCTCGGCGAACGTCCCGGACGCGTTCGGCATGCCAGTCTGGCGCACCAGTTGCGTCACCGCCGCCGCGCTCAGCGCCTGCGGTCGCAGCACGCGCGCCGCCGGGTCACCCAGCATCCGAGCGAGCACCCCGGCGGCATCGCGCTCCCCGGAATCGAGCCCGATGACTAGCGCCACCGGCAATGCGGCGATGCGCTGCTGAACGTAGGCCAGCACCACCAGTGACGGGACATCGACCCAGTGCGCGTCATCCAGGCACACGCACACCGGTGCGTTCTGGGTCAGCTCGACGACGCGCGCGAACGCGCGACGCGCGGCCACCGGCTCGTCGACGGCATCGGCGCCGTCGGCGGCGAGTCCCAGACCAGCGTCAAACCGGTCGGCGGGAGCACCGCTGTCATGCCCGCGATCGCAGCCGTCGAACAAGTCTCGGGCAACACCAAAGGCCAATCCGTGCTCAAGCTCGGCGCCACCAGCAGCCGCCACGCGCATCCCGACGAGCCGCGCGCGCCGGGCCGCTTCAGCCAACAGCGCGGACTTCCCAACCCCCGGCGGCCCCTCGACGATCACCACCTGACCGAGCCCTTCGGCAGCGCGCCCCAACGCGTCCTCAAGTACACCCAGTTCGCGCTCTCTCTCCCACAGCGCCGCCGCACCCAGCGCCGGCGGCGTACCCCTAGCGGCCTGAGCGCTGTGCACCTCGGACGCCCCGGCGTCGACTGCCCCCACAGCACGTCTGTCCAGTGGGCTTGTCACGTTCGCAACGTAACGGGTCGTGCCGGTAAAAGTGGTGTAACGAGCGCTTGAAGGTGGTCCTGACCATCGGGGCGCTCATGCTCATCGGCTCCACCACAGAGTCGGACGAAGGAGGCACCACGATGGTCGAAGCTCAGAGCATGACGACGGTTGCCGATGCTGTCGCGCACCCGTCGAGGCCGACTCATCGGTACGGATACCGGGAGCGGGCATGGGAGACGCGACTTGGGGAGCTTGAGCTGCTGGTCATAGCGGCCAGGTAGGGCTGGAGACTGCGCCTGGCATGGCCTTCTCCCAGAGCTCGCCGAGACGCTTGAGGTCGCTTCGGTCAAAGTGCGCCAGAAGCATCTCGCGCACGATCCGATGGTGGCTGACTTGCGCTTCGCGCAGGCGTCGGACGCCGTTTGCCGTCAGGCCGACAAGAAGGCTGCGTCCGTCGTCGGGGTTGTTGGCGCGCTCGACCAGCCCGAGCTTGGCGAGCCGGTCGACCGAGCGCGAGATCCCACTGGGGCTCAAGTTACGCCGCAGTCCAAGCTCCCCAATCGGGACTCTCCGCGCTGGCGCTCCGACCAGCGTGATCAGCACGCCATACGAATCGCTCCCGAAGCCGTGCTCTGCCAGCAGCTGGCGATCCAGTTCGCGGAAGACGGCCGAGTGGACGCGCAGCATTCCTCGCCATGCAGCGAACTCCTCGGGCGTGAATGGGTTGGGCTCGGGGGGCTCGTCGAGCGGGGTCGAGGTCTCGGGGTCAGCCATCGGAACTACTTGACTTGCGCAAATAAGTCCCGTACTGTTTGCATCACGCAAATACTCTACTGCCACGAGGAGAGGGACCGAATGGCCGCCACAGCGACGACACCCAAGGCTCTAGCTGCAGACGACGGCCTGCGCCTGCAATCCGGGCCGGGCCGAGATCTCGTGTTCAAGCTCACGGGCGAGGACACCCGGGGGGCGCTGGACTACTTTATCTGCGAGGTCGCGCCGCGCGGTGGACCACCGCTTCACGTACACCACCACCAGGACGAGACGATCCACGTCCTCGCCGGCCGCTTCAAGGTCAGAATCGGCGAACAGCAGTACACCCTCGACGCCGGCGGCTTCGCCTACCTACCCGCCGGCCTCCCGCATGCATTCCTGAATTTGACCGATCAGCCGGCCGAGCTCATCATCGTGTTCGCGCCAGGCGGCGGGCACAAGTTCTTTGAGGAGCTCGGCCCAGCGACCAGAACGGCGGCCTTCAACCGCGACCAGGTCGCGGCGATCTTCGAACGCCACGGAATGACGCTGCTTGGCCCGCCACTCAGCGCCGACTGACGGACGGCCATCGGGACAGACGCCGCGGCCGCCGGCCGCACGCCAGCTCACAGCCGCGACCGCGCGTCGTCCCACGCCGGGGCCATGGCACCCGCTCTGCGCGCGGCAGGCAGGGAACTCCGTCAGTCAGGTCCGGGAGCGAGGCTGCCCATGCAAGCCCGCTCGCGCGAACGCCCGTGGCGGAGAAGCCCGCCTGATGTCGGGCTCGTCCGCGACGGTTCGGCCTGCGCGACTTCATAGTGCCGGGAGCAGCCCGTCGATCGAGACGACCAAGACGTTCTGGTCGACCCGCTCCACGCCGCGGGCACGGACCAGGCAGATGGCGGGCAAGGCGCCGCGCCGGCACCACCTCCGACGCCGCCGCGACAGCCACACCGCCTGTTCACCGGCGCCGACGATGGAGGTCGACCCGACCTTCCACGAGCTCGCATCCGACTGGTACGCCACCAAGAAGCTCGAGGTCGAGCCGAACACCGCCAGCCACTATCGCAACGACCTCACCAACCAGCTACTGCCGTCTTTGAGCAGCAGCACCTCTCGCAGATCACTGTGGCCGAGGTCGACCGCTACCGCCAGCACAAGGTGCGCGAGGCGGCGGAGATCACCGCGGCAACGGAGACCGTCGACCGCGGCGAGGCCGTGATCGGCGTCTCGGACCGCCACGGCCGCACCTGGACCCGCTGCGTGTCTACGCGCGCACACGATGCGCCGCAGCGAGGAGGAGCGCGAGCGGCTCAAAGCGCTCGTCCAAGGCCACGTGTGGGCAGCGAATGGGCAGCGAATGGGCAGCGAGAGCCCTCTAGGGGCCAACCGGCCCATCGCGCGACCGACGCCTGAAAAGCAGAAAGCCCCGCGTCAGCAGGGCTTTCCAGCAATCGGGGCGCCCGGATTTGAACCGGGGACCTCACCGACCCGAATAACGCACGAACCCGCTAGGCCCATCGCAGAAAGCCCTGCAAAGCGACCAAATCACGGTCGAGCGCCCGCCTCCTGACGAGTGCGGATTTCGCGGGCGATTCCGGGCGATTGGGCACACAAATCAACTGTGTGCCCAATCATCTCGCCCGCGCCGCGCTGCTCCGCGTCGACTACTCGTCGGACGTGTTCACTGCTATCATGATGGCATCGTGCGACGGATGATGTTCCAGGCAGATGACGAGCTCCTGGCAAGAGCCAAGCGCCGCGCGGACGAGCGCGGCGTTTCCGTAGCTCATCTTGTTCGCGATGCGCTCGAAAAGGAGCTCGGCGACGCCGGCCAGACTCCGCCCCCCATGACGATCATCGGCATCGGACGTTCGAACCGATCCGATCTCTCGAGGCTCGCAAGCGACGACGTCTACGAGCCCGAGCCTTGGGTCTCGTCATAGACACAGGCGTGCTCGTCGCGGCGATCGAACCGCGCGATGAGCACCACGAGCGCTGCGCACGACTCCTCGAAGCGGCCCGTGAGCAACGCGTGGTGCCCGCACCGGTGCTCGTCGAACTGGAGTACCTGCTGCGGACCGCCTCGGACACGGCAGCCTTCAATGCGTTCCTCGAGAACTGCGCCGCCGGGGCGTTCACGATCGCGGCACTGCTGCCCGAGGACTACGTCCGAGTCGGAGACCTACTGGAGCGATACGCCGACCTGCGACTCGGCTTCGTCGACGCCTCAGTGCTGGCGGTCACCGAACGACTGCGCGAACCCAAGCTCGCGACGCTCGATCACCGGCACTTCAGCGTCCTGCGCCCGCGCCACATCAAGGCACTGGAGCTGCTACCCACCTGACGTCAAACACCAGCGGGTCGCAGGCGACTGAACGGCTGGCGGGGCCGTCGCGCACGCCCCAGTCGGCGTTAGCAAGGATCGAGCAAGCAGCGGCGCCTGCCGTGAGCGGTGCTGGCGTGAGACGTTCGCGCCCGCGCCCTCTATCGGTGCGGGCGAAGGGATTAAGCTTTCCGCCGATGCGCCTGGATCACCTCATTTACGCGGTAGCCGATCTGGAGAGTGGCGTGCGCCGCTTTGCCGATGAGTACGGGCTCGCCTCGGTGGACGGCGGTGAACATCCTGAGTTCGGTACGCACAATGCAATCGTGCCCGTCGGGCCCGGCCAGTTCATCGAGCTCATGGCGATCGCAGACGAAGACTCGCAACATCCGCTCGTGCTCTCGCTCTCGACCTGGCTAAGAGACGGTGACCACCTCGTTGCCGTCTGCCTGCGCCCGGACGACCTGGATGAGGTAGCAGAACGCCTGTCGATCCCGGTTGTGCCTGCGGAGCGGCACCGCCCCACGGGCGACGTGCTGCGTTGGCGGCTTGCTGGAATACCAGCCGCGCTCGGGCCTGAGCGGCTGCCCTTCTTCATCGACTGGCAGGGTGCCGAGCAGCAGCTCGATCGGCAGCATGCTCACGCAGCCAGCACGCAAGGGATCGCCTGGGTGGAATACGGCGGTGATGCCAGCCGCCTCACACAATGGATCGGCAAGCACGAGCTTCCACTGCGCGTTCTTCAAGGAGACCCTGGCCCACGCGCCGTCGGGCTCCAACGCGGCTCGGAAACCGTCGTCATCAAGTAACCCTGCGGCCCCGGGGGGTGGGCACCGTGATGGCGATCGCGTGAAAGCGGCCACGAGCCGCGCGGTCCGGGGGCGAGCGGGCGCTCGGCTGTTCGCGCAGGGAAGCGGAGTTCGCTCACAAGAGACCTGCTCTCCTCGTGGCCGAGCGCGGAGAACACGACGCCACCGTTCGCGCTCAGCGCGGGCTGCAGGGCGCTCGGGGCTCCGGAGTCCGCTGGGGCGCCGGAACCAGCCGCTGAGGCACGGAACCCGCGCGTTGCAGGTCTGAGCGACGCCGAGAGCCGAGACGTGCTTTCGAAATTTGCGGGTCTCCCGATAGGTCCGGTAACCGCCGGCGGCTCCTTCCCTGCATTCATCAAATCGCGCTACTCAGGGTCGGCGCCCTCGATGAAAGCTGGGCAGATGATGGGACGCGCCCCGCAGATGGCGACAAGCGCGACGCTCGCGAACGTCGGCTCGAGACCTGCCTTCGCGCTCGCGCAAGTATCCGCCATCCCGCCGACGCGCTGCTGCCTTTGTCCGACAGGGGCAGTCTCGGAGCCCAGTCTGTGCCACGCCGAGACTGCTGGTTCGGTGATGCAGGAGAAGCCCGCCGGCGCGTGTCAATCCTGGCAGTCGACGGCGACGGCGAGCGCCTGGCAGATCTCACGCATCTTCGAGTCCGCGAGCCTGCCCATGCGTTCAACGAGCACGGCGAGCGAGACACTCTCGACGGAATCCAGGTTGACCGCCGAGCGTCGCGGAACGGGTTCCTCATCGGGTTCCATGACGACCTCGCTCGCGAGCGCTCGGATCGTCGTCGTGCACGGAGCAACGAGCGCACGCCGGAGCCGCGGTATCGCGGCATCGCGCGAGAGGACGACGACGGGCCGGCGACCGATCTCGGGCAACTCGCACCACCACAGCTCCCCTCGGGCCGGAAGTTGGCTCATGAAGCCGCGGCGGCGCGACGGAACGACGCGAGGTCGCCCCACGCATCGGGCTCCTCAAGCGGATGCTGCTCGTATGCGGCGTACGACACGTCGATCTCGGCAGCGCGGTGCCGAGCGATCAGCGCCGTGAGCGCCTCATCGACGAGAGCCGCATCAGAAAGTCCGGAACGCATGCGCCGCGCTCCATCCAGCAACTCGGCGTCGACCGTCGTGCTCAGGCGTGTGCGAGCCATGGCATAAGTATGCCACACTCCGGCTTCGCTCGCGCGTCGCGCCCGGGTCTCGGATGGCGACCGATGGTCGCGGGCTCCGCCTGAACTCAATGGCAACCTGCCGTCGCGGACTGCGCTTTGCGTGCCGCGACGATCGCGAAGAATCCATGGAGCAGCGTGCGCGTGGTGGGGTCCGTGAAACCAGCGGCGGTGAGCAGACCCGCCAGACCGCGTGATCTTTGGCAGCCGACATGGCTTTGCTGGGTGCGCCGCAGCACTTGGTCGAAGACGCGCATGATCAGGCGGTCGCTGACCATGTCCGAAATCACGATCCGACCGCGGGGCGTGAGCACGCGCGCCATCTCGGCAACGGCGCTGCCGGGGTTGGGGTAGTGGTGGAAGGAGGTCGTGCAGAGCAGCATCGTGAACGTAGCGTCTTCGAACGGGAGTGCTTCGGCGTCGGCAACCAAGAACTCGACGTTCGGGGTGGAGCCCGCGAGCTCGCGGGCGCGGTCGATCATGCCCTGTGACAGATCGACACCGACGGCGTAGGCGACGGTCGGAGCGGCGGCCCGGACCGCCGCGCCGCTGCCGCAGCCAACATCGAGCAGGCGATCGTCGGGCGCCGGCTCAAGCGCCCCGAGCGCCTCGAGCTGGAGCTCCTGCAACCAGCGGGACACGTGATCGTCCTCGTATCCCCCTGACCAGCGATCGAAGTGCTCACGGCTTGAGGCTTTCTTTGCCGCGGGTGAGTCGGCCGACATCAAGCGGGATGCTTGCAGACCGACTGCAGAGCAGCAGCAATCGGTTTCGCGGGGTCCGCCGGCTCGCCCTGCCGTTCCGCGCATTCCGAGACTGTCCGCGCTGGCGGGAAAATGCTCGTGCGACAGTAAAGGCAGATGTGGAAAGGCCGTGACCGGGGCTGGGTGCGCGTCTGCTCCCCGCTTGGAGCGGCGGCGCGGGTTCGCAACCGCGATGGCGATACACCGTCGCACCAACTCGATGCTCCGGAACTGTCTGTGTTGGCATCCCGATGGCCGTCGGCGACGTCAGAGTCGATCAGACGCGCGAGATCCGCTGAGGTGGCCTTACGGTCTCCGCCCGCCAGGCGGCCGCCCGCCAGCGCCGAACTCCGCCGCCGCTACGCGTCGGCTCCGTTCGACGCCGGCGGCAGCCCTACCCTGCAGGAACCAACCAACCACCAGCTCTCACAGCGGGTGGACCCATGATCGGGGTCCGCTCACCCTTCCCAAGCAGCCGGTCGATCTCGGCTTGTATCTCCGCTGATGGCGGTACGGTGCGTCTCACGGCGTAGGCCTCCTTCATCGTCTGGCAGGACTTGAGGGAACCTACGCCGTCGCTCTGACAGCACCCGTCACCTATTTACAGCAGTCTTTGGACGCGACCCTGCGGGCCTCGCCCGCACCTGCAACGGGCGGAACGCAGGGCGGGAGCCAACGTCGGAATTGCTGCGCTGAGCGCTCCGGTTGCCGGCGGAGGAGGGACGGGTGCTTGCTTGATCCCGGCTACGCCAACCACCACTTCGGCGACCAAGAGCAGCGCAACGGTCGCGCCCCTGTGGCGTCAAGAGCAACCAGCCGTCGGCACGCGCGCAGTAGCCAGCGGCCATGCGATTGGGCGCGCATTGGGCACACAGTCGGGCGCCTGCATCCGGGGACCTCACCGCAGCTGCCGGTGCGCGCTCCGGTTCAAATTGCCTGCTCACGACCAAATTTGCGCGCCGTCACGCCGCGGCATGCCTGCGTGTGTGGCCAATCCGGGCCGGATCCCGAAGGCCGCGGCACCAACTCGTCCAGCAAAAAACCCAGCATGTGCTGGGCTCTTTGAATCGGGGCGCCCGGATTTGAACCGGGGACCTCACCGACCCGAACGGTGCGCGCTACCAGGCTGCGCCACGCCCCGATGAGACCTGAGTGTGCCACAGGTGCGCGGTCGGCGGTCTGCGGCGCCTCCGGGCGGCCGCATCAGGCCACCCGCGCGCGTGAGCGGGACCCGCCGACAGGCCGCGCCGGAGACCGCCGCGGGCCTTGAGCGGTGCGGGCGGACGCAGCGCGCGGTCAGGGACCGGTGAGCCCGTGGGCAACGCCGTTGACGACGCCGGCGGCCCCGCCGAGCGTGCCGGCGGCCGCCGATCCGGCCGCGGCGGCGGCCGCCCCGGTGGCCGATGACGCCTGGGCGGCGGTATTGGTGGCCGCGTCCGTGGAGCCGGCCAGCGCGTCGGTGGTCGACCGTGTGTTCGCGGCGAGTGTGGCGCCGAGATCGGAGACGGCACCCGAGACCGGCAGCGAACTGGTCACGTTGGACACCGCAGTGCTCGCCCCGCTGATCGTGTTCGAGAGCGTGTCGCCGGACGAGCGCACGACCGCTCCCGCCGACGGCATCGCGGCCGGCCACGGCGGAAGGCCGGTCCGGCGCGTGGCCCCGCCGCCGGGCGCGGCGGGACCGCCGCTCGAGGCCGTAGCGGAAGCGCGGGCATGTCGTCGGTTCGGCGCCGCGGGACGCCGGACTCCCGTGGAGGTGCGGCCCGGCTGGGTCGCCGGGTGGCGGAGTTGCAGGCGGCCGCGAGGAGCGGCCCGGGGGACCGGTGTGACGGGCCCCGCCGGAGCGGTGATGCGGGCCGGCTGCGGGCGAGCCGGCGTCGCGGCCGCAGCTGCGTGCGCCGCGATGGGCGCGGTGCCCTGTCCGCGCGAAACGCCCGGGGCCAGCACCGCTCCGGTCCCGGCGAGGGCGAGCACCGCCGCGGCGACGGCGGCACCGCCGAGCGAGGTCGCCGCGGCCGGCTCGGAGGCGCTGTGCAGCGTGCGGAGCGTCGCCGGCTGAGACCCGACCCCGGCCAGGGCCGAGCGAGCGCGGCGGCCGGACCAGGGCCAGCGCAGCAGCGGGAAGGGAAGCAGGGCGGCGATCTTCGCCCCGACGCCGCTGCGGGTCACGAGCAATGAGCCATCGACCTGGGCGAGCTGGGCGTGCAGGCGGCACGGCTGGCAGTGAGCGAGATGGCGGGCGAACCGTCGCTTCTCGCGGACGCCGAGGCTCCGCGCCGATCTCGCCCGGCCGGACTCGATGGCCGCCTGGATCTGCACGCAGCGACGGCCGCTGGCCAGCTCCTCGTATTCCTCGGTGAGCTTGCGGCGCGCCCGGAACAGCGCGCTCTCGACCATCTGTCGCGACATCCCGGTTCGTTCAGCGATCTCGTCGTAGGAGCGGCCCTCGAACTCGCGCATCACGATCAGCTGGTGGTGGTTCTCCGAGAGCACGCCGAAGGCACCCCGCAGGTCGCTCAGCCTCTCCTTGGCCTCGATCGCGGCGGGCGGCCCCGGCGCGGTGGAGAGCAGACCGACGCCGCCATCCTCGCCGCCGTCGTCGAGCGGAACCTCGCGCCCGCGACGGGAGCGGCGGTACTCATCGATGCACGCGTTCTTCGCGATCTCGTAGATCCACGGCCTGAAGGCGATCTCCTGCGAGCTGGCGCGGAGCCGGCGCAGCGCGGAGATGAACACCTCCTGAGCGATGTCCTCCGCCCGACCCTGGTCGCGAACCCGCGAGCGGATGAAGGCTGTGATGCGTTCCCGGTAACGAGCGTAGAGCTCCTCGAAGGCCCGGTGATCGCCGTCGCGCGCCGCCTCGATGAGGTCGTGCTCGGGCAGGATCTCGACGGACAACGCAGACATACTCGGCATCACTGCCATACCACAATCCTCCAGGACGTAAGCGCCTTCCCCGCAACGCTTGACTGAACGGTAGCGTTCATCTGAGTGTTTGTCCAGCGTTTCCGGCCTGAATCCTCCATACGATCGTCCATTTTTCGGCCTACTCGACCGCCCGCAGAGGACGTGGCGCTTGTCCGCGTCCGCGCCGCGCGGCATACTGGTGACACTCCAGTGAACGGCAAAGGAGAGCTCCAATGGCGAATCACCTGACGCCCAGCGAACTGGCCCGCGAGTCCGGGCTGGACCGGCGTGACGTGATCATCAAGTGCGTTGAGCTGGGCGTCCCGATCTTCAACGGTCGGATCGACAAGACCCTCTTTCTCTCCACGCTCCGGGAGGACACGGGCTTCATGCCCGGGGCACAACCGCAGGCGGCGAGCGCCTAGCCTCGCGTTCTCGCTCACCGGCCTACGCCGGTGAGCCCGGCGGCGTAGGCCGCTCCCGGCTCGCCTGCGGCGAGCGCTACTCCTGCGCGGACTGGCGCAGCAGCGTCGAGGTGGTCTGCTCGAGGATCTTGCGCCACGCCCGTGTCGACTCCCGCTCGGCCTCGAAGTGCTTGACCACCTTGCGGACCCGGGTGGCCGAGATCTCGATTCCGTGCCGGGCACAGATGCGCTTGAAGCGCGGGTAGTCGTGGGCGAGCTTGAGCGTCACGGACTGGAAGCCGTGCCGGGCGATGTCGACCCGTGAGGTGAAGTTCATGATGCTCGTCTGGAACATCAGCTCGTCGCTGGGCTCGGGCTCGATCAGCACGATGTCCACCCCGGGGTAGCGCTGCTCCCACCGCTTGGCCAGCTCGTGCAGCCGCTGGTGTCCGAGCAGCTTGAAGGCCTGATAGCCGATCTGGGGGAAGCCCATGTCCGAGACGCGCCGCGGCCGCGAGCCCGAGAGAGTGGGAATCCGCTTCTCGAACGTGTTGGTGTAGGGCACGAGCGGGTTGACGACGACGATGAACTTCGCCCCCGCCTCGACCGCGATGTCGAGGTTGGTCGTGGAGACGATTCCGCCGTCGACCAGCTCGCGGTCGCGCACCTTGACCGGCTTGTAGATCATCGGCAGCGCCGTCGACGCGCTGACCGCCTTGGAGATCGGGATGTCGTCCCAGCCCTCTCCGCCGAGCACGATCCGCTCGCAGGTGTCCAGGTCGGTCGCCGGCACGTAGAGCTCGTTCTCCAGCAGCCGGAAATCGTCGGTGCGGTCGGGGTCGGACAGGATCCGACGCACGTAGGTCTCGATCCCCGCGCCCGAGTAGAGCCCCGAGGGCAGCGCCTCGGCGAGCCCGAGCGCGATGTCGACCGCCGAGATCTGCCCGAGATCGCGGCCGATCAGGCGCAGCAGCTGCAGCAGCCGCCAGGGCAGCTGCACCCCCCGGGTGAGGAACTCCCGGTAGTTGGGCCGCAGCAGGGAGCCGATCCGCGCGTCCGGGAACGGAGTCGGAACCTGCTGGACGATGACGCGCATCATCTCCTCGGGCGTGACGCCGTTGGCAACGGCGGAGGCGACAAAGGCCCCGGCGCTCGTCCCCACGTAGACGTCGTACTCGTTGACCGTGCGGTTGACCGAGAGCAGATCGAGCGCCCGCAGCGCGCCCATCTCATAGACCCCGCCGGTGAAACCCCCGCCGCCGAGCACGAGCGCCGTCTTGGAGCGAGGCCGGCGCCGTGCCGCGCTCGCCGCCCGGGCGGAGGCGCTGCGCCGGTCGCCGCCGGTGGCGTCGAGCTTGACGACCTTGCCCATGCCCCTGGTGATTGTAGGCCGGGCACCCCCGGACCGACACTTTCGCCGCCGCGAGGGGTTCAATGCGTCGATGGCTCTTCTCCGACGGCCGCGCGCCGTGATCATCGCTGTGCTGGCCGCCACCTGCGCGCTGGCCCCGGCCCCGGCGCTCGCCGCCGGGGCCGCGCCGGTCGGCTCCGGGCCGCCGCCGGACCCGCGCGCGACGGCCGCCCTGACCCGGATCCTGGATCGCGGCGTGCGCAGCGCCGGGAGCCAGACCGGCGCCGAGGTCCTCGACCTGAACACCGGCGCCGTCCTGTACGCCAACCGGGCGAGGACCGGGCGGCTTCCGGCCTCGGTCCAGAAGCTGTGGACGACCTCGACGGTGCTGCTGTCCTTCGGTCCCTCGGCCCGGCTCAGCACCCGGCTGCGGGCGGTGGGGCGCGTCAGCGGCTCGACCTTCACCGGGACGCTCTACCTGCAGGGCGGCGGTGACCCGACCTTCGGCACCGCCGCCTTTGACCACGCCACCTACGGCACCGGGGCCACCGTCCAGAGCCTGGTCTCGGGCGTGCGTCAGACCTTCGGGATCCGCGCCGTGCGGGGGACGATCATCGCCGACGAGTCGCGCTTTGACCGGCTCCGCGGCACCCCGGCGACCGGGTACCGCCTGGACCCCGAGGTGGAGGGCGGCCTGTCGGCCCTGGTCTTCAATCGCGACTGGTCAGACCCCTACGGCAGCACTCTGTTCGCGCAGCCGGCGCTCGAGGCCGGTGCACAGCTGGAGATCGCGCTGCGCGCGGCCGGGATCCGCGTGCCCGCCTGGACCCCGGTCCGCACCGGGGTGACGCCGGCGACGGCCCAGACCCTGGCCGTCGCACGCTCCCCGGCGATGGCCACGCTCGTGCACCTGACCAACACCCCGTCGGACAACTTCTTCGCCGAAACGCTGCTCAAGGACCTCGGCGCACAGTTCGGCGCCGGGGGCACCACGGTCGCCGGCGCGGCCGTCGTACGGGCCACGATCGCCCGGACCTTCGGCCTGCGGCCGCGCTTTGACGACGGCTCGGGGCTGTCGCGCTATGACCGCAGCAGCCCGGCCGACATCGTCTCGCTGCTGCGCCAGCAGGCCGGTGACCCGGCGTTCACCAGCTCGCTGGCCATCGCCGGAGAGACGGGCACGCTCAGGCACGAACTGACCGGAACGGTGGCCCAGGGGCGCTGCCGCGGCAAAACGGGCACATTGACCGATGCGTCCAACGTGGCCGGCTACTGCCGCGCGGCTGACGGCCACACGCTCGCCTTCGCGTTTGAGATGAACCGCATCAACCCGGATCGTGCCCACCCGATCCAGAACGCGATGGAGCTCGCGCTGGTCCGCTACGACGGCTGATCGGTGAAACGCGCGGCCGCGCCGGTGGACGATCGGGGCATTCGGGGTGCCAAGATCGTCCACGGCCTCGGCCTACTGCGCTGGGGGCTCGGAAGCCTCGGGCTCCAGCTCGCCGGCCAGCAGCGCCCGCAGCCCGGCCTCGTCCAGGACGCGGACACCGAGCCGCTCCGCATTGGCCAGCTTGGAGCCGGCGGCCTCGCCGGCCACGAGATAGCTCGTCTTGCGCGACACCGAGCCGGTCACCCGGCCGCCGGCCGCGGTGATCATCTCGGTCGCCTGCTCGCGGGTGAGCTCGGGCAGGGTTCCGGTCAGGACCAGCGTCTGACCGGCCAGCGGTCCCTCACCCGGGGGTGGGCCCTCCTCCTCAAGGCGCAGGCCCTGGCTGCGCAGGTCCGCGATCAGCGCCTCCATGGCCGGCTCGTGCAGCTGCTCGTGGATGCGCCGGGCCATCTTGGGTCCGACCCCCGGGGTCTGTTCGATGGCCTCGGCGTCGGCGGCGAGCAGCGCGTCGATGGTGCGGAACTGCTGGGCCAGGTTGCGCCCGGTCACCGCGCCCACCTCCTCCAGCCCGACGGCGAACAGCACCCGCCCGAAGGGCTGCTCGCGCGAGGCCTGGATCGCGGACACGAGCTTGTGGGCCGACACCTCGCCGAAGCCGTTCAGGGCGGCGATCTGCTCGGCGGTCAGGCGATACAGGTCAGCCGCGGTCCGGACCCACCCCTGGTCCATGAACAGCGTCATCAGCTTCTCCCCCAGGCCGTCGATGTCCATCACCGCCGAGTAGCTGGTCAGCAGCTGCCAGCGCCGGCCGGGGCAGTCGCGGTTGGGACAGCGCGTGAAGACCGAGTCCTGCGGCTTGACCGTCGGCGTGTCGCACACCGGGCAGCGCTCGGGGGCAGCCGGCGGGGGCGGCCGGTCCTCGCGCTCGGCGACGTGCGGAGCGGGTGAGAGGACCTGCGGGATCACGTCGCCGGCGCGAAGCACGATCACCTCCTCGCCCTCGCGGATGTCCTTGCGGGCCAGGTCCTCCTCGTTGTGCAGGGTGGCCATCTTGATCGTCACCCCGGCCACGTGGACGGGCTCGAGCATCGCGTAGGGGTGCAGATCGCCGAACTTGCCCGGGTTCCAGCCGATCCGGCTCAGCGTCGTGATCGCGGTGGTGGGCGGAAACTTCCAGGCGATCGCCCAGCGGGGGTCACGGCCGACGACCCCGAGGCGGCGCTGCAGCTCGAACTGGTTGACCTTCACCACGACGCCGTCGATCTCGAATTCCAGCGAGCCCCGCCGCTGCTCCCAGCCCTGGCAGGTGGCCACCAGCTCGTCCTCGGAGGTGAGCGTGCGCACGTCGGGGTGCACGGGGAAGCGGTGCGCGCGCAGCCACTGCAGGGCCTCCCAGTGCGAGCCCACGCTCAGGCCGTCGGTCACGCCGATCTGGTAGCACCACAGCGACAGCGGCCGCTCGGCGGCCAGCTTGGGGTCGAGCTGGCGGATCGTGCCCGCCGCCGAGTTGCGGGGGTTCATGAACGTCGACAGGCCGGCCTGGGCCCGGCGCTCGTTGAGCGCGGCGAAGTCCGGCAGCGACATGTACACCTCGCCGCGGACCTCGAGCAGCGCCGGCGGATCCTCCATGTCCAGCCGCAGCGGCAACGAGCCGATCGTGCGCAGGTTGTGGGTCACGTCCTCCCCCACCTCGCCGTTGCCCCGCGTCGCGCCGCGCTCGAACACGCCGTCGCGGTAGATCAGGGAGATGGCCAGCCCGTCGATCTTCGGCTCGGCCACGTACTCAAACGGCGGATCCTCGATCCCCTCGCGCGCGAGGTGGTTGCGCATCCGCTGGATCCAGGCGCGCAGCTCCTCGCCCGAGCGGGCGTTGGCCAGGGACAGCATCGGCTCGGGATGTCTGACCTTGACCAGATCGGAGACCGGCTCGCCCCCGACGCGCTGGGTCGGGGAGTCCGGGGTGGCCAACTCGGGATGCTCGGCCTCGATCGCGCGCAGCTCGTCGAGCAGCGCGTCGTACTGGTCGTCGCCGATCTCAGGATCGTCGAGGACGTAGTAGCGATAGCCGTGGTGCTCGAGGGCGGCGCGGAGCTCGGCGGCGCGCGCGGCCACGGACTCGGGAACGCTCATGCCGAGCCGTCCCCGGTGACCTCCTCGGCGGCCGGGATGATCAGCCGCGCGAGGTCGTGACGGGCCAGGGCGTCGAGGCCGTCGCGCGCGGTGAGGTCGAAGTGAAGCGGCGTCACCGCGATCTGGCCGGCCGCGACGGCGGCCAGATCGGTCCCGCGCTCGTCGCGCTCGTAGCTGGCGTCCCCGTAGATCCGGTACAGGCGCCGGCCCTCGGGGGCGGTCTCGACCAGGGAGAGCTCGTCGCGGTAGATGCGCTTGCCCAGCGCGGCCACGGCCACACCGCTGGGATGGGCGCCGGGGACGTTGATGTTCAGCAGCGTGGCCGGCGGCAGCGGCACCGACTCCAGCTCGGCCACCAGCCGCGCCGTGAAGGCGGCGGCGACGCTGAAGTCGTATCCCCCGCCGGCGCGGAAGTCGAGCTCCAGCGAGCCCGACTGCTGGGAGACGGCGATGCCCGGCAGGCCGAGCACGATCGCCTCCAGAGCCGCCGCCACGGTGCCGGAATAGGTGATGTCGTCACCGAGGTTGGAGCCGTGGTTGATGCCCGAGACGACGATGTCGGGGGAAAAGCCCTCGATCAGGCCGAGGTTGGCCAGGCGTACGCAGTCCACCGGCGTGCCGTCGGTGGCAAAGCCGGTCGTCCCGTCCTCGAAGGCGACCTCCTGAACCCAGAGCGGGCGCCGCGTGGTGATCGAGCGGGCCATCGCCGAACGGTTCCCGTCGGGGGCGATCACCGCCACCTCGGTGTCGTCCTGGCTGGCCAGCGCCCGGCGCAGGGCCTGCAGCCCCTCGGCCTGGATGCCGTCGTCATTGGTCAGCAGGACGCGCACTGACACCAATGCTATGCGTCGTGCCGACGGCAGACCGGGAACGGTACGCACTGCCATGGCTGGCCGGCACGAGAATCACGCCAGGCCAGCCACGGCCACCCCCAACATGCGCTTGCCCCCTTCGTTGCCGGGAACGTTACGGCGCGCGCGGCGGATGACAATCGAACATTCGTCGAGATGGGCATGAAACGCGCAAGTCATGGGTAATCCGGTGCCTTTCACGGGACCGGATCGAGAATCCGCTCGCCCTCGTAGCCGACCGCGGCCAGATAGAGCCCGTGCGCCGGAGCGGTCGGCCCGGCCTGGGCGCGCGGTGCCCCGGCCAGCAGCGCGGCGAACGCGGCCAGCGAGCGCCGGCCAGACCCGACCTCGAGCATCGTGCCGACGAGCACCCGGTTCATGTGGCGCATGAACGTGTCGGCCTCGATCCAGAACTCCAGGTGGTCGGCGTCCGGGGTCGTCCAGCGGGCGGCGATCACGTCGCGGGTGAAGCGGACGTGGCTGGTCTCGGTCGGGGTGAAGGCGGTGAAGTCGTGGCGGCCGGGCAGCAGCGCGGCGCAGGCGTCCAGGGCCGCGCGATCCAGTGGATAGGGCCAGTGCAGGGCGCCGCCGGGGTCGTGCGCGCTGCGCGCGGCGCGGGTCAGCAGCCGGTAGCGGTAGGCGCGGCTGGTGGCGTCGTGGCGCGCGCTGAAACCGGCCGGCGCAGCGTCGCAGGCGATCACCGCGACGTCATCGGGCAGCACCGCGTTCAGCGCGCCCGGGGCGACGGGGTCGCCCTCGTAGCTGGCCACCTGCCGGCAGGCGTGCACGCCGGCGTCGGTGCGGCCGGCGACGGTGAGGGTGACCCACTCGCGGCGCAGGATGGTGGTGAGCGCGCGCTCGAGCTCGGCCTGCACGGTGCGCTGCCCGCGCTGGCGGGCCCAGCCCGCGAACGCCGTCCCGCGGTACTCGACCGTCAGGCGGGCGACGGGGGGGCCCGGCGCAGCTGCGCCAACCGGGCCGGACGATCCCGGCCCGGTGCTCAGACCAGCTCCAGCAGCACCATCTCGGTCGAGTCCGAGCGGCGCGGCCCGAGCTTGAGGATCCGGGTGTAGCCGCCGGGCCGCTCCGTGTAGCGCGGAGCGACCTCCTCGAAGAGCTTGTAGACGACGAACTTGTCCTGCCCGAGCGCCGACAGCGCCTGCCGGCGGGCGTGCAGATCGCCGCGCTTGGCCAGGGTGATGAGCTTCTCGAGCTCGGGCTTGACCGCCTTGGCCTTGGCCTCGGTGGTCTGGATCCGCTCGTGATCGATGACCTCCTTGGCGAGGTTCATCAGCAGCGCCTTGCGGTGCGAGGCGCTGCGGCTGAGCTGGTATCGCTGACGCTGATGGCGCATGACCAGTGCAGCCTACTCGTCGCGGAGCCCGAGGCCCCGCGCGTGAAGGGTCTCGATGACCTCGTCGATCGACTTCTTGCCGAAGTTCGGGATCGCGTTGAGCTCACCCTCGGTCTTGGCGACGAGGTCGCCAACGGTCTGGATGCCGGCGCGCTTGAGGCAGTTGTAGGACCGCACGCCGAGCTCGAGCTCCTCGATCAGGATGTCGTCCATCGCGTTGGGCTGACGGCCCCCGGCGGTCGCCGGGGCGCCTCCGACCAGGCCGGCGTCCAGGGCGCCGGGAGCGCCGATGTCGCGCAGCTCGACCACCCGGTCGGCGTCGGTGAAGATGGCCAGCTGGGAGATGAGGATCTCCGCCGCCTCGCGCAGCGCGGCGTGCGGGTCGATCGAGCCGTCGGTCTCGATGTCGAGCGTCAGCTTGTCGAAGTCGGTCTTCTGGCCGACGCGGGCCTGCTCGACGTTGTAGGCGACGCGGCGCACGGGTGAGAAGATCGAGTCGATCGGGATGACCCCGATCGGCTGGTCGGGCGACTTGTTCTCCTCCGCCGGGCGGTAGCCGCGACCCCGGCCGATGGTCAGGTAGACCTCGAGCTTGGTCTTCTTCTCCAGCGTGGCGATGTGGGCGTCCGGGTTGAGGATCTCGACCCCGGACGGGAGGTCGATGTCCTTGGCGGTGATGTCACCGGGCCCGGTCACGACGAGCGGGGCCTCGATCTCCGTCGCGTCTGAGTGCATGCGACAGACGACGCCCTTGAGGTTCAGGACGATGTCGGTCACATCCTCCTTGACGCCCTTGATGGTCGAGAACTCGTGCGCGACGCCCTCGATCCGGACGCTCGTCACGGCCGCGCCGGACAGCGAGGAGAGCAGCACCCGGCGCAGGGAGTTGCCGAACGTGTAGCCGAAACCTCGGTCGAGCGGCTCGATGGTGAACGAGCCACGCGTGTCGTCGGCAGACTCGCTGGAAATTCGCGGGACTTGGAAATCAAGCATCTCAGGTTCCTAACATCGTGGGTTCGTCACCGCCCGGCGAGGGCGGCTTTGAGCTCGCGCGGTCCGGGCAGCGCCCGCGCGAGGGGGATTTCGGCTTACTTCGAGTACAGCTCGACGATGAGCTGTTCCTGCACCGGGGCGGCGATCTCGCGCCGTTCCGGCTTGCGCAGCACCTTGGCGGTGAGCCCGTCGTGATCGGCCTGCAGCCAGGCGGGGACCTGGCCGGTCAGCTCGGTCGCGTCGCGGATGACCTGCGACGCCGAGGACTTGGGGTGGATCGCGATCACGTCTGAGTCCCGCAGCTGGTAGCTGGGGATGTTGACCCGCCGGCCGTTGACCGTCCAGTGCCCGTGCAGGATCAGCTGGCGCGCCTGGCGGCGCGAGGCGGCGAAGCCCAGGCGCACGAGGACGTTGTCAAAACGGCACTCGAGCATGCGCAGCAGGTTCTCGCCGGTGACGCCCTGCTGACGCGAGGCCTTGTCGTAGTAGATCCGGAACTGCTTCTCCAAGACCCCGTAATAGCGACGCGCCTTCTGCTTCTCGCGCAGCTGGACGCGGTATTCGCTCTGCTTCTGGCGGCCGCGGCCGTGCTCGCCGGGCGGGTAGTTGCGGCGCTCGACGCCGCACTTATCCGTCAGGCAGCGCTCGCCCTTGAGGAACAGCTTCTGCCCCTCGCGGCGGCACTGCTTGCACTGGGAACCGGTATCTCGAGCCATCAGACGCGCCTGCGCTTTCGGGGTCGGCAGCCGTTGTGGGCCTGCGGGGTGACGTCCTTGACTCCGGTCACCTCGAGCCCTGCGGCCTGCAGAGAGCGGATCGCCGTCTCGCGTCCGGACCCGGGCCCCTTGACGAACACCTCGACCTTTTGCAGTCCGTGTTCGATGCCCTTGCGGGCGGCGGCGTCGGCGGTCACCTGGGCGGCGAACGGCGTCGACTTGCGCGAGCCCTTAAAGCCCGCGCCGCCGGCCGATTCCCACGCGATGACGTTGCCCTCGCGATCGGTCAGAGAGACGATCGTGTTGTTGAAAGAAGTCTTGATGTGCGCCTGACCGACAGGGATGTTCTTGCGGACGCGACGACGGCCGCGCTGGGGGCGACGAGGAGCCGGGCTCATTTCTTGCCTGCCTTCTTCTTGCCCGCGACCTGCATGCGCTTGGGGCCCTTGCGGGTGCGCGCGTTGGTCTTGGTCTTCTGGCCGCGTACGGGCAGGCCGCGCCGGTGGCGCAGGCCCCGGTAGCAGCCGATCTCCTGCAGGCGCTTGATGCTCTGCGAACGTTCGCGCCGCAGGTCTCCCTCGACGGTGACCGACTGGTCGATCAGATCGCGGAGCTTTGAGACCTCTTCCTCGGTGAGGTCGCGAACCTTGCGGTCGGGCTCGATGCCGAGCTTGGACAGCAACTCATTGGAGGTGGTGCGTCCGATGCCGTAGATATAAGTCAGGCCGACCTCGACCCGCTTGTTGAGGGGGATGTTGACCCCGGAGATCCGTGCCATCGCGCCTTACCCCTGCCGCTGCTTGTGACGGGGATTCGAGCAGATCACGAGCACCCGCCCATGGCGGCGGATGATCTTGCACTTCTCGCACATCGGCTTGACCGACGGTCGTACTTTCACGCTCGCTTCACTCTCGTCTGTCGAAGAATTCCAGTGAGTTCCCCCGTCACGGCTCTGGCGACCGCATAGGTCGCCGCTACCCCGACGGTGGAGCGCTCGCGGCGACGCACAAGGGCGTGCTCCGGGCGCAACGCGGGATGGTAGCAGCGTTCTCCGGTTGCCTTCAGCGATCGCGGGTCGGCTCGGCTGCGGTGCGGTCTGCCGCGGCGCTGGAACTGGGCTCCGGCGCCGTGCGGTCAGGCCGGGGGCGCCGGAATTGGGGCTCCGGCGCGGTGCGGTCAGGCCGCGGCGCTGGAATTGGGCACCGATTGGTGCCACGGCGTCAGCACCCGCGGGCCGTGGGCGGTGATCGCGATCGTGAACTCGAAGTGGGCGGCCAGCGATCCGTCCTGGGAGTAGATCGACCAGTGGTCCTCCCCGACCCGCACGGCGTGGCGACCGGCGGTGACCATCGGCTCGACGGCCAGCACCATGCCCTCCTCGAGCTCGATGCCGGTGCCCGGTCGCCCGTAGTTGGGGATCTGAGGCTCCTCGTGCATGTCGCGGCCGATGCCGTGGCCGACCAGCGAGCGCACCACGGACAGGCCCTCGGCCTCGACGTGCGTCTGCACAGCGTGCCCGATGTCGCCCAGGTGATTCCCGGCCCGGCACTGGGCGACCGCCGCCATCAGCGATTCTTCCGTGGTCTTGAGCAGCTTGTGGGCGACCGGGCTGACCGGGCCGACGGGGAAGGTGCGCGCGGCGTCGGCCACCCATCCGTCCAGGATGACCCCGATGTCGACGGACAGGATGTCCCCGCGACCGAGCTTGTAGGCACCGGGGATGCCGTGGACGATCATCGAGTTCGGGGAGGCGCAGATCGAGCCGGGAAACCCGCGATAGCCCTTGAACGCCGGCTCGGCGCCCTGGGAGCGGATGAAGCGCTCGGCCGCCTCGTCGAGGTCCTTGGTCGTCACACCGGGGCGGATCTTGCCCGCCAGCAGGTTCATCGTCCGGACGAGGATCGCGCCGGCGGCGGCCATCCGCTCGATCTCCTCGGGGCTCTTCTTGATGATCACGGGCGCCGAAACCCGGCCTAGCGGCCTCTCGCTGCGATCGAGCTGACGGGAGCCACCGCTAGACGTCCTCTTCCAGGCGCAGCGTCGCGATCACGGCCCGGATGTGGTCGTGCACCTCCGCCGCGGGGCGCGTGCCGTCAATGCGCCGCATCAGCCCCTGCGCGTCGTAGTGCTCGACCAGCGGCTCGGTGAGCTCGTGGTAGACCTTCAACCGGTTCTTGATCACCTCGGGCTGGTCGTCGTCGCGCTGGATCAGCCGCGAGCCGTCCTGGTCACAGACGTCCGGATGCTTGGGTGGGTCGAACTCGACGTGGTAGTTGTGGCCGGCCTTGACGCAGACACGGCGTCCGGAGAGGCGGCGCACCACCTCCTCGTCGGGCACGTCGATGAGCAGCGCGGCGGTCACCCGGCGGCCCAGCTGCGAGAGCTGGGCCTCGAGCGCGTCGGCCTGCTCGAGCGTGCGCGGGAAGCCGTCGAGGATGAAGCCGTCCGCGGCGTCGTCCTGCGACAGGCGGTCGGCGGCCATGGCCAGGATCAGCTCATCGGGGACGAGGTCGCCGGCGTCCATGTAGCGCTTGGCCTCGGTGCCGAGCTCGGTCTCCTGCTTGACGTTGGCGCGCAGCATCTCGCCGGTGGAGATGAACGGCAGCTGGAAGTCTCGCTGCAGGCGCTCGGCCTGGGTGCCCTTACCGGCCCCCGGCGGGCCGAAGAGAATGAGGTTCAGCTCGGGCACGCGCGCAACTGTATCGGCCGACGCGCGCACGCGCCGTCGGCTACTTCAAAAAGCCCTCGTAGTTACGCATCATCAGCTGCGCCTCGAGCTGCTTCATCGTGTCCAGGGCGACGCCGATGACGATCAGGATCGATGTCCCGCCGAAGAAGAAGTTGGCGTTGGTCTGATTGATGAGGATCGTCGGCAGCGCGGCGATCAGGGCGAGGAAGATCGCCCCCGGGAAGGTCAGCCGGGCGAGGATGCGATCCAGGAACTCGGCCGTCGGCCGACCGGGTCTCACCCCCGGTATGAACCCGCCGTACTTCTTGAGGTTGTCCGCCTGGTCGACCGGATTGAAGGTCACCGCGGTGTAGAAGTAGGTGAAGAGGATGATCATGATGCTCTCGCCGAGCACGTAGTGCCATCCCTGGGGACTGAAGAAGGTGGCCAGGTCGGTCGCGAAGCCCTTGCGGTTCTGCCCGATGATCTGCCCGACGGTGGGCGGGATCGCCATCACGCTGGCGGCGAAGATCACCGGGATGACACCGGCCATGTTGACCCGCAACGGCAGGTAGGTCTGCCCACCCTGTGTCATGCGCCGCCCGATCACGCGCTTGGCGTACTGGATCGGAATCCGGCGCTGGCCCTCCTGCACGAACACGACGGCGGCGACCACGCCGATGGCGATGAAGGGCATGATCACCCGGAACACCTGATCGGGGTTGTTCCACCACGAGCTGACGCCGGTGGGTATGCGGGCGACGATGCTGGCGAAGATGAGCAGCGAGATCCCGTTGCCGATCCCGCGCTGGGTGATCAGCTCGCCCATCCACATCAGCAGCACGGTGCCGGCGGTGAGCGAGAGCACGATCAGGAAGACCTTGAACAGGGTGAAGTTGGCGATCAGGGTCGTGCCGGCCTGCTTCTCAAAGCTGCGGAACAGGAACACGTAGCCAATCGACTGGGCGAAGGCCAGCCCGACGGTCAGGTAGCGCGTGTACTGGGTGATCCGCGCCTGCCCGACCTCGCCCTCTTTGGAGAGCTTCTCCAGTGAGGGCACCACGACCTGCAGCAGCTGCAGGATGATCGAGGCGGTGATGTAGGGCATGATGCCCAGCGCGAAGATGGCGATCCGCCCCAGGCCGCCGCCCGAGAGCAGGTTGAGCAGCCCGAGGATGTTCGAGCCGCCGAAGTTCTTCTCGATCGCGTTGACGGCCTGGGAGTTGATCCCCGGCGCGGGGATGTGGGTCCCGAGCCGGTACAGGGCCAGCAGCCCCGCCGTGAACAGGATCTTCTTGCGGATGTCGGCGACCCGGAACGCCCCGAGGATCGTCGCGATCATCGGTTCGTGCCCCGCCTAGTCCTCGAGCAGCTGGCAGGTCCCGCCGGCGGCCTCGATGCGCTCGCGCGCACTGGCGCTGAACCCATGGGCGTGGACGGTCAGCGCCTTGGTGAGCTCACCGCGCCCCAGCACCTTGACCGGGATGTTCTTGCGCGTGGCCAGGCCCTTGCCCTGCATCGCCTCCAGCGTGACCGCGTCACCGGCCGTAAAGCGCGCCTCGAGGTCCTCGAGGTTGACCGGCTGCGTGTGGGTGCGGAACGGCTCGAAGGGCATCGACTTCTTCATGTGCGGGCCGCGCAGCTTGCGCATCCGCATGTGGATCGGCATCTGGCCACCCTCGAAGCGGGCGCGCGACTTGGAGCCCGAGCGCGAGCCGTAGCCCTTCTGTCCCCGGCCGGCCGTCTTGCCGGTGCCGGAGCCCTCGCCGCGACCGACACGCTTGCGTCGCTTGCGCGACCCGGGGGCCGGCTTGAGGTTGTGCAGCCCGATGCGCTCCTCGCGCGGCTCGTCGGTGGTGCTCATGACTGCTCCTCGACCTCGACGAGATGACGGACCTTGTGCAGCATGCCGCGGATCTGCGGTGAGTCGGACACCTCGACGGTGTGGCCGATGCGGCGCAGCCCGAGCGAGCGCAGCGTGTCCAGCTGGCTCTTGTCGCAGCCGTTGCGCGACTTGCGCTGGGTGACGCGGAAGCCGGCCATCACGCCTGCGCCCCGGTGGCCACGGGCTCGGCGGCGGCGGACGCGTCGGGCGCCTCGGCGGCGCCGTCGGCGGGCTCGCTGGTCAGGCCGAGGACCTGGTTGATCGACAGACCGCGCAGCTCGGCGACCTCCTCCGGGGTGCGCAGGGACTCCAGCCCGGCCATCGTCGCCTTGACGAGGTTGATCGGGTTCTGGGAGCCCAGGCTCTTGGAGAGGATGTCGTGGATGCCGGCCAGCTCGAGCACGGCGCGAACGCCGCCGCCGGCGATCACGCCGGTGCCGGGGGCAGCCGGCTTGAGGAAGACCCGGCCGGCGCCGAAGATGCCCATCGTCTGGTGGGTGATGGTGGCGCCGTGCTTGGGCACCCGATACAGGTTCTTCTTGGCCCGCTCGACGCCCTTCTGGATGGCCACGGGGACCTCGTTGGCCTTGCCGTAGCCGATGCCGACGACCTCGTGCTCATCGCCGACCACGACCAGCGCGGTGAACGAGAAGCGCCGGCCGCCCTTGACGACCTTGGCGACGCGGTTGATTTCGACCACGCGCTCCTGGAGGTCCAGGCCGGCGGGACTGACTGTGCGATCTCGAGCCATAAGTGTGTGACGAGGGTAGCGGGGTTAGAAGAGCAGGCCGGCCTGGCGGGCGCCGTCGGCGAACGCCTTGACGCGGCCGTGGTACTGGTAGCCGCCACGGTCGAACACGGCCGTCTCCACGCCCGCGGCCTTGGCCCGCTGGGCCAGCAGCGCCCCGGCCTTCTCGGCCTGAGCGGCGCCGGTGAGCGTGCGCAGGTCGCTCTCGATCCAGTTGACGGCGGCCAGCGTGCGGCCGGCCTCATCGTCGATGAGCTGGGCCGAGATGCCGCGGTTGGAGCGGAACACCGAGATGCGGGGCCGCTGCGCGGTGCCGTGGACCTTGGCGCGGACGCGCCGGCGGCGGCGCAGACGACGCTGGGGCTTGGTGAGAACAGTCATGCGCGCTTACCAACCTTCCGGGCGACGTATTCGCCCTCGTAACGGATGCCCTTGCCCTTGTAGGGCTCGGGCTTGCGCTGCTTGCGGATGTTGGCGGCGGCCTCGCCGACCTGCTGCTTGGAGGCGCCACGGACGACGATGCGAGTCGGCATCGGGACCTCGAACTCGATCCCCTCGGGGGCCTTGATCGGCACCGGGTGCGAGTAGCCCAGGGCCAGCTCCAGGTCGCGACCGCGCAGCTGCGCGCGGTAGCCCACCCCCTGGATCTCCAGGCGCTTCTCAAAGCCGTCGGTGACGCCCTGCACCATGTTGGCCACCAGCGTCCGGGTCAGGCCGTGCAGGGCCCGGTGCTCGCCACGGTCGGTCGGGCGACTGACGCGCAGCTCCTCGCCGACATGCTCGACGGAGATGTCGCGGTGGATCCGCTCGGAGAGCTCGCCCTTGGGACCGTTGACGGTCACGCGCTCGGGCTCGATCGCGATGGTCACCCCTGCGGGGACCGGGATGGGTTGTCTGCCAATTCGGGACATCTAAAGACTCGCTTCGATGGTTACCAGACCTGGGCCACGACCTCGCCACCGACGCCCTGCTGGCGGGCCTCGTGGCCGGTCATGACGCCCTTGGAGGTCGAGATGATGGCGGTGCCCATGCCCCCCTGGATACGGGGGATGTGGGCGTGGTCGACGTACTCGCGCTGGCCGGGCCGCGAGATGCGCTTGATGCCGGAGATGATCGGCTTACGGTCGTTGGTGTACTTCAGCGTCACGACGAGCTGCTCGCCCGGCCGGCCGGGCTCGGGCGGCTGCACCGAGTAGGCCTCGATGTAGCCCTGCTCCTTGAGGATCCGCGCCAGCTCGCGCTTCAGACGCGAGGACGGGATCACCACGTCGTGATGCTGGGCGTTGGCGGCGTTGCGCAGACGGGTGAGGAAGTCCGCGACGGGGTCGGTCATCGACATGGGGTCACCAACTCGACTTCGTCATGCCGGGGATGTAGCCGTTGTGCGCGAGCTCGCGCAGGCAGATCCGGCACACCCCGAACTTGCGGTACACGGCACGCGCCCGGCCGCAACGGCGGCAACGCGTGTAGCCACGGGTCTTGTATTTGGGGGTCCGCGATTGGCGGACTCGCTGGGAAAGCTTTGCCACGGTGCTCCTTGTCAGGCCTGGGTTGCGGTCGCGGGGTTCCGTCCGTCCTTGGAGAACGGCATCCCCATCAGCTGCAGCAGCGCGAACGACTCGGCGTCGGTGGCGGCACTGGTGGTGATGGTGATGTCGAGACCACGGACCTGATCGATCTCGTCGTAATCGATCTCGGGGAAGATGATCTGCTCGCGCACGCCCATCGAGTAGTTGCCGCGCCCGTCGAACGAGCGCGGGTTCAGCCCGCGGAAGTCGCGGATCCGCGGGATCGCGACCGACATCAGCCGGTCCAGGAACTCGTAGCCGCGCTCGCCGCGCAGCGTCACGGCCACCCCGACGGGCATGCCCTCGCGAACCTTGAACTGGGCGATCGACTTGCGCGCGCGGCGGATGCTCGGCTTCTGCCCGGTGATCGTGGCCAGCTGCTCGGCGGCGGCGTCCAGGACCTTGGAGTCCTGCTTGGCGTCGCCGCAGCCCATGTTGACCGTCACCTTCTCCAGGTGCGGCGCCTGCATCACGCTCGAGTAGCCGAAGCGCTCCATGAGCGCCGGGCGGATTTCCTCGAGGTATCGGGTTTTCAGTCGTGCGGTGGTGGTGGGCATGTCTACGCGTCTCTCGTCGTCTGCTAGTCGAGCCGGGCGCCGCTGCGCTTGGCGATGCGCAACCGCTTGCCGTCGGCGATCTCGATGCCCACGCGGGTGGGCTTTCCGTCCTTGGGGTCGATCAGCATCACGTTGGACACATGGATCGGCCCCTCGCGCTCGATGACCCCGCCGGCCTGCTGGCCGGTGGCGGTCTGCGTCGGGCGCTGATGGCGCTTGATGATATTGAGCCCTTCCACGTAGACCTTTTCCTTCTTGGGGTCCACGCGCAGGACCTTGCCCTTCTTGCCGCGGTCCTTGCCGCTGATGACGATCACCTCGTCATCGGTCCGGATCCGTGCGGGCATCAGAGCACCTCCGGGGCGAGCGAGACGATCTTCATGAAGTTGCGGTCGCGCAGCTCGCGCGCCACCGGGCCGAAGATGCGCGTCCCGCGCGGGTTGTTGGCCGCGTCGATGATCACGGCGGCGTTCTCGTCAAAGGCGATGTAGGTGCCGTCGTCGCGTCCGTAGGACTTGCGGGTGCGCACGACGACCGCGGTCACGACCTCGCCCTTCTTGACCGAGCCGTTGGGGCTGGCCGTCTTGACGGTGGCGGTGATCGTGTCGCCGACCCCGGCGTAGCGCCGGCGCGAGCCGCCGCGGACGCGGATGACGAGGATCTCGCGCGCGCCGGTGTTGTCGGCCACGCGCAGTCGGGTCTCGTTCTGGATCACGAGTGACTCCCTTGCTCAGCCGCGACGCGACTCACTTGGCCCGCTCCACGACCTGCACCAGGCGCCAGCGCTTGGTGCGCGACAGGGGCCGGGACTCGCGGACGACGACCGTGTCGCCGATGTTGGCGTCGTTGCGCTCGTCGTGCGCATGCAGCGTGTTGGAGGTCCGGACGATCTTCTTGTAGCGCCGGTGGCGCCGGGCGACGTCGATGCGCACGGTGATCGTCTTGTCGGCCTTGTCGGAGACGACGACGCCCTGGCGGACCTTCTGCGTCCCGGGGACGCGCTCGCGCGGCTCCGTGGTCGCGGGGCCGTCGTGGCTGAGCTTGCCGCGGGCCTTGGCCCGGCTGGTGCGCCGCGATGAGGCCTTCTGGGCCCGGGCGGCGACCCGATCGGCCTGGCGCTCCTCGTCGGTCCGGGCGCTGCGCGCGGGAGCCTTGGCCGCCTTGGCGGCACGATTGGCGGCGCGGCGCTCCTTGGGGGGCAGCACCACCTCGGGCTCGGCGGGGGCCGCCGGCTCGGGGGTCACCTCGGCTTCGGGAGCCTCGGGCGTCGCCTCGGCCTTAGGAGCCTCGGGCACCTCGGGGGTCGCCTCGGCCTCAGGAGCCTCGGGGGCGGCGGCCTCGGGGGCCTGCGCCGCCGGGGTCTCCTCGGTTGTCTTCTCGTCGTTGCTCTCGTCAGCCATTGGTCTGCTCACTGTGGGTTGAGATCTCGCGCTCGCGCTGAACGGTCAGCACGCGAGCGACTTCGCGTTTGGCCCGGCGCAGCCCGGCGGTGTTGTCCAGCTCGCCGGTCGCATGCTGGAACCGCAGGCCGAAGAGGTCACGACGCGCCGTGGCGGCCTGCTCGGCCAGCTCGGTGTCGTTGAGGTCACGCAGCTCGGAGGTCCGCATCAAGCATCCTCTCGCAGGACGAATTTCGTGCGCACCGGGAGCTTGTGGCCGGCCAGGCGCATCGCCTCGCGGGCCAGGTCCTCGGGCACGCCGGCCAGCTCGAACATGACGCGGCCGGGCTTGACCACCGCGACCCAGCCCTCGGGCGAGCCCTTGCCGGAGCCCATGCGGGTCTCGGCCGGCTTCTTGGTGAAGGGCTTGTCGGGATACACGTTGATCCACACCTTGCCGCCGCGCTTGATGCGACGGGTCATGGCGATACGAGCGGCCTCGATCTGGCGGTTGGTCAGCCAGCCGGCGTCCATGGCCTTGAGGCCGTACTCACCGAACTGCACCTTGACCTGACCGCGAGAGAGCCCGGCCCGACGGCCGCGATGCTGCTTGCGGTGCTTGACGCGCTTAGGAGCAAGCATCAGTTACCACCACCCTGAGAGCCACCACGGGGAGCGCCGCCCTGGCCGCCTCGGCCACCGCCGCCGCCACCCTGGCCGCCACGCGGGCCGCCACCGCCGCCGCGAGGACCCCCGCCCTGACCGCCACGGCCGCCGCCGCCACCGCCAAAGCCGCCGCCCTGACCGCCACGGCCACCGCCACCGCCAAAGCCGCCGCCCTGGCCACCACGGCCACCGCCGCCGCCCTGACCGCCACGGCCACCACCGCCGCTGCCCTGGCCGCCACGGCCACCAGCGCCGCCAAAGCCACCGCCGCCGCCGAAGCCACCGCCGCCACGACCGCCCTGGCTGCCGGGACCGCCGCCACGACCACCCTGGCCGCCGCGGCCACGACCGCCGGGACCGCCGCCCTGACCGCCCGGGCCACCACCCTGTCCACCGCGACCGCCGCGGCCTCGGCCCCGTCCGTCGCGGCCGTCACGGCCACCGCGCTCGGGCGCCTGGGGAGCGGCGTCCTCCATGCTCGTCAGATCAGCGCCGGCGTAACCCTCGGGCATGATCTCGCCCTTGTTGATCCAGCACTTGACGCCGATCCGGCCGAAGGTCGTGCGCGCCTCGTGAAAGCCGTAATCGATGTCGGCCCGCAGCGTGTGCAACGGGACGCGGCCGTCGGCGTAGCTCTCGGTGCGGGCCATTTCGGCACCGCCCAGGCGACCGGAGACCTGGACCTTGACGCCCTTGGCGCCCGAGCGCATCGCGCTGGTCAGCGCGCGCTTCATCGCGCGGCGGAAGGCGACACGGTTCTGAAGCTGTTCGGCGATCGACTGCGCGACGAGCCGAGCGTCGAGCTCGGGGCGCTTGATCTCCAGGATGTTGACCTTGACCTGCTTGCCGGTGATCCGGTGCAGATCACGGCGCAGCTGATCGACCTCGGAGCCCGACTTGCCGATCACGATGCCGGGACGCGCGGTGTTGATGTTGACCTCGACCTCGGCCGCGTTCTTGCGGATGGTGATGTCCGAGAGGCCGGCGTGCGACAGGCGGCGGACGATGTGGCCGCGGATGCGCGTGTCCTCGTCCAGGAAATCCGAGAAATTCTTCTCGTTGAACCAGTTCGACTTCCAGTCGTGGATGTAGCCCACGCGGATCGATTCGGGGTGAACTTTCTGACCCATGGTTGTCTAGCTAGTCCTTCTGCGTGAGCAGGATCGTCAGATGGCTGGTGCGCTTGCGGATCTGGGTGGCGCGCCCCATGGCGCGCGGCCGGAACCGCTTGATGGTGGGCCCCTCGTCGGCGTGTACCGCCTTGACGTAGAGGTCCTCGCCGACGAGCTCGTGGTTGTGCTCGGCGTTCGCCACGGCGGACTCCAGCAGCTTGCTCCAGTCGCGTGCGATCGCTCTCGGCGTCAGAGCGAGGATAGCTCGCGCCTCCTCGACGCTCTTGCCCCGGATGTGGTCACAGACCAGCCGGGCCTTGCGAGCCGACGAGCGCACGTACTTGGCCTGGGCGCGCACGACCGGAGCCGGCTCGCCGTCGGGCCGCCGCGAGCGGCGCCGCGTCGGCGCAGGCGTCGTGGGCTTGGCGCCGCGCGCCGGCTTCTCCTCGGCCACCGGCTCCTCGGCCACCGGCGTCTCCTCGCCAGCGGTCTCCGCCACCGGCTCGTCAGCGGGCGCATCGGCAGCGGCCTTGGCCCGCGAACGCCGCGCCCGCTTGGGCTTCTCAGTCTCGGTCTCGGCAGGGGCCTGCGCCTCCGCTTCCACCTCAGCCGGAGCGACAGCCGCGTCATCGGACGACGCGGACTCCGCATCAGCCGCGTCCGGAGTCGCATCCGACGCCGAGACGGCTCGACTTCCCTCTTCCGACGTCGGCGCCTCAGGAGCCCCTGTCGCCGTCTCGGCGGCGGTTGCGGCTTCGGGCGTCTCTGCAGCGGGGGTCGCGTCGTCGTCGAGCGGCTTGCTGTCTTCGGCGCTCATCGCTTCTTACCCGTCCCCACGTGCCCGCGGTACAGCCGCGTGGGCGCGAACTCGCCCAGCTTGTGGCCGACCATCGACTCCGAGACGAACACGGGCACGTGCTTGCGGCCGTCGTGGACGGCGATGGTGTGCCCGACCATGTCCGGGAAGATCGTCGACGCCCGCGACCAGGTGCGGATCATCTTCTTCTCGCCCGAGGCGTTCATGGCCTCGATGCGGCCCATCAACCGTTCCTCGACGAACGGCCCCTTCTTGCTCGAACGGCTCATCGCTGCTTACCCTTTCCCCTTCTCCGACCGCGAACGATCATCTGGTCGGACCTCTTGCCCTTCTTGCGGGTGCGGTAGCCCAGGGTCGGCACGCCCCAGGGGGTCACGGGATGACGGCCGGGCGTCGTCGAGCCCTCGCCGCCGCCGTGGGGATGGTCGACCGGGTTCATCGCGGTGCCGCGCGTCTGCGGCCGCACGCCCATGTGACGCTTGCGGCCGGCCTTGCCGATCTTGACGTTCTGGTGGTCGGAGTTGCCGATCACGCCGACGGTGGCGCGGCACTCGGCCCGGACCATGCGCATCTCGCCCGAGGGCAGGCGCAGGGTCACGTGCTCTCCGTCCTTGGCCAGGAGCTGGATGCCGACGCCGGCCGAACGGCCCATCTGGCCGCCGCGCCCCGGGGTCAGCTCGACGTTGTGGATCATCGTGCCGGGGGGCATGCTGCCCATCGGCAGGCAGTTGCCGACCCGGATGTCGGAGCCCTCACCGGACTGCACGGTGGCGCCGACCTGCAGGCGCGCCGGGGCCAGGATGTAGGCCTTCTCGCCATCGGCGTAGTGCAGCAGCGCGATGTAGGCCGAGCGGTTGGGGTCGTACTCGATGTGGGCGACCTTGGCCGGGATGCCATCCTTGCGCCGCTTGAAGTCGATGCGGCGGTACAGGCGCTTGGCCCCGCCGCCACGGTGGCGGGAGGTCTTGCGGCCGTTGGAGTTGCGACCGCCGGACTTCTTCAGTCCCTCGACCAGCGACTTCTCGGGCTCGGACCGGGTGATCTCGGCGAAGTCGGGGTAGGTGACAAAGCGCCGTCCGGGGGAGGTGGGCTTGGGCTTGCGGATCGCCATTACTCGGCCGCCTCGAAGGCCTGGAAGATCGGGATCGTGTCGCCCTCGCGCACCTGCACGATGGCCTTCTTCCATGAGCGGCTGCGGCCCTTGGTCTGCCCGCGCCGCTTGGGCTTGGACTTGACCGAGGAGGTCCGCACCGCGACCACCTTGACGTCGAACAGCAGCTCGATCGCCTGGCGGATCTGGGTCTTGTGCGCCTTGTCGGCGACGCGGAAGGTGTACTTGCCGGCCTCGGCGAGGACGAACGACTTCTCCGAGACGACGGGCCGGATGATGACCTGGCTTGCGTCCATCTAGTTGCTCTCCTCCTCGGCGCCGGCGCCGTTGGCGCGGGCGGTCAGCTGCGGCAGCGCGGCTTCGGAGACGAGCAGCGATGCCGCTCCGATGATGTCGGCCACGCCGGCGTCGCCGACGGGCATCACGGCCACGCGGGACAGATTGCGAAACGACTTGCCGGCCGCGGCCTCGGTCTCGGTGAGCAGCACGAGCGTCGGCGAGGCGGCACCCCAGTCGGCGAGCAGTCCGACGGCCTGCTTGGTGGCCGGGCCGTCGAAGCCGGTCGCGTCAAACACGGCCAGCGACTCGCGCTCGGCGTGGACCGACAGCGCGCTGCGCAGGGCCGCGCGACGCGCCTTGCGGTTGACCTTGCCGGTGTAGTGGCGCGGGGAGGGGCCGAAGACGACACCGCCGCCGGTCCAGACCGGGGAGCGTGAGGAACCGGCGCGAGCGCGACCGGTGCCCTTCTGACGCCACGGCTTGGCGCCACCGCCGCGGACCTCTCCGCGGGTCTTGGTCGACGCGGTGCCCTGGCGCCGGGCGTTGAGCTCGGCGCGCACGGTCTCGTGGACGAGGGGCATGTTGAAGCGGGCCTCGAAGGCGTCGGCGTCCAGGGTGGTGGTCCCACCGCCGAGCTTCTGTGCGGTCCTAGGCATCGGTGCGCACCTCCACCGTGGATCCGGTCGGGCCGGGGACGGCGCCGCGGACCAGCATCAGGTTGCGCTTGGGCATGATCTCGACCACGGTCAGGCCCCGCTGGGTGATCCGGCCGCCGCCCATCCGGCCGGGGCCGCGGATGCCCTTGAACACGCGCGAGGGCGTGGCCGAGGCGCCGATCGAGCCCGGGGCGCGCACGTTGTGCGAGCCGTGGCTCTTGGGCCCGGAGGCGAAGTTGTGGCGCTTGATCGTGCCCTGAAAGCCCTTGCCCTTGGACTTGCCGGAGATCTTGACCTTGGCCCCGACCTCGAAGGCCTCCACGGTGACGGTCTCGCCGACGAGCAGCTCGCCGGCCTCGTCGCGGAACTCGACCAGGTGACGGTGAGCCGAGGCATCGGCCTTCTTGAGGTGACCGAGCTCGGCCCGGGTCAGCTGCTTCTCCTTGCAGACGCCGAAGGCGAGCTGCACGGCCTCGTAGCCGTCGCGCTCATTGGTGCGCACGGCGGTCACGGGGCAGGGGCCGGCTTCGAGCACGGTGACGCGCTCGACGCGACCGTCATCGAGAAAGCGCTGGGTCATCCCCAGCTTCTTGGCGAGGATCGCGGTCATGACTACGACGCCAGCCTGATCTCGATGTCCACGCCGGCGGGCAGGTGATCCAGACGCTGGAGCGAGTCCACCGTCTTGGGCGTGGGCTGGTGGATGTCGATGAGACGCTTATGGGTACGGATCTCGAAGTGCTCGCGCGAGTCCTTGTCCTTGAACGGGGACCGGATCACGCAATACACGTTCTTCTCCGTGGGCAGGGGCACGGGACCGGAGACGGTCGCGCCGGTGCGCGTCGCCGTCTCAACGATCTCCTTGGCCGCTGTCTCGATCGCCGTGTGGTCGTAGGACTTCAGGCGAATGCGGATTTTGTTCTGGGCGATTGTGGCCACGACTTTGCTTTGAGAGAAGGTTTCTGTCTGTTTGCGTGATTGAGGGCGAGCCCCGGGTGTGGGACCCGCCCCGTGCGTTCGTATCCGGCTGAAATCAACGGCGGCGGACTCAGACGAGCCCGCCGCCGGTACGGCTGGTGCTACTGAATGACCTCGGTGACGACCCCGGAGCCGACCGTACGGCCGCCCTCGCGGATCGCGAACCGCAGACCCTGGTCCATGGCGATCGGCTGGATCAGCTCGATCTCCATCTGGACGTTGTCACCGGGCATGACCATCTCCGTGCCCTCGGGCAGGTTGGCCACGCCGGTCACGTCGGTCGTGCGGAAGTAGAACTGCGGCCGGTAGCCGGTGAAGAACGGCGTGTGACGGCCGCCCTCCTCCTTCTTGAGGATGTAGACCTCGGCCTTGAACTTGGTGTGCGGGGTGATCGAACCCGGCTTGCACAGCACCTGACCGCGCTCGATGTCCTCGCGCTTGGTTCCACGCAGCAGGCAGCCCGCGTTGTCGCCGGCCTGACCCTGGTCGAGGTTCTTCTTGAACATCTCGACGCCGGTCACGACCGTGGTCGTGGTCGGGCGGATGCCGACGATCTCGACCGTCTCGCCGACCTTGATGATCCCGCTCTCGATGCGGCCCGTGGCCACCGTCCCGCGGCCGGTGATCGAGAAGACATCCTCGACCGGCATCAGGAACGGCTTGTCCAGGTCACGCGTGGGCTCCGGGATGTAGGTGTCCAGAGCCTCGGCGAGGTCGAGGATCTTCTGCTCGTACTCCGCGTCGCCCTCCAGCGCCTTCAGCGCCGAGCCGACCACGAACGGGATGTCGTCGCCGGGGAAGTCGTACTCGGACAGCAGGTCGCGGATCTCGACCTCGACGAGCTCGAGGAGCTCGGGGTCATCGACCATGTCGGCCTTGTTGAGGAAGACGACGATGTACGGGACGCCGACCTGGCGGGCGAGCAGGATGTGCTCACGCGTCTGGGGCATCGCGCCGTCGGCCGCGGACACGACCAGGATCGCGCCGTCCATCTGCGCGGCGCCGGTGATCATGTTCTTGACGTAGTCCGCGTGACCGGGGCAGTCGACGTGGGCGTAATGCCGGTTGGCGGTCTCGTACTCGACGTGGGAGGTCGCGATCGTGATGCCGCGAGCCTTCTCCTCGGGAGCGTTGTCGATCGAATCGAACGACCGGACCTCGCCGGAGCCGAACTTGTCGTGGAGCACCTTGGTGATGGCCGCGGTCAGCGTCGTCTTGCCATGGTCGATATGACCGATGGTCCCGACGTTGACATGGGGCTTGTCGCGCTCGAACTTGGCCTTCGCCACTTTGGTGTCGCTCCTTCTTGCTCAGTGAATTCGGTTCGCCGGGGGCCTCAGGGTGACCTGTGGCCGCGAACCCATACAGGGTATAAGTTTCCGTCCGCCACTGCTGCTACGTCGCAGCGGTGGCCGTCCTTCACCGCGCTCCCGCGGTCTCCTTCTCGCCGTTGATCACCTTCTCGGCGATGTTCGGCGGCACCTCCTCGTACCGATCGAACTGCATCGTGTACGTGGCCCGGCCCTGGGTGTTGGAGCGCAGGTCGGTCGCGTAGCCGAACATCTCCGACAGCGGCACGTGGCCGGTGACGACCTGCGCGTTGCCGCGCTGCTCCATGCCGTTGACCTGGCCGCGCCGGCGGTTCAGATCGCCGATCACATCGCCCATGAACTCCTCGGGCGTGACCACCTCGACCGAGAACACGGGCTCGAGCAGCACCGGCTTGGCGCGGGCCACGGCCTCCTTGAGGGCCAGCGAGCCGGCCACCCGGAAGGCGATCTCCGACGAATCGGTGTCGTGGTACTTGCCGTCGGTGAGGGTCACGCGCACATCGACGAGCGGGTACCCGGCGCGAGGTCCGTTGGACATCGCGTCCTCGACGCCCTTCTCGACCGCCGGGATGAACTCGGTCGGGATCGAGCCGCCCTTGATCTTGTTGATGAAGTCAAAGCCCTCGCCGGGCGCGGGCTCGACATCGATGTAGACGATGCCGTACTGGCCCGAGCCGCCGGTCTGGCGCACGAAACGGCCCTCGATCTTCTGCGCGGTGCCGCGAATCGTCTCCCGGTAGGAGACCTGCGGCCGGCCGACGTTGGCGTCGACCTTGTACTCGCGCATCATCCGGTCGACCAGCACCTCGAGGTGCAGCTCGCCCATCCCGGAGATCTCGGTCTGCCCGGTCTCCTCGTTGGTCTGGACCTGGAAGGTGGGGTCCTCCTCGGCCAGACGGCCCAGGGCAACCGACATCTTCTCCTGATCGGCCTTGGTCTTGGGCTCGATCGCGACCTTGATGACCGGCTCGGGGAACACGATCGTCTCGAGCTTGATCGGCTTGTCGGGCGCGGCCAGGGTGTCACCGGTGACGACCTGCTTGATGCCCACGGCGGCGGCGATGTCGCCCGCGTAGACCTCTTCGAGCTCCTCGCGCTCGTTGGCATGCATCATCAGGATGCGGCCGATCCGCTCGGTGCGCCCGCTGGAGACGTTGAGCACCCGCGAGCCGGCGCTCAGCTTGCCGGAGTACACGCGGAAGTAGGTGAGCTTGCCGACGTAGGGGTCGGCCATGATCTTGAAGGCCAGCGCGGCGAACGGCTCCTCGTCGGAGGCGTGGCGGACCGCAGGGGACTCCCCCGTCTCGGCCGACTTGTCGGGCTCAAGGCCCTCCACCGGCGGCACGTCGAGCGGGCTGGGCAGGTAGGCGATGACCGCGTCCAGCAGCGGCTGCACGCCCTTGTTCTTAAAGCTCGAACCGCACAGGACCGGGGTCAGCTGGATGTTCAGCGTGGCCTTGCGGATCGACTCCTTGAGAACCTCGACCGGGATCTCCTGCTCCTCGAGGATCATGTCGGTGAGCTCGTCGTCGAAGTTCGACAGCTCGTCGAGCAGGAACTCGCGGGCCTCGGCGGCGCGCTCCACCTGATCCTCGGGGATCGGGACGACCTCCTGGTCCTTGCCCAGATCGTCGTTGTAGATGACCGCGTGGTTCTCGACCAGGTCGATGATCCCCAGGAACTCGGACTCGGCCCCGATCGGCAGCTGGATCGGCACCGGCCGAGCGCCGAGGCGATCGATCATCGTCTGTACGCCCGCCGTGAAGTTGGCGCCGATGCGGTCCATCTTGTTGATGTAGGCGATGCGCGGGACGTGGTACTTGTCGGCCTGGCGCCAGACCGTCTCGGACTGCGGCTCAACGCCGGCCACCGAGTCAAACAGCGCGATCGCGCCGTCGAGCACACGCAGCGACCGTTCGACCTCGACCGTGAAGTCGACGTGGCCCGGCGTGTCGATGATGTTGATCCGGTGGTCCTTCCACTCGGCCGTGGTGGCCGCGGAGGTGATGGTGATGCCGCGCTCCTGCTCCTGCTCCATCCAGTCCATGACGGCCGCGCCCTCGTGAACCTCACCCATCTTGTAGGTGCGTCCGGTGTAATAGAGGATGCGCTCGGTCGTCGTCTTACCGGCGTCGATGTGCGCCATGATCCCGATGTTTCGAGTCTTCTGGAGAGTGAACTTGCGTGGCATGAGTGTGGTGGCGTTGGAGGTGGAGTCGGCGGTGTCCGGCTGCAGTCATGAAAAAGGGCCCAGTGGGCCCGATTACGACGCAGGTGTCGAGGCCGGGCGGATTCCTAGTTGGTCAGCGTCTCCATTGAAGGAAAGGTGTGGACCCGGGGGCGGGCACACATGAACGCGATCCGACCCGGGGCGGAGAGCGAATATAGCAGAGGGGATCAGGGTTTCTCGGGCCCTTCCGGGGGCGCCCGAGCGCCGCTCCAGGGGCTGTCCGGCGGTGCCGCGCTCGCCCTGCTGGTCGGCGGTCTGGCCGGAGCGATCCTGCTGCTGGCGGCGGAATTCACGCCCCTGCTGACGGTCCGCACGAGCGTCCGCGGCAGCGGCGTGACGAGCGTATCGACCGGTTCACACGACTCGTGGGCCCTGGTCCCGCTCGCGGTGCTGGCCGCCCTGATGTCGCTCGGCGCCTGGCGGGCACGCTCGCGGCTGGCCCTGGCCGTCCTCGGCGTCGTCGGCCTGGTCGCGGCGGTGATCGCGCTGGTCGGTGATCTGCCCGACGCCCAGCAGACCGGTCTGATCGGCTCGGCCGCGACCCACTTCGCAATTGCCGCCTCCTCCCCCGCGGCCGGCTTCTACCTGGAGACCCTCGGGGCGGCGGTGCTGATCATCACGGCCGGCGTCGGGCTGCTCCTGTCGGCCCCGGGCCGCCCCGCGCGGGTCGCCGGCAGCGCCCCGGCTGGTCCGGTTCCTGACTGAAATCGCCCCGCCGCGGGTTTAGGCGACAACGCCTGAGTACATTACCTTCACGCGAGGGTTGTTCCACCGCAGCCCCCGGTCCCGTGCGGTGGGCAGCCCTCGCGTTCCTTTGTCCGCCGCCCGGACCTGAGTCGACCTCGTCGCCTGGCGCCCCGGCCGGCCACCCCGGGCGGTCCGCCGGCCACCCCCCGGTCCATCGGCCACCCCGCGGTCCGCCGGCCACCCCGCGGTCCGCCGGCCCACACCGAGCGGGCCGTTCGCGAGCGACCATTTCATCGCTCACCACTGGCGCCGCGCGTCCGGGCGCGAGATCGTGGTCATCTCAACCGCCGAGATATCGCTCGGTCGCCCGGATCCTGACGGCGAGCGACCGATCGGTGGTCCGCGGAAA
>DASSZP010000109.1:0-38699 GCA_035713465.1 Solirubrobacteraceae bacterium | reverse complement strand
CCCTGATCGACGGCGGGCGCCGTGATGAGGCCGTGCACTCCCGGCGCGCCATCGAGATCTACTCGCAGCTCGGGGACCCCGAACGCGAGGCGCGGGTCACCATCAACCTGGGTGCCGTCGCCTACGAGGAGGGACGCTGGGACGACGCCATCGACCTGTACCGGCGCGGAGCTGAGCTCAGCCGTCGCGGCGGCAACCTCGACGTGGCGGCCACGGGCGAGCTCAACATCGGCGAGATCCTCTCCGACCAGGGACGGCTTTCAGAGGCCATGACGACGCTCACCCATGCGCGGCGCGTGTACACCTCGATCGGCCAGAAGCACGGGGCAGCCTTCGCCACGATGCTGCTCGGCCGGTTGGCCGTGCGCGAGGGGCGCTACGAGGACGGCCGCGCACTCTTGGAAGAGGCCGGGGATGGCTTGAGCTCTCTCAACCTCGCTATCTATGTGGGTGCAGCCAAGGCCTATCTCGCCGAGGGCGAGGCGCTTGGCGGCGACCCTTCGACCGCGCTGGCCATGGCCGACCGGCTCCTGTCGCTGGACAACCGCAACGTGGCCCTGCTGCGGCGAGTGCGGGCCATTGCGCTGATCCGGCTCGGGCGCAGCGATCCGGCGGTCGGCGAGCTCGAACGGTCGCTCGAGGCGGCCAGCTTCTCCGGGACCGACTACGACACCGCCGCGGCCCTCGATCTCCTCGTTGCCCTGGGCGTGCTCGTGTCAGGGGTCGAGGAGCGCGACGCGATCCTCGAGCGCCTCCACGTGGGGTGGCTGCCGCGCCCGGCGGCTCTGGTTGGAGCCGCCGAGCGCGACATGTTCAGTCGGGCTATCGCCTAGCAGCGGTAGGGATCGGCCGCCCACAAGGCGGGCAGGATGTCGACGAGCACGATGTCGTAGCCAGTGGGGCTGTTGATGTCGGGCACGGTCGTGTCCTGCCGGCGGTCGTGGCACGGACCACTGGTGCTGCCGGTGCAGGTCGGCAGGATCCCCGCGTAGATGGTTACGCCATCGATCGTGGTCGGCGTCGCTTCCGCCCCCGAAGCCGTCACGAACGGGACCGTCGAGCCGAAGCAGATCTGCTGGTCCTTGAGTATCTCAGGGGTACCGCCCTTCAGCGCCTTGGCCGGGGCGAACTGCAGCGTGTCCGTCTCCGTCCGGCTCGACGATGTCGAGGAGATGAACTGCGAGTCGTAGACGTTCGGGTCGGTCGAGGCGTACCCGGCGCAGATCGAGCTCTCCAGCGCAGATGAGGTGAACTGCGATCCCACCAGCGTGCCCGGGTCGGTACCCGAGCTCAGCGACAGCGACGCGTTGTTGGACGTGGAACCGAGCTGGGCCGTGCAGGAGCTGCCTGACTGGCAAGTCGCGACGACCGTCTGGACATCGAATGACGTCGACGTCGCGGAGCTCAGGGTTCCGCTGGAGGCGACCAGCGTGTCGCCGAGACCGGGCTGGCTCAGCGTCGGCCCGTTACCGCTCGCGCTGGTGAACGTGGCCAGCGCGGCGCTCGAGCCATCGGCCACTGCGCTGGTGACGCCGCCGAGGGTGCCGGGCGTACCGGTGCCGGGTGCGAGATCGACGGTTGCCTGCGAGCCGGGTACCGCCGTCGTCCCGCTCGGTCCGAGGACCTCAACTGAGATCGGAGCACCGGCGGGGTTGTACGCGATGGACGTGATTCCAGCGCCCACCTGCGCGCTGGCCGGCTCCTTCACAAAGGTGAGCTTGCAGGCACCGTCGAGGGTCGTGTAGAGAGTGGAATCTCCGGTGTCGAGGTTGAAGTCATTCCCCGGAGAACCGCTGAAGTCGTTCGCCTGCTTGACGACTGACTGCCACGTCTGCTGGCCGGAGACGCACGCAGCCGTTCTGGCCGTGACCGTCACCGTTACGGCGCCCTGGTAGGGCAGGGCGAGGTTGCGCAGGTCGAGCTCCGAGCAGGCCGAGTCACCGCACGTCACGTAGGCCGGAGCTGGTAGGGAGATGCTGGGCGTTCCCAGCACGGAGATCGATGACGGAACATAGAGGTCAACGGACCCCAGTTGCTGCTGGGAGTCCTCGTTGACGATCGTCGCCGTGATCGTGACGGTCTGTCCGCTCCCGGTGATTCCGGCCTGGGAGTTGTAGGTCGTACCCGCTGTCGTGATCGTCAGTGAGTACGGCTTGTAGGCCGCGCTCGCGGACCCGCCCATCATCAGCAGCGCGACGACGATCGACAGCGCTGCCAGCACACCACGTCCCGAAGCTCGATTCATGACAACCCCCTGAGGTCACTCGACACCTTCCCCCGTCGAACCTACCAGACGAGAAGGTGTCGGTGCGAACCTTTTGGGCGGCCGGGCGAGGTTGCGGCCGCTACGCCGCGACGACCATCGTCTTGATGGTCGCCGTCACCTCGTCGGTGACCTCAACGACGACCATGTAGGTGCCGATGTTGCGGATCGGATCGTCGAGGTGGATCTTGCGCCGGTCGATGCGGATTCCGCGTGCCTCGCGGATCGCGTCGGCGATGTCCTGGGTGGTCACCGAGCCGAACAGGCGACCGTCGTCCCCGGCCTGCTGCGGGATCGTCAGGACCGTGCGCCCGAGCAGCGCGGCATTGTCGCGCGCCCGGTCGACGGCCTCGCGCTCGGCGCGCTCGGCGGCTTCGCGCCGCTGGGTGGCCGCCTCGATCGAGGACTTCGTCGCTGCCTCGGCCAGCTTGCGCGGCATCAGGAAATTGCGCAGGTACCCGGCGGAGACGTCCACGACGGCACCGCGCTCGCCCAGCGTCTCGACGTCCTGGAGGAGGATTGCCCTCGGCACGAGTCGACCTCCGCTACCGCTCGTAGGAGCGGCCACCCCGCTCACGGTGGTCCCCGCTGCCCTCTGCCACGTACGGCAGCAGGGCTAGCTCACGTGCGCGCTTGACCGCGCGGGCGACCTGGCTCTGATGCCGACGGCAGGCACCGGTGATCCGGCGCGTGCGGATCTTGCCGCGATCGGAGATGAAGCGACGGAGCGCCGAGATGTCCTTGTAGTCGACCTGGTCGACCTTGTCGCGGCAGTACGGGCACGGCTTACGACGGCCCGAGGTGGGCCCGCCCTTCCTGTCGCGCCGGCGAACCGGCCTTCTACGTTGCTTCGCCACGTCTTCTCCTGACCTGTTTTAAGCCTTCGTCCCGCGACGACTCAGAACGGGATGTCGTCGTCGGCGGCACCGCCGCCCACGGGCGCGGAGACGAAGTCGCCGGTGTCGATCGGGATGTCGCTCTCCGCGGCGCGAGCGCTGCTGGAGAAGCCATTCCCGTTTCCGCTACCGGCGCCGTCACCGCCGCCGAGGAACTGCACGGTCTCAGCGATGATATCGACTGATTGCCGCTTCTTGCCTTCCTGGTCATTCCACTCCCGCCAGCGCAGCCGTCCGTCGATGGCCACGCCGCGGCCCTTGGTCAGGAACTTGTTGCAGTTCTCGCCCTGCTGGCCGAACACGCTGACGTCGAAGTAGTTGGCGACGTCCTCCCACTGGCCCTCGGGCGTGCGACGCCGTCCGTTGCACGCGATCCGCAGCCCGCAGACCGGGGTGCCACTGGGCAGCGCCCGCAGCTCGGGGTCCTTCGTGAGGTTGCCGGTGAGGATCACGCGGTTGATGTTGCTGCCTGCCATCGCAATGGCTCCTTTCGGAAGTTCACTCGCCTGGGGCCGAGTCTAGGCACAGGTCAGGCGTCCACCGGCGCGACTGCGGAAATTGGGGCAAGAACGTCGCACACACGTGACAAAGCCGTAGCACGGCGATGCAGAGTCGTGCCAGAGACGGCGCTCAGGCGTCGCCGTCGCGCTCGTCCGTACCGCCCGAAGCGGGCGCTCCGGCGAGGACGGGCGGGGGGTTCTCCGGCGGCTCGGGGGTGCCGGGGATGACCTTGATGATCCTGAAGCGGAGCACCTCATCAGCGATGCCGAGGCTGTGCGTGAGCGATTCGAGCAGCACCGACGGGCCGGTGAACTGAAGCAGGTGGTACTCGGCCTCGGACTCATGGCGGATCGGGAAGGTCGTGGCGCGCCGACCCCAGGGCTGGTTGCGGACCACCTCGCCGCCGCCGTTGGCGATCGCCGCCTCGACATCGGAGACGACCTTCGCCCGCACGTCATCCTCGCTCTCGAGCGAGAGCAGCAGAATGAGGTCGTAGAGCGTGGGGTCGCTGGGCATGGGAAAACGCCGGAGGGCGGCGGGGCCGAATATAGCAACGGCAGCCAGAACGCCCCGGATGGCGACCGCTCGCTCGAGCTGCCGTTGGGGGAGCCGCTCCGACGCGCGCTCGTCCGCGGTAGCTCTCGCCGCGCCGCCCGGGCCCGCGCGCTACTCGGCTTCGATCATCGCCCGCGCGGCGGCGTCCTTGCGCCCGATGTCGGCCACCTGCTCATCGATCCAATCTCCCGGGGTGCGCGCCGTGACGACGCGCCGCAGGCCCGCGAGGCGCCGCTCGCGCTCGTCGCGGGGCATCGTCAGCGCGGCATGGATCGAGTCGGCCAGCTCCTGGATGTCGAACGGGTTGACCGAGAGCGCGAACTCCCCGAGCTCCTCGTGGGCGCCGGTGTTCTCCGACAGCAGCGACACGCCCGCCCGTTCGTTGACCATCGGCCCCTCCTTGGCCACCAGGTTCATGCCGTCGAACATCGCGTTGACCATCAGCACGTCGTAGTGCTTGTAGGCGGCCACCGCCTCCTCGAGGTCGTCGCGCAGCTTGAGCTGGATCGGCATCCAGTCCGGTGATCCATGACGGTGATTGACCACCGCGACCACCGCCTCGATGCGCTCCAGGTACTCGGCGTACTCGGCCACGTCGGTCCGCGACGGCATCAGCTGGGCGATGAAGGTCACCTTCTCGCGGAACTCGGGATGCTGCTCGAGGAAGGTGTCAAAGGCGCTGAAGCCGCGCAGCACGTTCTTGCTCAGGTCGGCGCGATCGACGCGCAGGATCAGGTGGTCGCGGCGCCGTCGCAACAGCTCGCCCTCGAACTCGTGCACCCGGGAGCGCCGCGCGACCGCCTGCACGGCGGAGGCGTCGATCGGCAGCGGGTAGGCCCGCACCCACACCTCGCGGTCCCCGACCCTGACCACCCCGCCGTTGAAGTCGACCTCGTAGCCCATCAGGTCGGCGCAGCACTGCAGGAAGTTGTGACGATAGGACCGGGTGTGGAAGCCGACGATGTCGTTGGCCAGGATCCCGTCGTAGATCTCCCGCCGGATGACCGTGGGCAGCACCCGCCAGGAGTCGGGCTGGCTCCAGGGGATGTGGACGAAGTGATGCAGGAAGGCGTCGGGCCGCTGGCGGCGGATCAGGGCGGGCAGCGTGTAGAGGTGGTAATCGTGGACCATCACGACCGGCTCGGATTGGTCGGCCACCTCTTCTAAGACCGCGTTGGCCAGGTCCTCGTTGACCGCGTTGTAGCCGAACTCGAAGGCCTCGGTCTCGTTGCGGCGGATGTCCGGTGCGTTGGAGAGATCCCACAGGTAGTGCTGGATGAACCACAGCATCGGGTTGGCGATGATGTTGTAGAAGCCGTCGTAGGCGTCGGGGTCGGAGGCCACCAGCTTGACCCGGTACTCGTCGCCGTCCTCGGTGGAGACCGGAAACGGCCGGCCTCCCGCGCGGTTGGCCGCCTCGACGTCCTCGTCGGTCATCGCCGAGGCCACCCAGGTGACGGGCCGGTGCGAGGCCAGCCCGATCAGGGCGGTGACGAGCCCTCCGGTACCGCGTTTGATCCCGCCACCGGGCTGAAAGGTGACCGGCCCGCGATTGGAGACCAGGACGAGAGGCGTCGCTTCGGACATCATCAGGACTATCTCATGCCCCGCCCCGGGGTACTTATCACCCTCGTGAACACCCCCCGTCAGGAGACCATCGCCATGAGCAACGCCGACGAGCTGATCGCCCACAACGCCGAATACGCCGCGACCTTCGACCAGGCGGGGATGGCCGTCGCGCCCGCCCGCCGGCTGGCGATCGTGGCCTGCATGGACTCACGACTGGATCTGTTCGCCGCGCTCGGGCTGGCCATCGGCGACGCGCACGTGATCCGCAATGCGGGGGGCGTGATCACCGACGACACCATCCGCTCCCTGGTCATCTCCCAGCGCCTGCTCGGCACGCAGGAGATCGTGCTCGTCCACCACACCGACTGCGGGATGCTCACCTTCCGCGACGACGAGCTCAAGGACGCGATCGAGCGCGACACCGGGGTGCGGCCGAACTGGTCGCCGGAGGCCTTCATCGACCTCGACGACGACGTGCGCCGCTCGATCGCACGCATCAAGGCCTCGCCGTTCGTCCCCCACACGGGGGCGGTGCGCGGGTTCGTGTTCGAGGTCGAGACGGGCCGTCTGCGCGAGGTCTGTTGACCGGGCACCCCCAAGGCCTCCCGGCCGCGACGCACCGGGTGCCGGCACGGCCCACAGCGACCGGGCGGGCCGGCGGCCGCGACCCTCTAGGGTGGTCAGCGTGGACCCCGCGTCACCGCCAGCGGCATGAGCGAGCACGACGTCATCGTCATCGGGGCGGGGCCGGCCGGTGAGGTGTGCGCCGGTGCGCTCGGCCAGGAGGGCCTGGACGTCGCGCTGATCGAACGTGAGCTGGTCGGCGGCGAGTGCTCGTTCTGGGCCTGTATGCCGGCCAAGGCCCTGCTGCGGCCCCAGGCCGTGCTGGCCGAGACCCGCCGCGTCCCCGGGGTGGCCACCGAGCGCGCCCATCTCGACGCCGAGGCCGTGCTGGAGCGCCGCGACGAGGTCATCCACGATCTCGACGATTCCGTGCAGCTGCCCTGGATCGAGGACCGCGGGATCACGTTGGTCCGCGGCCAGGGCCGGCTGGAGGGCGAGCGCCGGGTCCGGGTCGGCGACGAGCTCCTCACCGCGCGCCGCGCGGTCGTCATCGCGGTGGGCAGCGGCGCGGCCTATCCGCCGGTGGAGGGCCTGGAGCAGATCCGGCCGTGGACCAACCGGTCCGGTACCACCGCCAAGACGGTGCCGGCTCGGCTGACCGTGCTCGGGGGCGGGCCCGTCGGGTGCGAGCTGGCGCAGGCCTGGCGCTCGCTCGGCGCGCAGGTCACGCTCGTCGAGGCCGCTCCCTCGCTGTTGGCCGGCAAGGAGCCGTTCGCCTCTGAGCAGGTCACCGAGGCGCTGCGCGACGACGGCGTCGACGTGCGCGTCGGCGCCGAGGCGGTGCGGGCCCGGCGCGACGCCGGGACGTTCGTCCTCACCCTCGCCGACGACGCGGAGCTGGTCAGCGACGAGCTGCTGGTCGCCGTCGGCCGGCGGCCGCACACCGATGATCTCGGTCTGGAGACCGTCGGGCTGGCCCCCGGGGAGTCGATCACGGTCACCGACGAGATGCGCGTGCCCGGACGCGACTGGCTGTACGCGATCGGCGACGTCAACCACCGCGCGCTGCTCACCCACGCGGGCAAGTACCAGGGCCGGATCGCCGCGGCCCAGATCATGAACCGCGACGCGCGCGCCGAGTGGGACGGTCCGCTCTCACCCCAGGTCGTGTTCACCGAGCCGCAGGTCGCCTCGGTCGGGCGCACGCTCGAGCAGGCGCTGAAGGACGGGATTCCGGCCCGCGCGGTCGATGCGGAGATCGCCCAGACGCCGGGCGGCAGCTTCATCGGCCGCAACGCGCCGGCGCGGGCGCGGATCGTCGTCGACGAGTCACGGGAGGTGATCGTCGGCGCCACCCTGACCGGTCCCGAGGTGGCCGAGTGGCTGCACGGGGTGACGATCGCGATCGTCGGAGAGGTGCCGCTGCGCCGCCTGCGGCATGTGATCCCCGCCTTCCCCACGCGCAGCGAGGCGTGGCTGCGCCTGCTCGCCGACTGGGACTTCTAGCGCTTCACCGCCACGTCCCGCACGCGGACGCCGGGCTCTCGTGCGCGCCCCGGATCGGGCCGGGCGCGACGACGCGGGTGCCCGCCGGTCTCAGGCCGGGATCTCGAGCGTGAACTCGGTGCGGCCCGCACCGGAGTCCACCGACAGCGCCCCCGACATGCGCTCGGCCAGCTCGGAGGCGATGGCCAGCCCGAGCCCCGAGCCGCGGGCGGCGTCGGCGGTGTAGAACGGCTCGAAGATGCGCTGGGCGGCTCGGGCGTCGATGCCGGTGCCGTCGTCGCGGACGGCCAGGCGGACGCGCCCGTCGTTGCGGGCGGCGGTGACGACGACATGCGTCCCCGGCGGGTTGTGGGTCAGTGCGTTGTCGATCAGGATCCGCATGATCTGAGCCACGCGCACGGGGTCGCACTGCGCCTCGATGCGCCGCACGGGCAGCCGCAGCTCGAGTCGGGCGTCCTGCTGGGCCAGCGTCGGCTCGAATTCACCGGAGACCGATCTGGTCAGCTCGCCGAGATCGACGGTCTCCGGTCGCAGCTCGAGCGAGCCGGATTCCAGGCGGGAGAGATCGAGCAGGTCGACCGAGAGCTTGCCCAGGCGGTTGACCTGGTCGCGCACCTGATCCAGGAAGCGACGGCGCGTCTCGGGGTCGAGCTCATCGTCCTCGAGCAGTTCGAGGAAGCCCCCCAGGGAGAAGACCGGCGTGCGCAGCTCGTGCGACGCGGTGGCGATGAACTTCTTGCGCGTCTGCTCGAGCGCTTCGAGCTGGACCTGCATGTCGTTGAAGGCCTGGGCCAGCGCACCGAGCTCGTCGCTGGAGTCCACCGGGATGGGCGGGCCGAACGCGCCCGCGGTGACCTGGCGGGCGGCGAGCTCCAGGCGCTTGACCCGCCGCGTGAGCGCGCGTGCCACGACGTAGCTGGCGACCAGTGCGAGGGCGAGCGTGATCGCCCCGGCGAACAGGATCTCGTGCCGCACGGTCGCCACGGTGTGCACGATGTCGCCGACCGGGGTGGAGAAGACGATCACCGCCACCACGCGTCCCGCGTAGGCGATCGGCACCGCCGACTCGACGATCAAGCCGTTTCCGGCGCCCTCGGACCCGGTGACGGGACGGCGGGCGGCGATCGCGCGGTACGCGGTCTGCAAGCGCAGCCGGCCGCCGGCGGCCGGGTTGCTGGAATCAGCCTCGACGGACAGCTGCAGAGCGCCGAGCACGCGGTTGACCGACAGGAGTGTGACGCGGTCGCCCGAGGTTCCGCCGGTCCGCGCGACCAGCGCCCTGACCCGCGGCAGCGCGGTCGAGCTGCCCACGGTGCGGCGGATCGATTGCGAGTGGGCCAGCGCGCTGGCCGCCAGTTCGCGCTGCTTGGCGTCGAGCAGGCGCGACTGCAGCCCCGGCGCCACGTAGAGGTAGAGCGCCCCGATGGCCAGCAGCGTGATCGTGAAGAAGACGACGGCCAGCTTGCTGGCCAGCGAGAGCCGCCCGATCCGCGGCAACCGCGCGCTCACGGCTCGGTGTCGCGGAACCGGTAGCCGACCCCACGGACCGTGAACAGGTACTCGGGATCCTTGGGGTCTGTCTCGACCTTCTCACGCAGGTGTCGGATGTGGACGTCGATCGTCCGCGGGTCGCGGTAGGCCGAGTCACCCCAGACGCGGGCCAGCAGCATGTCGCGCGTGAACACGCGCCCGGGGGCGCGGGCCAGGGCCGACAGGATCTCGAACTCCACGTAGGTCAGCGCGGCGTCGGCCCCGCGGATCCGCACCAGGCGTTTGGGGAAGTCGATCTTCAGCGCGCCGACCTGCAGCGGGGACTCATCGGGATCGGTCTGGACCGGGCGGCTCATCTCGGCCCGTCGCAGGGCGGCCTTGATCCGGCTGGAGAACTCCCGCAGCGAGAATGGCTTGGTGATGTAGTCGTCGGCGCCGAGCTCGAGGCCCACCACCTTGTCGATCTCCTCGGACTTGGCCGTGAGCATGATGATCGGCACCGCGCTGTGGGAGCGCAGCCGCCGGCACACCTCCAGGCCGTCGAGGAGGGGCAGCATCACGTCGAGTACGACGAGGTCGAAGGGCTGCTCCTGGAAGCGGTCCAGGGCCTGGCGGCCGTCGGTGGCCTGGACGACCTCGTACCCCTCCTTGCGCAGGGGATAGGAGAGCAGGGTCTGGATCGACTGCTCATCGTCGACGAGCAGGATGCGCGCGGATCGGTCGGGCAAACTCCCTCTGCGATGCAAGAGTAGGGGTTTTCCCCTCCCGACCAGGCCCGTGACGGTCCGGGAAGGGCCGCTATAAAGGGGTCGATGCTCGATCCGCGCATCTACCGGAGTGGGCTGGCGGTGGTGGTGCTCGCCGTCCTCGTGCTCGCGTTCTCGCTCGGGGACCAGCGCGGCGCGCTCACCTCGCCGCTGGCCCCGGACGCGTTCAACGGTCAGAACGTGGCCTCAGAGACGGCCACACTGGCCCGGGACTATCCGCAGCGCCCGCCCGGCTCGGCCGCCGACGACGACATCGCCACGCAGATCGTCAGCGGTCCCCAGGGCCTGGCCAGGCAGGGGTACACGGTCAGCACAGACACCTTCCCGGCCCAGACCGCCGACGGCGAGCGCCCGATCGAGAACGTCGTCGCCGTGCGTCCGGGCAGCGTCCAGAGCGGCAGCCTGGTCATCGTCGCCCCCCGCGACGCGCGCGGATCCCCGGCCACGGCGACCGCCTCGGCGACCGCCACCCTGCTCGAGCTCGGACGTGACCTGGCCGGGGAGACGCTGCGGCGCACGGTGGTGCTCGCGTCGACCTCGGGCACCCAGGGGATGGCCGGAGTGCTGCGGCTGGCCGCCCGCGTCGCGGGGCCGATCGACGCCGTGCTCGTCGTCGGCGACATCGCCAGCCGCCGGCTGCAGCAGCCGGTCGTGGTGCCGTGGTCGACCTCGCCTCGGGTCGCGGATCCGCTGCTGCGCAACACGCTCGGGGCCGAGCTGCGTGCGCAGGCCTCGCTCGGTCCAGCGGCGACGAGCCTGTTCGGCCAGTACCTGCACCTCGCCTTCCCGCTCACCCTGTCGGGCCAGGCGGCCTTCGGCGATCTCGGCGTGCCGGCGGTGTACGTCTCCCTGAGCGGGGAACGAGGCGCGCCGCCCCGCAGCGCCACCGCCGGGGTGGATCAGATCACCGCCGTCGGCCGCAGCCTGCTGGCCACCATCTCCGCGCTGGACGCCGGCCCGGAGATCCCCGCGTCCTCGGCCTACGTGCTGCTCGACGGCAAGGTCGTCCCCGGCTGGGCGCTGTCGCTGTTCGTGCTCGCGCTGATCGTCCCGGTCGCGCTGACCGCGATCGATGCCCTGGCCCGCGCGCGCCGGCGCGGGCATCCGCTCTGGCGCTGGTCGGCCCTGACCCTGGCCGCGTCGGTCCCGTTCCTGCTCGTCGCGGGGCTCGTCCTGCTCGCGCGGCTGGCCGGCCTGATCCCGTTCGCGCCTCCGGGCCCGATCGGCCCCGGGACGATCCCGACGCCGTCGGGGGGCTGGGCCGTGCTCGTGCTCGCCGGGCTGATCGCGCTGGCCACGGTCGCGCTGCTGCGCCCGGTCGCGCTGCGCTTCGCCCTGCCCAAGGTCCGCACGCGCGGCCCGGGCCGGGACACGGCCACCGAGGGGGCGACGGCCGGTCTGCTGGTGGTCGCCTGCGTGGTCACCGTCCTGCTGTGGCTGATCAACCCGTACGCGGCCCTGCTCGTGGTGCCCGGCCTGCACCTGTGGCTGCTCGCGCTGAGCCCCGACCTGCGGCTGCCCCGGCCGGTGCGGGCGATGCTCCTGCTGCTCGGTCTCCTGCCGCTGGCCGGGGTCGCGCTGTACTACGCCGCAACCCTGCACTACACGCCGCTCGGCCTGCTCTGGATGCTCACCGTGCTCGTGGCCGGCCACGGGATCGGGTACGGCGCGCTGCTGGTCTGGAGCCTGTTCGGGGGGTGTGTGCTGACCGCGGTCGGCGTGCTCATCGCGCTCGCCCGCCAGCCGCGGCCCGAGCAGGAACCGGTGACGGTGCGGGGTCCGGTCGGCTACGCCGGCCCGGGCTCGCTCGGCGGGACCCCCTCGGCGCTGAGCGGCACCCGCCGGCGATGACAGCCACCCACCGCCGACGTGGCACCATGAGGCCGGTGCGGCGCGTCATCCGCGACATCTCCTCGGTGCTGATCCTGGCCGGACTGCTGCTCGTGCTCGACGCCGGCGCGACTCTCGTCTGGCAGGAGCCCGTCACCGCCGCGATCGGGCTCGTCCTGCGCGGTCAGGTCAACGACCGCTACCTGAGCTATCGCACCGCGCCGCTGTCCTCGATCGACCGTGCCGTGCTCACGCGCCTGCAGAGCGGACCGGACCGGGTCTCGTTCCTGGCCCGGCGGCTGTCCCGCCAGGTCCGCACCGGGGATGCCGTCGGGTCGATCTCGATCCCGGCCATCGGCGTCGGCTACACGATCGTGCAGGGCACCGATGAGCTCAGCCTCGAGAAGGGCCCCGGTCACTACCCGGGGACGGCGCTGCCCGGACTCGGGCGCACCGTGGCCATCGCCGGGCACCGGACGACCTACCTGGCCCCGTTTCGCCGTATCAATGAGCTTCACCACGGTGACCGGATCGTGCTGCGGATGCCCTACGGGCGGTTCGTCTATCGCGTGCAGCACACCCAGATCGTGCTCCCCACCGCCCTGTGGGTGACCCGCGACGTCGGCTATGACCGGCTCGTGCTCTCGGCCTGCAACCCGCTCTACAGCGCCGCCCAGCGCATCATCGTGTTCGCGCGGCTCGCGTCCGAGACCCCGCTGGGGCCGGCCTGAGCGCGCGTCCTGCGGTGTCCGGGACGCGTGACCGGGTCACCTTCGGGGCCGCTCCGACGAATGTCTAATCCCGAGCCCTCTCGTGCAGGGACCGACCGGCGGTGCCGACACACTCGGCGTGAAGCGATCGACCCGAACCCCGAAGGAAAAGGCGTGATGCGCGTGAGCCAGCTACAGGATCAGATCGATCGCGGCGAGTACCGGGTGGACGCCCACGCGGTGGCTGACGCGATCATCCGCCGGCTGGTCGCCGAGCGGCGTGTGACGGCCCGGGACGGCGATCCGCCTCAGAGCAAGTGCTCGTAACCCGCGAGCGCTAGCTCCCGGCCCCCCATCCGCAGCGCGGCCGGTCCCGCAGCGACCCGTCCGACGACCGTCGCTCCCGCGGGCACCGTCGCCGCCGCCGGCAGGCAGGCGCACAGCTCGAAGTCCTCCCCGCCGGTGAGGGCGAGGGTCAGGCCGTCGGCGCCCAGCTCAGCGGCGACCTGCGCCACCCCGGGCGCCACCGGGATGCGGTCGCGGTCCAGATCGATGACCACCCCGCCGGCCCGCGCCAGGTGGCGGGCATCGGCGGCCAGACCATCGGACAGATCGATCATCGCCCGGGCCCCGGCCGTGGCCAGCGCGCGCCCCTCGGCCATCCGCGCCGTCGGCACCCGGTAGCGCTGGCACAGCTGCTCGCGCTCGGCCTCGCTCAGCCCGGCACCGCGCGCGCGCCCGTCGAGCAGGGCCAGCCCGGCGGCCGGGGCACCGAGCGAGCCGGTGACCACGACCGCATCGCCGGGACGCGCCCCGTCCCGGCCCACGAGCCCCCCGGGATCGTCGGCCCAGCCGACGACGGTGATCGACACGACCAGGGCGGGCCCGGAACTGACGTCACCGCCGGCCACGGTCAGCCCGCAGCGCCCCGCGGCGGCGCCGATCCCCGACAGCAGCGCACGCGCGGCCTCGGGCTCGGTGCCGGCGGGCAGGACGAGCGCGACGTAGGCTTCGCCCGGCTCGGCCGCCATCGCGGCCAGATCCGAGGCGGCGGCGGCGAGGGCCCGCTCGCCGATCGTCGACCACTCCAGCGCGCCGGCGCGAAAGTGCACGCCGTCGACCATCGTGTCGACCGACGTGACCTGATAGCCACGGGCCCGGACCACCGACGCGTCGTCTCCGATCCAGCGCAGGATCCGGGGCGGGGTGGCCGAGGTGAGCAGCTCGGGGAGGGCCGCGATCAGCTCAAGCTCGCGCACGCGGCGCCCGGCGGGCTAGCGGTGGCGGTAGACGATCCGGGCGCGATCCAGATCGTAGGGGGAGAGCTCGACGCGCACGCGGTCACCGGGGAGGATCCGGATCCGGAACCGGCGCATCTTCCCGGCCACGTGGCCGAGGACCACTCGGTCCATGTTGTCGAGCTTGACGCGGAACATGGCGTTGGGCAGCGCTTCCACCACCTCGCCTTCGAGCTCGACCTTCTCTTCCTTGGGCATACGTTCGTTTCGTCGGGTTCGTGCCCCCACCATGCGGTGCGGGCCGCTCCGAGGCTACCAGCCGGAGCGCCGGGCGCCGGCGCGGATCAGTGGCCGGTGCCCGCGCCGTGACCCGACCCGCCCGACGGCTTGCCGCTCTTGCCCGGGCCCGCCGCACCGGCCCCGCCGCCGGGGCCGGTCTGCGGGGGCGAGGCGTACAGGGTCGGGTTGTTGTAGGCCCCGGTGCCCGTCACGCCCACGCCGCCGGACTTGGTCTTCGCCGCCGGCGCGGTCGCCGTGCCGCCACCGCCGCCCGAGGTGGATGTGGGGGCCGGGGCCCCGGTCGTCGCGTAGTGCCCGAAGTAGGAGGTGCCCACGAACGGTGTCGTGGGGGTGGGGAACTGGCCGCAGTAGCCGCCCGAGGCCTGCGACATGTAGTCGTGCCAGATCGGCGCCGCCAGGGTCCCGCCGAAGCCGTTGGCCATGGGGATGTTCCCCTGCGGGTACCCGACCCAGACGGCGGTGGCCATCCGCGGCGTGTAGCCGACGAACCACGCGTTGGCCAGCAGCTCGGAGGTGCCCGTCTTGCCCGCCGCCGGACAGCCGTAGTTGGCCGCCGTGCCGGTGCCCTGGGTGATCACGCCCTCGAGCGTCTTGGTGCCCTCGTAGGCCTCTCCGTCGGTGAAGATCCGCTTCCTGGGCGGGTTGCCGAAGTCGCGCACGCTGCCGTCGGGGAAGGTGATCGTGTTGATGATCGTGGCCGGCACGTGCGAGCCGCCGTTGGCCAGGGTCGAGTACGCGTCGGCCATCTCCAGCGGGGTGACGCCGGTGCGCAGGCCGCCGATCGCCTCGGCCGGGAGCGAGTCCAGGTGGGTGGTGATCCCCATCGCGTAGGCGGTCTGGGTCACCTTCTGCGGGGTCAGGTCGGCGTCGAGCTGAGCGAAGACGGTGTTGTCGGAGTCCCAGGTCGCCTTGGCCACGCTGATGTTGCCCTGGTAGCTGAGCTCCGCGGTCTGCACTCCGAAGGTCGGGTAGCCGGGCAGCCAGCCCGGCAGTAGCTGATGGGAGTTGTAGAAGGTCTGGTTGGGATCGCCGTGCTCGTCGTGGATGAGCGTCATCAGCACAAAGGCCTTGAACGACGAGCCGGGCTGGCGGTGGGCCTGAGTGGCGTAGTCAAAGGTCGTGTTGCGGTAGTCGGCCGACGACGCGATGGCCAGGATGTGGCCGTTGTTCGGGTCGATCGAGGCCAGCCCGGCCGCGGGCTGACCGGGGCCGCCCTCGTGGGCGAGGATCGCCGCCCGGGCCAGCGCCTGCTTGCGCAGGTCGATCGTCGAGTGGATCTTCAGCCCCCCCTCGGTCAGCACGGGGCAGTTGTTGGGGGTGCGCGGGCACAGGTCGTTGGCCGCCGCCTGGGCGATGTAATCGAATACATACGGCTGGCGATGAATCGCCGCCGCCGTGTTGGGGTGCACCTGGAGCGGGGAGCGCTCGGCCGCCGACGCCTGGGCTTGGGTGACGTAGTGAGCCGCCACCATCGCCTGCAGGACCTCGTTGCGACGGTGTCGCGCGGCGGCGCTGTCGATGAACGGGTTGTACTGCGAGGGAGCCTGGGGCAGGCCGGCGAGCAGCGCCGCCTGGGCGAGATCGAGCCGGCGCACGGACGTGTTGAAGAACATGTTCGACGCCGCCGCGACGCCGTAGGCGGTCTGGCCGCCCACGGTGCCGTAGGGCACGTCGTTGAGATAGCTGGTCAGGATCCAGTTCTTGTCGGGGTGGCGAGCCTCGAGCTGCTGGGCCAGCTTGGCCTGCTCGATCTTGTACTTGAGATCGTGGTGCTGCTTCATGCGCGGCGTCATGTAGACGTTGTCGACGAGCTGCATGGTCAGTGTCGAGGCGCCCTGCAGGCCGCCCCCGTTGAAGGCGTCCTTGACCGCGGCGCGCAGGATGCCCTGGTAGTCCAGCGCGCCATGCTGATAGAAGCGCCGATCCTCGATCGCAATCGTCGCTTCCTTGAGAATCTGGGGGATCACCGACCCCGAGACCGGCGTGCGCACGTCCTGGGAGTGGATGTAGCCCAGCGAGGTCCCGTCGGCGGCGAAGATCTGCGACGGGGAGCCGGGAAGCACCGGATGCAGCTCGCTGAGGTTGGGGGCGGACTGGGCCACGTTGACCACCCAGCCGACCACCGCGAGCGCACCGACGATCAGCGCGCTGACCGCCAGCATCCCGGTCAGGGCGAAGAACCGGCCCAGGGCGGAGCCCCGATTTCGCCGGCGGCGGCGTTGTCGTTCACGGCGGCTCATGGTTCGGTGGCCAGGGAGGCGAGGGTCGTACGAACAGGGGACGCGGCGACCGTCGCGGGACGGACCGCAAGTGTAGCTTCCGGGCTGTTTCGGTCCGCCGGGCCGGGTTCCTGCCCGTGCCCTCCGGGTGCCCGTGCCCTCCGGGTGCCCGTGCGCTCCGGGTGCCCGTGCGCTCCGGGTGCCTGTGCCCTCCGGGCGGCCGTGCCAGGATGCGTGCCGCGATGTCCGTCCCGTCCGTCCGCGCCCTGCTCGTCGACGCGATGGGGACCCTGGTCCGGTTGCTGCCCGCCGCGGCCCGCCTGCGGGCCGAGCTGGCCGAGCGAGCCGGCATCACCGTCTCCGAGGCCGAGGCGGCGCAGGGGCTGGCCGCGGAGATCGCCTACTACCGCACGCACATGCACGAGGGTTCAGATCGCGCCAGCGTGGCCGTGCTGCACCGCGACTGTGGCGCTGCCCTCGCCGCCGCGATGCCGTCGCTGGCCGGCGCGGACCCGGATCAGGTGACGGCGGCGCTGCTGGCCGCGCTGCGCTTTGCGGCCTATCCCGACGCCGCGCCGGCCCTGCGGCGCGCGCGCGAGCGGGGCACGCGGGTGGTCGTGGTCTCCAACTGGGACGCGTCGCTGCCGGCCGCGCTGACGGACGCCGGCCTGGGCGGGCTGATCGACGGCGTGGTCAGTTCGGGCCAGGCCGGCGCGGCTAAGCCGTCGCCGGAGATCTTTGCTCGCGCCCTCGGCATCGCGGGCGTGCCCGCGCGCGCGGCGACCCACGTCGGCGACAGCCTGGTGCAGGACGTCGCCGGTGCCCGTGCCGCCGGTATCGAGGCCGTCTGGCTGAACCGCGCGGGGGCACCGATCCCCGCCGGTGTCCGGGCGATCGCGAGCCTGCGGGAGCTGTGACCCTAATCTCCGCCACCGATGCCGCCCGAGCCGACGACCGCTGATCTGCCCCCGTGGGGCGTATGGACCGCCCCCGCCGGCGTGGTCCTCGGCCTCGGCCTCGGCGTGGTGGCCACGATCCTCGTCGACCTGCTGGCCGGCGCCAGCGCCGGGCACCCCTCTCCGGCGGTGACGATCGTCGGTGACATCGTCTTCGATCTCGCCTTCGTCGCCGCCGCGCTGTACTTCGCCTCCCGGGAGGCGCGTCCGCGCGCGGCGGACTTCGGCTTTCGCGGGGTGCCGCTGCCGCGGGCCGGTGCCGCCGTCGTCCTCGCCGTCGTGGGCTACTACGGCGTCACCGCGATCTACGCGCAGATCTTCGCCCTGCACGGCTCGGACAAGCTGCCCTCTGACCTCGGGGCCACGCACAGCACCGCCGCGCTGATCGCGGCCTCGGTGTTCGTCTGCGCGATCGCTCCGGTGGCCGAGGAGTTCTTCTTCCGCGGCTTCTTCTTCGGCGCGCTGCGGCGGCTGCCGCTGCGCATCGGCGGGCACGACCTGGCGCCGTGGGTGGCGGCGGTGATCACCGGGATCCTGTTCGGGCTGGCTCACACCGGCTCGGCCTCCTCGCAGTACCTGATCCCGCTCGGCCTGCTCGGCTTCACGCTGTGCCTGGTGCGCTGGCGCACCGGGTCCCTGTACCCGTGCATCGTCCTGCACAGCGCGAACAACGCGCTCGCCCTCGGGGTCAACCAGCTCCAATGGCCGGCGTTCGCCGTCCTCGGGCTGATCCTCGCCTCATGGCTGGTCACGGCGGCGATCACCTGGCCGCTGGGGATCCGCACCCCCGCCATCCGCTGAACCGTCGTCCGCGCACCGGCGTGGGCTGAACCGCGGTTGGCTGAACCGCGGTCCGCTGAACCGCGGTCGGCTGAACCGCGGTCCGCTGAGCCGCTCGCGTCGCCTGCGCGACCGGGCCCGGGCCTGGCTCGGGTTCGCCGCGTCGCGCGCAGGCCGCTGGGCGCGATTGATACGACCGGGTGGGACAATGGGAGCACAGCGACGTGTCCGGGCACGCCCCGCCCCGGCTGCAGGCAGCGCCGTCTGCGCCCTGGTGTCGTGGTGGTTGACTGGTGTACTTTCCGGCCATGCGCCGACGCCTGCTGCTCCTCATCTGCGCCGCCCTCACCGTCGCGGCCGCCACCTGTGCCCCGGCCCTGGCCGCCGCGCCCGCTGCCGCCACGCCTCACCTGTACGTGCGCGGCGCCTACTTCGTCCACCGCGATGCGGTGACCGTCCCCGGCCGCGCCTTCTCGGTCCAGGGCATCGTGCGGCCCTACGTCCCCGGGCAGCGCGTTGCGGTCGTGACCACCCTTGGCCGTCGGCGCATCAAGCGCGACCTGCTGCGCGTCAAGCCCCTGCCGGGCGGCCGCGCCGGCGCCTTCACCGAGCGGGTGCGCAGCCCCGCCGCGGGCCTGGTGCGCATCACGGTCATCCACCACCGCAGCGCGCAGATGGTCGGCTTTGAGAAGTCCCGGGCGGTGGCGGTGCTCACCCCGAGCGCCGGCTACGGGCAGAGCGGGACGTTCGTGGCCCTGATCCAGCAGCTGCTGCTCGCCCGTCACGTCTACCTGCTGCCCACCGGCGTGTTCGACCAGCACACCGCGCTGGCCCTGGACGCCTACCACCGGCTGCTTGGCCGCGGGGTGTCGCAGGCGCTGGACCCGGGCGTGATCACGGCGCTGCTCAACGGGGAGGGGACCTTCAAGGTCCTGCATCCGCGCGACGGCACGCACGTGGAGGGCAACCTCGGCCGCCAGCTGCTCGCCCTGATTCACGGCGCGAAGGTCGTGTGGATCTACCCGATCAGCTCGGGCAAGCCGTCGACGCCGACGATCCTCGGCCACTTCCACGTCTACCTGCGCACGCCCGGGTACCTCCCCGACGGGATGTACTTCTCGGACTTCTTCTCCGGCGGGTACGCGATCCACGGTTATGACCCGGCGCCCGACTACCCGGCCAGCCACGGGTGCATGCGCGTCCCGATCGCCGATGCCGTCTCGATCTACGACTGGCTGCGCATCGGCGACGTCGTCGACGTCTACTACCCGTGAGCGGCGAGGCGCGGGACCGGCTGCTGGCGGCGCTGCGCGAGCACGCGCTGGTCATCGGTGAGGTCACCCTGACCAGCGGCGCCACCGCGCAGTACCTGATCGACGCTAAGCGCGCCATCCTGCGGCGCGACGGCTTTGACCCGCTGGCCGAGCTGGTCGCCGCCCAGGCGGCGCAATGGGGCGCGACCGCGGTCGGCGGGATGACCATGGGCGCTGACCCGATCGCCTGCGCCGCGCTGGCCGGCGGCGCCGAGGTCAAGGCCTTCTTCGTGCGCAAGGAGGCCAAGGCGCACGGCTTGGCGCGCCGCATCGAGGGTCCGCTGCTCACCGCCGGCGACCGCTGCCTGCTCGTCGAGGACGTCGTCACCACCGGCGGCTCGACGATCCGGGCTCTGGACGCGATCCGCGATGAGGGCCACGAGGTCTGCGGCGTGCTGGCTATCTGCGACCGGCTGGCCGGGGGCGCTGAGGCGATCCGTGCCGCCGGCGGGGTGCCCTACCGGGCGCTGACCACGATCGACGAGATCTACCCGGAGCGGCCCGACCGCTGAGCGAGCTCAGTGCGGCAACGCGCGGCAGCCGGCTGCGGTCTGATTGAAGCCGCGGATCACCCAGCCCGGCCCGCTCGGCGCGGGCACGATCTGGACCACCGGCACGTGGTGGGACAGCGCCTTGGCCAGCTTGAAGCCGATCTTGGAGACGTTGACGCCGAGCGTGTAGGCGGCCGTGGTCTGGTAGGAGAGCCGGACCACGGGGACGCCGCAGCGCTTGATCTGCGCGATCCCGCCGTAGCGGTTCAGGGCCGGAGTCAGGGCGGCGATCTGCGCGGTGCGGGCCCGCTGCTGACGCAGGTCGATGTGCTCGTCGCGGGCATGGCCGACGCCCTCCGCGGCCATGCTGACCACCAGCACGGCGACGATCGCGGCCCCGATCCACAGCGGCGGTGCCACCCGGGGGCGCCGGGACGGGCTCGGCACCCCGCACAGCAGCCATCCGACGGCGACGCCGGCCAGCACGATGACCACGCCCCCGGCCTCGAACATGTAGCGGACCAGCCCCGGCCAGCCGTGCAGGGCAAACGCGATCTCGATCACCACCCACAACAGTGTCGCCGCCGTGAGCGCCAGCACGGTGCGCTGGCGGCGCCAGACGGCGAGCCCGACGGCGATCAGCGCCGCCAGCTCGACGGGCAGCTCGTTGATGGCGAGAAAGCGCTTGACCGTCCCGAAGATCTGATCGTTGGTCAGCCGCCGTCCCGAGCCCATCGCGTTGTTGGCGGCCACGAACGGAGAGCGCGAGGTGAGCGCGGGGATTCCGAACCACAGCGCGAAGGTCACCACCCAGCCGCCGATCAGCCACGGGCGGCTCTCCGGCCGGCGTCCCCACGCCCACAGCGTGTACAGCCCGAGGAACGCCCACACCTCGGGGCGGCCCAGCCCGGCCAGCACGGCGAGCACGATCGTGCTGCGCACCCGGCCGGACAGATGCGCGTCGATCGCGCCCAGGCACAGCGAGACGATCATCGGATCCGACTGCGCGCTGAGGATGTAGTGCGCGGCGTTCTGGATGCCGAGCACGCACGCGCCGGCGAAGACCGCGGCGATCCAGCCGGCCCACCGCCGCTCGGGGGGTGCGTCGGTGAGGCGCAGCGCGATCCGGGCCGCGAACACGATCCCGCTGAGCGAGACCGCCACCGAGAGGAACATCCAGGCCTTCATCTCAAACCGGCCCAGCAGCGCGAACGGGGTGGTGAACAGCCAGGGCAGCGGCTTCCAGGACGGGGCGGCGTTGGTGTCCAGGCTGCCGTGGATCGTCTGGTGGCCCCACACCAGCCAGCCGTAGGGGTCAAAGCCGGGCCGCGTACGGGCCCACTGGACGGCGACGACGGCCACCACGAGCACCCCGAGGGCGATCAGCCAGCCGCCGTGACGGCGCGCGGCCGCAGCCGTCCCCGAGCCGGCGGCGGGGGGCGAGGAGGCGGCGGAGTCCGGCGGGGTGGCGAGCGATGGCGTCGACACGGAAAATCCGCGCGGAACGTAGCAGTCCCCGCGGTGACCGACCTCCGTCGCGGCCGCGCTCGAGGGTCCCGTAGGAGTAACGTGCCCCCGGCAGGAATCGAACCTGCATCCCGCGCTTAGGAGGCGCGTGCTCTATCCATTGAGCTACGAGGGCGCTTGCGGCGCAGCGTAGCCCGCCGCGCGGTTCGTTGAGGGAGCGTTAATGTTTGGTGACATGCGGGGAGGCCTGTGCTTCGATTCGTTGATGGGAGTAGCTGAGGTGCGGCCTGAGGGGTCCCCGCGCGCATGAGCATCGGTGCGAGCACCGAGCTGATCGTCGAGTCCGAGGCCAGCGTCGACAGCGTCGAGCTGGCCGCCGGCGACATCGCGGCGCGCTCGCCCCTGCAGCTGTTCTGGCGCCGCTTCCGGGCCGACAAGGTCGCGATGGTCTCGGCCATCTTCATCGTGCTGCTCATCCTGGTGGCGATCCTCGCCCCGGTGGTGACGAGCATCCTCGGCCTGCCCGGGCCCAACGTCAACGACTCCAACGCCCTGGACGCGTTCGGCAGCCCCGCCGGGCCCAGCTCGGCCCATCTGTTCGGCGTCGACCAGCTCGGTCGCGACGTGTTCTCGCGCGTCATCTACGGCTCCCGCGTGTCGCTGGAGGTGGGAATCTTCGGCACCGCGATCGCCGCCATCATCGGCACCTTCCTGGGACTGCTGGCCGGCTTCTACCGCGGCTGGGTCGACACGATCATCTCGCGCGTGATCGACGTGTTCCTCGCCTTCCCCGTGCTCGTGCTCGGCCTCGGTATCGGGGCCGCCTGCGGCGTGCGCGGCTGCGCCGGGGGCCTGATCCAGCCCGGTCTGGGCACGGTGATGTTCATCATCGCCCTGAGCTCGTTCACCTACATCGCCCGCATCGCTCGCGGGCAGGTGCTGTCGCTGCGCGAGAAGGAGTTCATCGACGCCTCGCGCTCGCTCGGCGCATCCAACCGGCGGATCATCTTCCGGGAGATCCTGCCCAACCTGCTCGCGCCGCTGATCGTCTACTCGAGCCTGCTGATCCCGACCAACATCCTGTTCGAGGCCGGGCTCTCCTTCCTCGGGGTCGGCATCCGGCCCCCGACCGCCTCGTGGGGCCAGATGATCAGCGACGCCTCGCCGATCTTCAACACCGCCTGGTGGTACATGGTCTTTCCCGGAGCAGCCCTGCTGCTCACCGTTCTTGCGTTCAACCTGGTCGGCGACGGCCTGCTGGACGCGCTCAACCCACGCGGGGACTCCCGGTGAGGCTCGCCTCACCGGCTTCGCGTGTTCTGTCCATCACCACAGGAGGCAGCTTCTATGAGGGGTAGTCTTCGCAGCCTGACCGCGTATGCGGTCGCCGGGCTGTTGGCTGTCGGGGTCGCCGCGTGCGGCTCCAGCAGCAGCTCGAGCTCGTCCGGGGGAGGATCGAGCTCCAGCAGCAGTGGCGGCACAGCCGCCATCCCGCTCAAGCCGGGTGAGAACCCGGCCGGTCAGGTCCTCACCGGCTCGACCAAGAAGAAGGGCGGCACGCTGACGGTGTACTCGAGTGAGGATTTCGAGCACCTCGATCCGGGCCAGTCGTACTTCACCCAGGACTATGGCGTTGATTATGCGACGCAGCGTCCGCTGTTCTCGTACATGCCCAACAGCAGTCAGAACGTCAGCCCGGACCTCGCCACCGAGATCCCCACGACGGCCAACGGCGGTATCAGCGACGGCGGCAAGGTCGTCACCGTCCACATCCGCCCGGGCGTGCACTTCAGCCCGCCGGTCAACCGTGAGGTGACCGCCGCCGACGTCGCGTACGCGATCGAGCGCGCCGCGAACCCCAACGTCGGCAACGCGTACTTCGTCTCGTACTTCGGCGCCAGTGCTCCGGCACCGCTCGTCGGGGCGACGGCGAACTACAAGGGCGGCCCGATCCCCGGGATCAAGGTGCTGAACAAGTACACGATCCAGTTCAAGACCGAGAAGCCCTCGGGCTCGTTCCTGGTCTCGGCGCTCAGCCTGCCGATCTCGATGCCGGTCCCGGAGAGCTTCGCCGGTCCGATGGACAAGCACTCGCCGACGACCTACGGCAGCAAGTATCTGGTCGCCACCGGTCCGTACATGATCAAGTCCGATCCCAAGACGGGTCAGTTCGAGGGCATCGGCTACCAGACCGGCAAGTCGCTGGCCCTGGTCCGCAACCCGAACTGGAACCCCAAGACGGACTTCCGGCCGGCCTATCTCAACGCCATCAACTTCAACATCGGTGGCGATGCGACGGTGATCGGCCAGCAGGTCCTCAAGGGCTCTGACGCGGTGCAGTTCGACACGCCGGCGCAGTCGACGGTCAAGCTGGCCTACCAGCAGTACCCGAGCCAGATCACGTTCACGGCCGGTTCGGGCGACCATTACGTCGCCCTGGACAATGCGGCCGGTCCGTTTAAGAACGTGAACCTGCGCCGGGCGGCCTGGGCCGGACTGGACCGCGCCGCGATCATCAAGCTGAAGGGTGGGTCGCTGACCAGTCAGCCGGCCACGCACTTCATCTATCCCGGCGTGGCCGGGTTCCAGCAGGCCGGTGGCTACCCCGGTCCCCAGACGGACTTCAACAAGAACGTCAACGGTGACCATGCGGTGGCCTGCAAGTACATGAAGGCGGCGGGATACCCGAACTGCAAGTACACGGGTAACGCGACCGTCCAGATCGTCGGGGCCTCCAACGGCAACGACCCGGCGATCATGCAGGTGCTGAACTCCGACCTGACCTCGCTCGGCTTCAAGACCCGCGTGAGCCCGGTCGACCAGTCCGTCATGTACTCGAAGTACTGCGGCGTTCCCAAGCAGGAGATCGACGCCTGCCCGACGGTCGGGTGGGTGCGTGACTTCGCCGATCCGCTGACGGTGCTCTATGTGCCGTTCTACGGTCCGTCGATCGTCCCGACCAACAACTCGAACTGGGGCCAGGTCAACAACCCCCAGATCAACGCCGCGATGCAGAAGGCGGCGCTGGTCATCGACCCGGCCGCTCGTGCTCAGGCGTGGGCCAACGTCGACAAGATGCTCGTGGATCAGGCGGTTGCGATCCCCGAGGACTTCGACAACCAGCCCAACATCGAGTCAAAGAACGTCGCCGGTGTCAACCAGCTGTGGAACACCGGCACGTGGGACCTGAGCTTCACGTCCCTGAAGTAGCCGTTCGCTGACTGAGGTACGGGTCCCGCCGGCACGCCGGCGGGACCCGGTCAGCGCCCTTCTCGCCCCCACTCTTCTCCTTCATGTTCGCCTACATCGTCCGCCGCGTCCTCTGGGGCATCGTGCTGATCCTCGCGGTCAGCGCGCTCACCTTCGTGCTCTTCAACGTGCTGCCGGGGGCCAACCCGGCGCAGCTGCGCGCGGGCCGCAACGCCAGCCCGGTGATCATCCACTACATCACGCACGAGCTCGGGCTCGACCAGCCCATCTACGTGCAGTTCTGGCGCTACATGAAGAACATCATCCTGCACTTCAACTTCGGCTACAGCTACTACACCGGCGCCTCGGTCCTGGACCTGATCACCAACCGCCTGCCCGCCACCCTGTCGCTCACCGTCGGCGCCGCCATCCTCTGGCTCGTGGCCGGAGTGAGCATCGGGATCATCTCGGCGATCAAGCGCGGCAGCGTGATGGACCGCGCCGCGATGGGCATCGCCCTGGTCTTCGTCTCGATGCCCGTGTTCTGGTTCGGCCTGGTCATGCTCTTCCTGTTCGCCAACGACATCGGCCGCTTTCACGTCTTCCTCGGTGCCGCCACCTACACCGGCATCACCAACAGCCCGGGGACCTGGTTCGGCTCGCTGATCATGCCCTGGATCGTGCTCGCCGGGACCTCGGCCGCGATCTACTCCCGGCTGCTGCGCGGCAGTCTGATCGAGGCCATGGGGGAGGACTACATCCGCACCGCGCGCGCCAAGGGCCTGACCGAGCGCCGGGTCATCTGGCGCCACGGCGTGCGCTCGGCCATCACCCCGGTGGTCACCATCTTCGGCCTGGACGTCGGGACCCTGCTCGGCGGCGCGGTGATCACCGAGACGGTGTTCGACATCCCGGGGATCGGGCGTCTGAACTACGACGCGATCATCCACTCCGACTTCCCGATCGTGCAGGGCACGGTGTTGCTCGCCGCCCTGTTCATCGTCGTGGCCAATATCCTCGTGGACATCTCCTACGCCTACCTCGACCCCCGGGTGCGTTACTCATGAGCACGACCGCACCCGCTCCGCAGCGCCCCGCCACGCCGGGCTCGGGCCCGCTGCTCTCCGTCGAGGACCTGCACGTCTCCTTCCGCACCGATGACGGCATCGTCCACGCCGTCGACGGGATCTCCTACGACGTGTATCCGGGCAGGACGCTGGGGATCGTCGGCGAGTCCGGCTCGGGCAAGACCGTCTCCTCGCTGACCGCGCTCGGCCTGACGCGCACGCGCAGCTCGCAGATCAGCGGCCGGATCATGTTCGACGGTCACGACGTCGTGTCGATGCCCGACGACGAGCTGCGCAAGATCCGCGGCAACGACATCGCGATGATCTTCCAGGACCCGCTGTCCTCGCTGCATCCCTTCTACAAGGTCGGCTGGCAGCTGGTCGAGGCGATGCAGACGCACCGCTCGATCCGCAAGGCGGCGGCCAAGGCCCGGGCGGCCGAGCTGCTCGAACTGGTCGGCATCCCCGATCCCAAGCGGCGCGTCGACCAGTATCCGCACGAGTTCTCCGGCGGTATGCGCCAGCGGGCGATGATCGCCATGGCGCTGGCCAACGACCCCAAGCTGCTGATCGCCGACGAGCCGACCACCGCGCTCGACGTCACCGTCCAGGCGCAGATCCTGACCCTGCTCGGCGACCTGCAGAAGCGCCTGGGCACGGCGATCGTGATCATCACCCACGATCTCGGGGTGGTGGCCGAGATCGCCGACGAGATCGCGGTCATGTACGCGGGCCGGATCGTCGAGCGGGGCACCACCGAGGAGATCTTCCGGCGGCCCGAGCATCCCTACACGTGGGGCCTGCTGAAGTCGATCCCGCGCCTGGACGCCGCGCGCAACGAGGAGCTCGTGCCGATCTCGGGCCGCCCGCCGAGCCTGATCAACCGTCCCAGCGGCTGCCACTTCCACCCCCGCTGCCCGTACGTCCAGGACGCCTGCAAGCGCACCGATCCCGCGCTCGAGCCGGTGACCGGCCAGGCCGGTCATGCCGCCGCCTGCCTGCTCGAGCACGACGTCCGCGTGCGCATCTGGTCCGGCCTGCAGGAGGGACGCAGCGTCGAGGCCCTGCAGCGGCTGGCCTCCGGGGCGGCGGTCGTGGCCGCGCCCGACGCGGCGGCCGTCACCGACGCGCAATTGCCGGCCACGGCCGCGCCGTCCAGCCGCCCCGGCGCGACCACGGCAGGGCCGGATGGCTCGGCCGCCTCGGGGCAGGAGCCGGCATGAGCACCCTGGTCGAGGTCCGCGATCTCGTCAAGCACTTCCCGATCAAGCGCGGGATCATCATCCAGCGCCAGGTCGGCGCGGTCAAAGCCGTCGACGGGATCTCCTTCGACGTGATGGAGGGCGAGACCCTGGGCATCGTCGGGGAGACGGGCTGCGGCAAGTCGACCACGGCCCGGCTGCTCTGCCGGCTGATGGATCCCACCTCGGGCACGATCACCTTCCAGGGCAAGAGCGTGTTCGGCCAGAGCCGCGAAGAGCTCAAGGCGATGCATCGCGACATGCAGATGATCTTCCAGGATCCGTACTCGTCGCTGAACCCGCGCAAGACGGTCGGCTCGATCATCGCCGACCCGTTCGTCATCCACGGCCTGTACGACGGCAAGGGCGAGCGCAAGCAGCGCGTTCAGGACCTGATGGACCGCGTCGGCCTGAACCCCGAGCACTACAACCGCTACCCGCACGAGTTCTCCGGTGGCCAGCGCCAGCGGATCGGCGTCGCCCGGGCGATCGCCCTGGAGCCCAAGCTGCTGATCGCCGACGAGCCCGTCTCGGCCCTGGACGTCTCGATCCAGGCACAGGTCCTCAACCTGCTGCGCAGCCTGCAGCGCGAGCTCGGCCTGACCCTCGTGTTCATCGCCCACGACCTGTCGGTGGTCCGTCACATGTGCGACCGCGTCGGCGTCATGTACCTGGGCAAGATGGTCGAGCTGGCCCCGTCGGATGAGATCTACACGCGGCCGCGGCACCCCTACACAGGAGCGCTGCTGTCCGCGGTGCCGGTGGCCGATCCGGCCGGCAACAAGCGCGAGCGCCAGCTGCTCACCGGCGACGTGCCCTCACCGGCCAACCCGCCGTCGGCCTGCCGCTTTCACACGCGCTGTCCCAAGGCGCAGGAGATCTGCTCGATCGAGGAGCCCAGGCTGGAGAGCAAGGGCGGCCAGGCCGGGGTCACCGCCTGCCACTTCCCGCTCACCGATCAGGAGATCCGCACGCGCCTGCCCGAGGCGCTGACCCGGCTTCAGGACTCGCTGGCCGTCTCGGCGGCGTCGTCCTCGTCGTCCTCGCCGGATCCGTCGTCGACGTAGAGGGACTCCACGGCGAGCTCTGACCCGCGCCGGTCCCAGAGCTTGACCTCGAGGTAGTCCGAGCGGTAGTTGTCGGGCGCCAGCAGGGTGAAGCGCTCGTCCACGAGCGCGCACTGGTCAACGGCGAGGTTGGCCAGCTCGGCGGTGACCACCGCGCCGCCGGGGATCATCGGGACCCCCCAGACGAGCGTCATGTCGGCGGTGCGGCCCTGCTCGCCGCGCCAGACGCCCACGACATCGTCATTGAGGTCGAGCTTCCAGTCCGGGTTGGCCTCGGCCAGCTCGGTGGTGAAGTCGACCCGGGCCTCGAACTCCCCCGGTCCCCCGTTGCCCCCGCGGTCGGCGAAGGAGACGAAGCCGAACAGCTCATGGCCGGTGCTCGTTCGCGCCACCGCGGGAATGTAGGTGCGCCCGGCGTAGGTGCGGTCGGGGAACCAGGCGACCTCGCCCGGCTGACCGATGTCCTCGCCCTCGGTGTCGATCTCGCGGCATGCGGCCAGGAAGTGCTCGCGCAGCGTGTCGGCCCAGCGGCCGTAGGGCAGCGGCTCCTGCGGCGGCTCGGCGGCGAAGGAGATGACGAAGCGGTCGGTCGGCGGCATCGCCGCAGCGTAGTCGGTTGCGCTCAGAACGCTCCGCGCCGCGTGAGCACGGCGGGGATCGTCTTGAGCAGGATCGAGAGGTCCAGGAAGATCGACCACCGCTCGAGGTAGAGGAAGTCCAGGCGCACGAGATCGTCGAAGTCCAGCTCGGCGCGGCCGGACACCTGCCACAGGCCGGTGATCCCGGGCAGCACGAGATAGCGCTTCTTGTGCCACTCCTCCAGCCGGGCGAAGTCCCGCATCGGCAGTGGCCGCGGCCCCACCAGGGACATGTCGCCGCGGATCACGTTCCACAGCTGGGGCAGCTCGTCGATCGAGAAGCGCCGCAGGGTTCGGCCCACCGGGGTCAGGCGCGGATCGTCGCGGATCTTGAACAGGGCGCCGGAAAGCTCGTTGAGCTCCTCCAGGGCCTCCTGGACCTGGTCGGCGTCCTGGAACATGGTGCGGAACTTCAGGCAGTCGAACGGCTGTCCGGCGATCCCGGGCCGTCGCGAGCGGTAGATCACCGGGCCCCGGGAGGTCAGGCGCACGGCCAGCGCGATCACGGCCAGGACGGGGGAGAGCAGGATCAGGGTCAACGAGGCGATGACGAGATCGAAGCTGCGCTTGAGCGCAAACTGGGTCCCCTCGAACACCGGCGGGCGCAGGGTGAACAGCGGGACCGGCACGCCGGGGACGAACTCGGCGCGGTCGGTGAGGATCTCCATCGTCGACGGCACGACGTGGACGGTGATCCCGCGCTGGTGACAGCGGTCGACCAGCTCAACCGCCGAGGACTGCGGGAAGTCCGGGTCGGCGATGATGACGTCGTCGATCTCGTACTGGCCCAGCACCTCGGAGAGCTGGTCAAAGCGGCCCAGCGAGCGCAGGCCGTTCTCGGGTCGCGGCTCGAGCGCGATGAAGCCGACGAGGCTGACCAGCGACCGGCCGTTGCCCGACAGCGCGTGCGCGACGTCGTCGATGTGGCCGCCGGAGCCGACGAGCAGGGCGCGGCGGTGGTAGCCGGCCTGGGCCAGTATGTGACCCGTCACGCGCGTGTAGAGGTGACGCAGCCCCGCGAGGTAGAGCACGCCGAAGCCCAGCGATCCGTAGAAGATGTAGTAGCTGGAGAAGTGCTGGCCGCTGGCCAGCGCGAACACGAGCGCGATCACCGTGGTCTGGAACAGCGCGGTGGCGATCCGGGCCAGGCCGGGACGGCGCGCGCGCTCCGCGTACAGGTCGACGCGCGCGAACATCAGCACCGTGACCAGGTAGGCGAAGGTGATCCACGGACGCGTCTCGTTCCAGACCGCGCGCAGGCTGAAGGAATCCAGCAGCGTCAGTTTGAGCACCATCGCCGTGAACAGCGAGGCGACGACCCCGGCGAAGTCGAGGATCAGCAGGCTGAGGACGCGCGCCGCGCGGCGCAGGATCCCCCGGCGCAGCAGGAAGGTGGCCAGGGGCGGACGGCGGCGGCGGACGTCGAGCTCGGGTAGCGGATACGCCGGGCCTTCGTCGCGCCCGCCCTCAGCCGGTCGCGGGGTGGCCTCGTGTTGGTCGAGCATGGACATGCGAGGGCCTGGATCAAGCACCTCCCTGTTGTAACGGTAGCGTGACCCCGAAGTTCCGCGAAACCCCGCGCGCGCGGCGGTCCGGCGTCCGCGAAACGCCGCGCGCGCAGCGGTCCCGCGGGCGGCTCAGCGCGGGGAGCCGACCAGCGCCTGCGTGCCCGACTGATCCAGCGTCCGGCGCAGGCCCTCGGCGAGCGTGACCTCCGGCGCCCAGCCCAAAAGCTCGCGGGCCAGGCTGATGTCGGGCTGGCGGACCTGCGGGTCGTCGGTCGGCAGCGCCTCGAAGATGATCTCCGAGGAGGAACCGGTCGCCTCGAGCACGGCGTGCGCGAGCTCCAGCAGCGTGAACTCGTCCGGGTTGCCGATGTTCACGGGGTCGTGGTGCCCCGAGTCGGCCAGCGCCAGGATGCCGCGGATGAGATCGTCGACGTAGCAGAACGAGCGCGTCTGCGAACCGTCGCCGAACACGGTGATCGGCCGGTCCTGCAGCGCCTGGCGCAGGAAGGTCGGGATCGCGCGCCCGTCGTGCGGGCGCATGCGCGGGCCATAGGTGTTGAAGATGCGCACGATCGCCGTGTCCACGCCCTGCTGGCGGTGGTAGGCCATGACCAGCGCCTCCGCGTAGCGCTTGGCCTCGTCGTAGACGCCGCGCGGCCCGATCGGGTTGACGTGGCCCCAGTAGCTCTCGGGCTGCGGGTGGACCTTGGGGTCGCCGTACACCTCACTGGTCGACGCGGTGAGAAAGCGGGCCCGATGGCGCTTGGCCACGCCCAGCGTGTGGTGGGTCCCGTAGGAGCCGACCTTCAGCGTGTGCAGGGGCAGGCGCAGGTAGTCGATCGGCGATGCCGGCGAGGCGAGGTGAAAGACGAAGTCGATCGGTTCCTCGACGAAGTAGGGCTCGATGATGTCCACGTTGCGGTGGACGAAGTTCTCGGAGCGGATGTGGGCGATGTTGACCAGCGAGCCGGTCTCGAGGTTGTCCACGCAGATGACGCGGTGGCCGCGGCGCAGCAGCTCATCGCAGAGGTGGGATCCCAAAAAGCCGGCGCCGCCGGTGACGAGGCTGGTGGTCATGGCGCTCCAATGTACTGACCGCAGCCCGGTCCGGCGCGGCGACGACCCCGGCGCCCGCGCCGGGGGGCGCTCACACGGCGGGGGGTTGCGAGCGCGGGGGGTTCAGACCGCGGGGCGCTCACGCCGGAGCGCGCGCGATCAGCATCAGCGTGTGCGCCAGTCGCGCGGCCCCCGGGCGATCGCCCGCCGCGTCCAGCCGAGCGGTGAGCCGCTGCAGCCGCGGACCCATCCGCCGCCACGCGTACGTGACGCCGTACAGCTCGGGCGCCAGCCCGGCGGCCGCCGCGCCGGCCACCAGCACCCGCGGCGAGAGCGGGACATCGTCGGGGGTTCCGTGGGCGGCGACCCCGAGCCCGAGCCGGTTGGCCGCGGCCAGTCCGAGCCCAACCGGGTGCCAGAGGCCAGGCTCCACGCAGACCAGCGCGCCGCCGGGACGCAGCAGGCGCGCCGCCTCGGTGAAGATCGCGTCGAGCGGGCCGTGGTAGGCGAGGTGGTGCAGGACGAGCCGGTAGAGCACGACGTCGAAGCTGTGCGCGGGCAGCTCGAGCCGCCCGGCCCATCCGACCTGCGCCGCGTCGGCCCGGCCGGTGGACAGGACCCCGGCGACGCGGGTCGGGTCCGCGTCGACGCCGACGAGCCGGAAGGCGGGGGCGGGGAACAGGTGTCGACCCGGATGCCAGCCGCACCCCACTGACAGCACATCGCCCCCGGCCAGCGGCAGTCGGTCGCGGACGATCGCCGCCTCGCGGGCCATCTCGTGCGCGTAGAAGGCGTCCAGGGTACTGCGCGGCGTGCGCCGGTCCAGGAAGTTGTCGGGCTCGTAGGGCTCAGAGCCGGCCTCGGCGGGCGCCGCCGTCGCGGCTGGGTCACCCGGGCGTCGCAGGGCGATCCAGCTCTTGGTCAGGGGTCCGAAGCGCTCGCGCCGGGCGGGGCCGAACAGCGCCTCGAGCTCGTGCCGGGGCAGTAGGTTGATCTCGTCGACATCGCTGCCGGCTCCCAGCCGCCAGTAGAGCCGCCGCAGCCTGCGGGGCAGCCAGTGAGCCCCGGGCAGCAGGGCATGCGGCTCGATCGGAAAGCTCACGGCCGGCGTCTGCACGTACCAGCCACGCGCCACGCGCCGGACCTCGGCCGCGAAGGCTGCGCGGCGCTGCGGGGGCACGTGCTCGATCACGCTCGAGCAGTAGGCCAGATCGAAGGCGTCGTCGGCGAAGGGCAGGCCCTCGCTCGCGTCGGCCTGCACGAACCGGCCCGGGTAATCAGGGCGCGGCGCGAGGTCGACCCCGGTGATGTCCAGATCCGGGGCCAGGGCGATCAGGCCCCGGCTCCCCGATCCGATGTCGACGATCCGGGTCCCCGGTCCGATGCCGGCGTGGGCCCGGAACCGCTGCAGTCGCCGCGCCCGCGCGCGACGGCTGAAGGGCTCGGCCAGCCGCGGAAGAGGACCGCGGGCGCGCGCGAAGACCTGGGATGGATCGTCGGCCATCGTCCCGGCATTCTGCCGGGCCACGGCCCGGGGGGCCGGTCACGATCCGGCGACGGCCACCGAGTAGACCGGCGGCAGCCTGCAGGCCACCTCGATCCAGCTCGCCCCCGCGTCCGCGGAGCCGAACAGGTCCCCGGTGGTCGAGCCGAAGTAGAGCCCCAGCTCCGCGCCCTGCCCGACGCGCGCGAAGGCCTGGCGCAGCACCGTGAGGTAGGCGTGCTCAGCCGGCAGCCCATCCCCTCGCGGAGCCCAGCTGGCGCCCGCGTCACGGGTCTCATAGACGCGGACCCGCCCCTCGGGCATCACCCGGTCTGAGTCGGCGACGAGCGGGATCACGTACGCGCTGTCGGGATCGGCCGGGTCGACGGCGAGCGGGAAGCCGAAGTCCGAGGGCAGTCCGTGGCCGCCGATGTCCGTCCAGCTCGCGCCGGCGTCATCGGAGCGGTACACGCCGCCGTGGAACTGCATGAACATGCGCTGCGGGTCAGCCGGTGAACGCTCGACGTGATGCACGCAGCGACCCGCATTGGGATCGGCCAGCGCCTCGGGCGGCAGGTAGCGCGGATCCAGCCCCTGGTTGCCGCGCCGCCAGGTCTGACCGCGGTCGTCGGTCAGCCACATGCCGGCCGCCGAGACGGCCACCGCCAGGCGGTCGGGATCGCCCGGCCAGGGGCAGATGGTGTGCAGGCACAGACCGCCGCCGCCCGGCTGCCACTGGGGCCGTGAGGGTTGGCCCCACAGCCCGGCGTTCAGAGTCCAGCTCGCGCCACCGTCGTGACTCTGAAACAGGACCCCGGGGTCGCCGCCGGCGTAGAGCGTGCCCTCCGCCTCGCCGGGGGTGATCACCCAGATGCGCTCCAGCGCCTGCTCCCCGCCGTCGGGCAGGGCCACGCCCTCGGCCTGGGTCCAGTCGCCGGTGGGATCACCGTCGGTGTAGAAGATCTTGGGCCCGTAGAACGGCGAGGTGACGGTGGCCAGCAGCCGCCCGCTCCGCGCGTCCCGGGTCGCGTAGTCGACGGGCTGTCCGGCGAAGGCCCGCGCGGTCAGGGCAAAGCCCGAGGCCGCGTCGCCCTCGAGCAGGAACAACCCCTTCTTGGTCCCAACGACCAGTTCGGTCACGTCATCCTCCTGTGATTGCGGGCAGCACCTCGACCCGGTCCGAGGCGGAGACGGGCGCCGACTCGGTCGCCCGCTCGCCGTTGACGAACACGTTGATGTGACGGCGGATTCGGCCGGGCTCGTCGAGGATCCAGCCGGCCAGGGCCGGCTGGCGAGTCTCCAGGGCGCGCAGCAGCTCGACGACCGTGCCACCGTCGAGCTCGTGCTCAGCCCGGCCCTGAGCCAGTGCGCGCAGCGGTCCGTGCACGTTGACCACGGCCATCAGCGTCGCCTCGCTCGCCTCATCGGGGTCTGTGACCGCGAGCGCACCGGTTTCTCATCGGTCGGGCTCAGCTGCGGCCGAGCGCGCGCTGCGCCTGACCACGTGCACGTCGCCGCGGCGGATGGTCACGCGCTCGGCGTCGAAGTGCTCGAGCAGTCCCTGGGCGAACTTGCGCGAGCTCTGAAGCACGTCACGCAGCTGGGCGATGGTGATCTCCCCGCCGTGGCGATCGGCGGTGGCGATCACGATCGCGCGCAGCTCGGCCAGGCGGTCGGTGTGGAAGTGCAGGTTGCGCCCGATCCGCACGGTACGACCGGCCGCGCGCAGCGCCGCGAGGTCCGCCGGGTCGAGCTCGGCATCGATCGGCGGCGCGAAGCCGGCCGCGTGCAGCCGCTGCTCGAGGGCGAGCGCGGAGGGGGGGAGGGGAGGCGGCTCAGGCGCACGCCCGTCGCTCGGCGTGCCGGGGGCCGCCACGGCGCTCGCCCTCCCTGCGCGCGCCGCGGCCGGCAAGGCCGGCTCGGGGTCCGGCTCCCCCCGGGCGCGGCGCTCCAGGCGTGCGGTGAGCTCGCGGCCCGGCCCGTGCCGGCGGGGACGGGCATCGAGCACGCGCCCCCCACCGAGCGTGTCCGGCGGTGCGATCTGGCGCAGCACGATCCGGTCACCGTCGGCGGCGATCAACGGCAGCTCGAGCCGGACCTGCCAGAAGCGCCCGCCCAGCCAGGCCAGGCGGGCCGGCGTCTCGCGCGTCCCGTGGTGGACCTGAACGCGGTCACCGGTCTCGGGTTCGTCGTCATCGAAGGCGAGCTCGCAGTCCAGGCGGTAGGTCTCGGTCAGGCCCGCGCCGGCGCGCGTCAGCACGTCGCCGCGCTGTGCCTGCGCGACGGCGATCCCGCTCAGGTTCACGGCGACGCGCTGCCCGGCCAGCGCGCGGTCGGTGACGGCGCCGTGCACCTGGACCTCGCGCGCCCGGGCCGGGCGCGCCCCCGGAAGCAGGGTCACCGCGTCGCCGCGCGCGATCTCGCCCGACCACAGGGTGCCGGTGACCACCGTGCCCGCGCCGCGGATCGTGAACACCCGGTCGACGTGCAGCCGAGCCGGGTCTGACCCCGCGGTCTCGGCGCGGGCCGACGCAGCGACGGCGACCCGGTCCAGGGCCGCCCGCAGCGCGTCGAGCCCGGCGCCGGTGCGCGCGCTGACCGCGACGGCCGGCACGCCGGGCAGCAGCTCCTCGGCCTCCAGGATGGCCAGGTCGGGGTCGGCCAGGTCGGATTTGGTCACCGCCACCACCCCGCGGGTGACCCCGAGCGCCCGCAGCACGGCGGCGTGCTCGCGGGTCTGGGGCATGACCCCGTCGTCGGCCGCGATGACCATCAGGAACAGGTCGATGCCTGTCGCGCCGGCCACCATCGTGCGCACGTAGCGCTCGTGGCCGGGCACGTCGATCACCGACAGGGCCGCTCCCGAGGGCAGATCGAGCCGCGCGTAGCCGAGCTCGATCGAGATCCCGCGCCGCTGCTCCTCGGGCAGGCGATCGGTGTCGACCCCGGTGAGCGCGCGGACCAGCGCCGACTTGCCGTGATCGATGTGGCCGGCGGTGCCGAGAGTCAGCGGGGCCGCGCTCATCCTCCGGCGCCCACCGCACGGACGGCCGCGGCGACCAGCGCGATCTCGGGCTCGGTCAGGGTGCGCGGGTCGAGCACCACGCGCCCGTCGTGCACGCGGGTCACGACCGGGGGGTCGCCGGCGCGCAGCCGGCCGGCCAGCTCGGCGGGTGCCGCGGCGCCGGTGAGCGCGACCGCGGGCCCCTCGAGCGCGGCGAGCGGAAGCGCCCCGCCCCCGACCCGGGACTGGACGCGCACGATCTCGGTCTCGGGGCCGATCGCCTCGGCCAGCCGCCGCGCTCGCGCGGCCAGGACCTCCTCGGGCACGTCGAGCATGGCCAGGACCGGGATCTCGCGCCGCGCGGTGGCCGGATCGCGGTGCAGGCGCAGGGTGGCCTCCAGGGCGGCGAGCGAGAGCTTGTCCAGCCGCAGCGCCCGGGCCAGCGGATGGGCGCGGGCGGCGGCGATCGCCGACTCGGTGCCGACGAGCAGGCCGGCCTGCGGGCCCCCGAGCAGTTTGTCGCCCGAGCAGCAGACCAGGGCCGCGCCGGCGGCGATCGAGCGGCGCAGATCCGGCTCGTCGCCGAGCGCGAGGATCCCCGCCGCGCCGACCATGACCCCCGAGCCGAGGTCGTCGACCACCGGCAGCCCGAGCGCGCACAGCTCCTCGATGGCCACCTCGGACACGAAGCCCTGGGTGCGGAAGTTGGACTGGTGCACGCGCAGGATCGCGCCGGCCGTCGCTTCGGCGGCCACGGCACGCTCGTAGTCACGGCGATGGGTGCGGTTGGTCGTGCCGACCTCGATCAGGGCCGCGCCGGACTGCGCGACCACGTCGGGGATGCGAAAGCCGCCGCCGATCTCGACCAGCTGCCCGCGGGAGACGATGACCCCGCGGCCGGCGGCCAGCGCGGCCACCGCGAGCAGCACGGCACCGGCCCCGTTGGAGACGGCCATCGCGGCCGGCGCGCCGGTCAGCTCGCAGAGCAGCCCGGCGACGTGATCGTGCCGCGAGCCCCGGGCCCCAGTGTCCAGGTCGAGCTCGAGGTTCGTGTACCCGGCCGCCGCGGCCACGGCCTCGCGGGCGGCGGCGGGCAGCGGAGCCCGGCCCAGGTTGGTGTGCAGGATCACCCCGGTCGCGTTGAGCACCGGCCGCAGCGAGGTCTCGGTCATCGCCCGCAGATGGGCCCGGGCACGAGCGACGACGTCCTGAGCCCCGGCGCCGTCGCGCAGGAGTGCCCGCGCTTCGTCGATCGCGCGCCGCGCGGCGGCGACGGCGAGCGGATGGGGCGCGTCCAGTTCCGCGGCCACCAGGTGAACCGGCGGCAGCGCCCTCAGCTCGGCGTGGTCCGCGCTGCGCCCGGCGCGGCCCACGTCCGGCTCGGCGCGATCGGTGTTCAGCTCGGCGTGGTCCCCTTCACCCACTCGCCCTCCTCCTTCTTCCAGATCGGGGCCAGCGCCTTGAGCTGATCGATGATCTGCCGCGCGCCGGCGAAGGCGGCCTCGCGATGCGGCGCCGAGACGGCGATCGCCACCGAGGCCTCGGACAGGGCGACGGTTCCGATCCGGTGCTCGGCGGCAGCGGCGCACAGGCCGTGCTCGCGCATCGCGGCGGCGACGATCGCCTCCATCTGCTCCAGGGCCATCTCCGGGTAGGCCTCGTACTCGAGCGCGGCCACCTCGCGCGTGACCCCGATGAAGCTCGTCACGGCTCCGGCCCGCGGGTCGCGCACGCGCTCGAGCAACGGGTCCAGCGCGAGCGGCTCGCCGGTCAGCCGCACGTGCAGCGCGCCGGTCGCGCCGCCGGAGACGGGCGGGATCAGGGCGAGCTCATCCCCGGGCCCGAGCCGATCCTCGGCCCGGGCGTACTGGCGGTTGATCGCCATCACCACGGGCACGCCGGCGGTCAGCTCGCTCAGCTGGGCCAGGGCATCGGAGACCCGCGCCCCGTCGGGCAGCTGCAACGAGATCGCCTCGCGCCCCGCGCGCTCGCGCAGCCCGGCGAAGAGACGGACGCTGACCTCCATGCCCGACAGGCTACCTCTGTGTTGCCCGGCCGTTAAAGCCCTGCACGGGGGAGGCGATCCCGCTTATCCTCCCGGCACATTCGTACTTGGAGGCAACATGACATCACGGAGAACCTTCTTCTCCCTCGTGGTGGCGCTGGTGACCGTGGTCGCCCTCGCCGCCTGTGGCAGCAGTTCCAGCAGCTCGTCCGCGTCGAGCTCGAGCTCGAGCTCGGGCGCGAGCAGCTCGGCCTCGACCAGCGCCTCGACCAGCACCTCGGCCAGCGGCGCCGCCGGCGCCGACAGCGCGGTGGCCGCGCTGGTCCCCAGCGCGATCAAGTCCAAGGGCACGCTGACCGTCGCCGCTGACGCCAGCTACGCCCCCAACGAGTTCGTCGGCCCCGACGGCAAGACCGTGGTCGGCATGGACGCGGACCTGGCCAAGGCGCTCGGCGCGCTGATGGGGCTCAAGGTCGACGTCGTCAACGCGACCTTCGACACGATCATTCCCGGCCTGGCCGCCGGCAAGTACGACCTCGGCGCCTCCTCCTTCACCGACACCAAGGCGCGCGAGAAGGTGGTCGACTTCGTCGACTACTTCCAGGCCGGCACCTCGTTCTTCACCAAGGCCTCGGGCGGCGCGGCGGTGACGAACCTCGCCTCGCTGTGCGGCAAGACCGTCTCGGTCGAGAGCGGCACCACCGAGGAGACCGACGCCAAGGCCCAGAGCGCCAAGTGCCACGGCTCCAAGGTGACCGTGCTCGTGTTCCCGACCCAGAACGCGGCCAACCTCGCCCTGTCCAGCGGTCGCGCCGTCGTCTCGATGGCCGACTCGCCGGTCGCCGCCTACCAGGTCAAGAAGTCAAACGGCGAGTTCAAGCTGGTCGGGCAGTCGTTCGCCAACGCTCCCTACGGCCTGGCGATCCCCAAGCAGCTCGGGCTGACCAAGGCCGTGCTGGCCGGGGTCAAGGCGCTGATGAGCAACGGCACCTACACGAAGATCCTGACCAAGTGGGGGCTGACCG
>DASSZP010000108.1:0-22456 GCA_035713465.1 Solirubrobacteraceae bacterium | reverse complement strand
CGAGCTCGTCTACGTGCGCGCCAAGGCCGGTCCGCTCGATGCCCCGGTCGTCCTCGCCGAGACGCTGGTCGAGCGCGTGCTCGGCTCAGACGGCGTGCGGATCCTCGACCGCTTCCCCGGCGCCGCGCTCGACGGCGTGCGCTACGAGCCGCCGTTCCCCTTCATCAAGGGCGAGGAGTACGGCGAACGCGGGCACACCGTCCTGCTCGGCGACTTCGTCACCGCCGACGACGGCACCGGCCTGGTCCACACCGCGATCGCGTTCGGCGAGGACGACTTCCGCCTGGGCGAGCAGGAGGGGCTGACCGTGGTCAATCCGGTCCGGCTGGACGGCACCTACGACGAGCGCATCGGCCCCTACGCCGGGCGCTGGGTCAAGGACGCCGACGCCGACCTGATCGAGGATCTGCGGATGGCGGGCAAGCTGGTGCGCTCCGAGAGCTACGAGCACTCCTATCCGCACTGCTGGCGCTGCGGCACGCCCCTGCTCTACTACGCCAAGCCGTCCTGGTACATCGGCACCAGCCAGATCAAGGATCGGCTGCTGGCTGCCAACGAGAGCGTCAACTGGTACCCCGGCCACGTCAAGCATGGCCGCTTCGGCGACTGGCTTGATCACAACGTCGACTGGGCGCTGTCGCGCGAGCGCTACTGGGGCACGCCCCTGCCGGTCTGGCGCTGCGAGCACGGCCACCTGCGCACGGTCGGCTCGCGGGCGGAACTGCAGGAGCTCTCGGACACCTGGCTCGATGACCCGCACCGGCCGTTCGTCGACGACGTGAGCTTTGCCTGCGCCGAGTGCGACGGCCCCATGCACCGCGTCCCCGAGGTCATCGACGTGTGGTTCGATTCCGGCTCGATGCCGTTCGCGCAGTTCGGCGCCCCGCACGAGAACCGCGAGCACTTCGAGCAGCGCTTCCCGGCCGACTTCATCTGCGAGGCGCTGGATCAGACCCGCGGCTGGTTCTACTCGCTGCTGGCCGTCTCGACGCTGCTCTACGACCAGTCCTCGTATCGCAACGTCGTCTGCCTCGGGCTGATCCTCGACGAGCAGGGCCGCAAGATGTCCAAGTCCCGCGGCAACACCGTGGAGCCATGGGAGATCATCGACCGCTTCGGCGCCGACGCGATGCGCTGGTACTTCTTCACCTCCAAGCTGCCGTGGGACGGCTACCGGTTCTCCCTGGAGACGATCGGCGAAGCGGTGCGCCAGTACCTGCTCCAGCTCTGGAACACGTACGGCTTCTACGTGCTGTACGCCAACGCGAACGGGATCGACGCCGATCCCACGGCGACCGCGCCCCCCGGGCCGCAGCGCGGCGACCTTGACCGCTGGGCCCTCACCCGGTTGCAGGCCACCGTGGCCACCGTGCGCGAGCGAATGGACGACTTCGACGCCACGTCCGCGGGCCGCGCCATCCAGGGCTACTGCGACGAGCTGTCCAACTGGTACGTGCGCCGCTCGCGCCGCCGCTTCTGGGAGGGCGATCCGGCCGCCTTCGCCACCCTGCGCGAGTGCCTGCTGACGGTGGCCAAGCTGACCGCGCCGTTCACGCCGTTCATCGCCGATGAGCTCTACGACAACCTCGACGGCAGCGAGCCGAGCGTGCACCTGTGCGACTTCCCGGTCGCCGGCGCGCGCGACGAGGCGCTGGAGGAGTCGATGGCGGTGGCGCGTGAGACCGTCCGCCTCGGGCTCGGCGCCCGCGGGCAGTCCAAGCTGAAGATCCGCCAGCCGTTGCGCGCCGCGATCGTGGTCGCGACCGGGCGCGAGCGCGAGGCGATCGAGCGCCACGCCGATCTCGTGCGCGCCGAGCTCAACGTGCACGCGCTGCGCTTCGTCTCCGAGGCCGATGAGCTCGGCGAGGTCGAGGTCAAGCCCAACTACCGCTCGCTGGGACCGCGCTTCGGCAAGGGCATGCCGATGGTGGCCGCTGCCGTGGCCGGCCTGGACGCTACGGCGACCGCGGCCGCGCTGCGCGCCGGAGAGCCGGTCCACATCACCGTCAACGGCTCAGAGCACGCGCTCACGGCCGCGGACCTGCTGGTCAACATGAAGCCGTTGGCCGGCTACCAGGTCGAGCGCGAGGGCTCGCACGCCGTGGCCCTCGACCTCAGCCTCGACGACGAGCTGCGCGACGAGGGCCGGGCCCGCGACATCGTCCGCGCGGTCCAGAACGCACGCCAGGAGGCGGGGCTGGAGGTGTCGGACCGGATCAGCCTGACCCTGGACGGCGATCCGCAGCTGCTCGACGCCGCCCGCGCCCACCAGGACTACATCGCCGCCGAAGTCCTGGCCACGCAGGTCAGCTACGCGGACCTCGACGGCACGCCGCCGGTCATGATCGACGGCGCGCCGCTGAAGATCGCGCTGACTCCCGCCTAGGCGAGAGCGGGCTCGAGCTCTTCCTCGAGCTTCTTCTTGGGGTAGGCCCCGATCACGGTCTTGGCCACCTCGCCGTGCTTGAACAGCATCAGCGTCGGGATCGACATGACGCCGTACTTGACCGCCGTCTGCTGGTTGTCGTCGATGTTGAGCTTGACGACCTTCAGCGCTTCTCCGCGCTCACCGGCGATCTCCTCGACGACCGGGGAGACGCGGCGGCACGGCCCGCACCAGGGGGCCCAGAAGTCGACGAGCACCGGAACGTCGGACTCGATGACCTCGGCCTGGAAGTTGCTATCGGTTACGTCGTTGACCGCGCCCATCTCGTTCTCCTTGTCGTGTTACTTCACAAAGTATAGCGGCAGGGCAACGGTCCCCGCCGGTCACTAGGGTTCAACCCTAGTGACGATGGCCGGCCCCACCAACACCGAGATCGCCGCGGCCCTCGATGAGCTCGGGGACCTCTCCGAGCTCGACGGCGCCGTCATCCACCGCGTCGTCGCCTACCGCAACGCGGCCAAGACCGTCCGCGACTCCCCCGTCTCAGTGCTCGCGCTCGCCCGGCAGGGCCGGGCCACCGAGCTGCCCGGCATCGGGCGCACGATCCAGGAGAAGGTGATCGCGCTCGCCGACGAGGGGGTGATCCCGGCCGCGGCCAAACTGCGGGCCAAGTTCCCGCCGGGCCTGCTGGCCATGACCCGCCTGCCCGGCCTGGGCCCCAAACGCGCCCGGCGCCTGTTCGAGGAGCTTGAGATCGATTCGCTGGACGCGCTGCGCACCGCCGCCGAGGCGCACCGCATCCGGGAGCTGAAAGGTTTTGGCCCCAAGGCCGAGGAGAGCCTGCTGGCCACCGTGCTCGCCCACGAGGCGGCGGCCGCCGATCCCGAGGGTGACGGCGACGGCCGCATCCAGCTCGGCCGCGCCCTGGCCGTCGGCGAGCAGCTGATCGCCGCCCTGCGGGCCAATCCGGCCGCCGAGCGGGTCGAGCTGGCCGGCTCGGCCCGCCGCATGACCGACACCGTCAAGGATCTCGACATCATCGCCACCGCGTCGGACCCCCGCGCGCTGGCCGAGTTCGCGGCCGGCCTGGAGCTCGTCGAGGCCGCGCAGACACCCGGAGAGGCCGGGGTGCGGCTGCGCACCCACACCGGGATCAAGGTCGATCTGCGGATCGTGGCGCCGGATCAGTTCGGAAACCTGATGCAGCATTTCACCGGCTCCAAGCAGCACAACGTGGCGCTGCGCGAGGCGGCGGTGCGCCGCGGCCTGCACGTCTCCGAGTACGGGGTCAAGGACGACGGCACCGGTGAGACCCACCGCTGCGCGCGCGAGGAGGAGGTCTACGCGCTACTCGGCCTGTCGTACATCGAGCCCGAACTGCGCGAGAACCGCGGCGAGCTGGAGGCGGCCGCCGCGGGGACGCTGCCCACGCTGGTCACCCGAGAGGATCTCAGAGGCGACCTGCACTGTCACACGACGGCATCCGACGGAACCGCGTCGATCGAGGAGATGGCCCGCGCCGCGCACGCGGCGGGTTACGAGTACCTGGCCATCACCGATCACTCGGCCAGCTTCGGCTTCGGCGACGAGGTCTCTCCCGACCGTCTGCGCGAGCAGATCGCGCGCATCCATGCGCTGAGCGCAAGCGATGAGGTCGCCGGGATGACCCTGCTGGCCGGATCGGAGGTCAACATCCTCCCCGACGGCGCGCTGGACTACGAGGACGAGGTGCTCGCCGAACTGGACTGGGTCGTCGCCTCGGTGCATTCCTCCTTCGCGATGTCCGCGGAGCAGATGACGGCCCGGATCGTGCGCGCGATCGAGAACCCGCTGGTCGACGTGATCGGCCACCTGTCGGGGCGCAAGATCGGGCAGCGCCCGCCCTACGCCTTTGACTTCGAGACGATCGTCAGCGCCGCCGCCGCCCGCGGGACGATGCTCGAGATCAACTCAAGCCCCGCCCGGCGTGACCTCAACGACACTCACGCCCGCGCTGCCGCGGCGGCCGGGATCGGCATCGTGATCAACTGCGACGCCCACCGCACGGGCGGGTTCGAGGTCGCCCGCTACGGCGTGGCCACCGCGCGCCGGGCGTGGCTCGGGCCCGAGGCGATTCTCAACACCCGTCCGTGGCGCGAGCTCGAGACGCTGCGCCCGCGCCGGCGCCGGTAACAGCGCCGGGCTAGCCATCGGTCGGCGCCGCCAGGTTCGCCGCCGCGCGCAGGCTGGTTCCCTTCAGCCCTCCGGGACGCGGTCAAGGAACCCGCGGACCTGCTCGATCCGGCCGTCAGCGTCGCAGACGACGACGTCGAAGCCCGCCACAGGCGCCGGCCCAGCGCCGGGGCCGAGCTCCCAGCCGAAGCGGAGCTGCTGGTGGTGGGCGTCAACCGCCCCAGCGAGGTGGAAGGCGAAGCCGGGGAACTGGGCCTGCACCGTGGCGATCATCTGATCGATCTGCTCGCGCCCGCTGGCGGACACCATTGGATCGACGTACAACGCCTGATCGCTCCAGCCCTCCTCGAGCCGGCGGCGTCGCTGCGCGGGGTCGGTCTCGTTCCATACGGCGAGGTACTGCTCGGTGATGCGGACTGCGTCAAACATGGGGATCCTCCGGTCGGTCGGTGGCTCGTGACCGCAAGGAGCCTGAGGCACATCGGACGGCCCGTCGATGACCTCAGGGGTAGCGCCGCAATCGTGCTCCGGTCGACGCGAGCCGCTGGGCGGCTGCTGGACAGGACAGCTGGCGCCGCCGGATCACGAGCTCTTGCGGCCGCGGCGGCCGGACGGCTGCGGGCGCAGCCGCGGTCCTTCCTGGGCCGGCTCGGAGGCCGGTGCGCCGACGCGTCCTGCACCGCGCCGCGAGGCCGGCGGGGTGCGGCCCGCGCCGGGACTCACCGGCTGGTGCTCGATCCCGGGAGGACCGCCGAACCCGCGCCAGCTGCGCTGGATGGCCACGAACCACAAGAGCCCGGCCAGGCACAGAGCCAGCGCGACGAAGAAGTTCAGCCGCAGCCCGAGGATGTGGTTGGAGTAGTCGATGCGCAGCGTCTCCTCGAACATCCGGAAGGCCGAGTAGCCCGCGACGTAGAGGGCAAAGCAGCCCGGGGCGCGCACCTTTCGGCGCTGGCAGAGCCACACCAGCAGCGCGGCCAGGGCGAGGTTCCAGATCATCTCGTAGAGGAAGGTGGGCTGGAAGGTCGTGTACTGGCCGAAGCCGGGTGGCCGGTGGGCGGGCGAGATCTCAAGCCCCCACGGCAGCGACGTCGGCTTGCCGAACAGCTCCTGGTTGAAGTAGTTGCCGATCCGCCCGATCGCCTGGGCGACGAGCAGACCGGGGGCGGCGACGTCCATGAACACGCGCAGCTCAGACCGGGTCAGGCGGCGATTGAGCACCCACAGGCCGGCCAACGCCCCGCCCGCGACACCGCCCCAGATGCCCAAGCCACCCTGCCAGATGGCGAACACGCCCCACCAATGCGGCGGCACCTGGCTCGGGGTGGTGATGATGAAGTAGATCCGCCCTCCGATCAGCCCGGCCGGAAAGCCCCACATCGCCACCTCGTAGACGAGGTCAGGGTCCCCCCCCTTGCGGCGCCAGCCCCAACGCGAGACGAGGATCGCGGCCGCGACCGCGAACACGTAGGCGATCCCGTAGGCGTGGAAGAACAGCGGCCCGATGTGAAAGCCGTTTTCGGCCGGGCTGGGAATCGAGGCCAGAAGGTTCATGACGCCATCCATCCTGGCAGCAATCGGGGCAGCACGTCCTGGGCCAGGGTGGCCCGCACGGCCGCACGGCCGTAGGGAGCCATCAGGGCCGCGGCGCGCGCGGGGTACCCGGGGTCGGGATCATCGAGCGCGATCCGCAGCGGCCCGGCCAGATCCTCGGCGATCAGGCGCGGATCGAGCTCGCGCGCCAGCCTCAGGGCCGCGTAGCTCCCCGGCGCCGGGGTGGTGACCAGCCGGCAGCCGTCGGCCAGCGCCTGCAGCGGGGTGATGCCGAAGTCCTCACGGCGGGGGGCGGCCGCGTAGACCCGGGCGCGGCGCAGCAGGGCGCGGAAGTCGTCCGGTGCCAGCCGTCCGGTGAAGCGCACGCCGGCAGGGGCCGGCGAGCGGTCCAGGCCCGCGACGACGAGCGTCTCCGAAGCGCGCCGAGCCCGCGACCAGGCATCGAGGATCACGTCCAGGCGCCGCTTCACCGGATCCCCGGTGTAGGCGACGACGTCGATGTCCCTCACCGCGGCCGAGGGGCCCGAGGGATCGACCGGCACCGGCACGACCACCGCCTCGGGCCGGTGGCCCGGCGCCAGCGCGTCCAGCGCCCCCGGGGCCATGATCATCACCGCCGGGGCCCGGCGCAGGCGGGCCAGCTCAACCACCCGCTGCCAGACCCCGTGACGGCCGGGGCGGTTCTCGCGCGCGAGTGCGTCAAGCCAGATCGCCCCCGGTGCCGGCCACAGCAGGGCCGCGGTCATCGAGCAGTAGACGACGGCGGGGTCTCCCCCGGCCCGCCGGATGCGCGCAAGCTCGCGCCGCGCCGCCCGGCGCGCGGCACGGGCCTGGACCAGATCGGTGAGCATGAACGTACGGACCTCGGGCACCGGGCCGGCGTCGGCCAGCGCGACCCGTGCGCCGGCGGACCTCATCGCCTCGGCCAGGGCCCGGTCGGCCCCGTGCCACCCCGCCGTCGCGCCGATCGAGACGATCAGCACGTCCGGACCGCTCCCGCGGGCGGGGACCCTCAGCGGGGTGTCGCTCGTGGCGAAGGCCATCGTCGGCCACCGGCCCGGGGGGATCACACGCGCGGCTGCGCGGGCCGGCCGTTGGTCGCGCCGGTGAGCTCGAGGGGGTCGGAGCGAAAGCCCGGAGTGCGCACCAGCCGGATCGGCTGCAGCGGGGATGTCCGCTCGACGTAGAAGCGGACGCCGTCGCGGCCCTCGATCGCCGTCACCGCCGATGACTGCCGGCGCCAGGCGAGCGCGAACGCGATGGCAAAGCCAGTGGCGATCGCCGGCACCTGGGGCCGGAAGACGCCGACCGCCCCGGCGCCGACGGTGATCAGCAGCAGCGGCCAGAGCCGGTTCAGCACCGTGCGGGCGGGATCGACCTCGGGCAGGCTGGCCTGGGTGCGGGCGCTCGCCAGCAGGGTGGCGATCGGTGACGAGGTGGCGGCCTGCCGGCCGAGCCACAGTCCGATCAGCCCGGCCAGCACCCACCAGCCGGCCGCGACCGGGACGAGCAGCTGGTCCTCGGTGCTGGCCGCCCCGGCCAGGGTGACGGCGGCGAGCACGCTGGCCGACGCCATGCTGATCAGCACGGTCGTGCGCAGGAAGTCGGCGAAGCGCATGCGGCGAGACGCGCCCCGCGCCTACTCGGAGACGAGCAGGGCGAGCAGGTCACGTACCCCGTCCGGGCCGTCGACGACGATGTCGGCCTCGGCGGTGATCTCCGACGGCCCCTCGTCGGACCCGACCCCGACGCGCACCGAGCGGGTCAGCGTCCCGTCGGCGACCAGTTCGGTCAGGGCCCGGAAGGCATCGAGATCGGTGGTGTCGTCGCCCACGTAGAGGGCGCTGTCGACGGGCCGGCCGGCGTCGGCCAGGAACGTCCGGATGCCCGCGCCCTTGTCGATGGTGACCGGGGGGCGGACCTCGAGCACCTTGCGCCCCCACTGCGTCCGCAGCCCTGCCCCCTGGGCCCGCTGGGCGATGGCGTCGACCGCACCACGCGCGGCCTCCTCGTCGGGGGCGCCGCGCCAGTGGAAGGCGACGATCGCCCCCTTGTCCTCGAGCCGGACCCGCAGACGGCGCACGTCGGCGGTGTCGGCCTCGCGCCCGAACTCCTGGATGCGGCGGACCCAGTCCCCGACGCCGGGATCCAGCCGGGCCTCTGTCCAGCCCGAGCGCAGCAGCTCGATGCCGTGTGAGCCCAGGTAGGAGATCGAGCCCACCCCGACCATCGCCCGGGACTCCGAGGCGCGCCGTCCGCTCACGCACGCGACCAGGGCGTAGCGGTTGGCCACGGCGATGAGCAGCTGCCGGGTGCTCTCCGGCACGTGGGCATCGGAGGCGATGTCGACGATCGGGGCCAGCGTGCCGTCGATGTCGAGCAGGATGGCGGCTCGGTCCGGGCTGTCTCGCAGCGGCGCCAGAGCTTCCGTGAGCACCGCTGAAGTCACGCCCTCAGTATGCCGGTTGCCGTCCACTTTTCCCACTCTGCGGCCTGAGGTGAAAGCTAGGATGCACACGCCATGAGCGCGCTCACATCGCAAGCCGGAGCCTTCTGACGCCGGTCCGCCGGCGAGCGGCATGAGCCGCCCTGACGTCCTGCTCCTGCACGGGCAGCCCGGCGGTGCGCGCGACTGGAACCGCGTCCTCGCTCAGCTCGGCGATCGCGTCGGCGCGATCGCGATCGACCGCCCCGGCTGGGACGGCCGCAGCCGACCGCTGGACCTGGCCGGCAACGCACAGGCTGCGCTGGCCGCGCTGGATGCGCGCGGGATCGCCCGAGCCACGATCGTCGGCCACAGCCTCGGCGGGGCGGTGGCGGCCCGGCTGGCGCTCGACGCGCCCGAGCGCGTCGCCGCGCTCGTGCTCGCCGCGCCGGCCGCCAACCGCGCCTCCCTGGAGTGGTTTGACCGCTGGCTCACCTTCCCGGTGGCCGGCCCGCTGACCACCGCGGCGTCGCTGACCGGACTGGGCCTTGCCCTGTCCCTGGGCCCGGTCCGGGGCTGGCTGGCCCGCCGGGCCCAGCTGGATCCCGGCTACCTGCAGGCAGCGGGTCGCTCGCTGCTGACCGGCTGGGCCCGCCACGCCTTCACGGTCGAGCAGCAGGCGCTCGTGCACGAGATACCGGGCCTGGAGAGCCGGCTGGGCGAGATCATCGCTCCCACCTGGATCGTGACCGGATCGGCGGACCGCGTCGTTCCCGCGCACGCGCCCCAGGCCCTCGCGGGGCAGATCGGCGGGGCGCGACTGGTCGTCCTGGCCCGGGCCGGTCACCTGCTCCCCCAGCTGCACGCCGGCCGCCTGGCCGAGACGATCGTCACCGCCGCCGCAGCTGCGGCGGGGCCCACGGCGATTCTCTAACCTCGCCCCGGATGTCCCGCCGCGTCGTCTGCGCGCTGCCGGGGACGGTCGCGCTCGCGCTCGCCCTTGCCGCCATCCTGCTGCCGGGCGCCGCCGGCGCCGCTCGCCTGGTCGGCGGCCGCGAGCAGGCAGCGATCCTGCACGCCTTCGCCCGGGGGCGCGGCAGCAAGCCCGAGCAGGCGACATCCGTGCGCCGCTCAACCGTGATCCCGGCCTGGACGGTGGTGCGCTGGGTGGTGCCGGCGCGCGGGACCGAACGCCGCCCGCCCCGGCCTGTCCTGCGCAGCAGCTACTTCCACGTCACCGCACGGGGCGTGACCGCAGGCTCTCCCCCGCCCCGCGTCCGGCGCGACCTTGCCGCGCCGATGTCGGTCAGCGTTCTCTACACCGGCTCGGGGAGCGAGACGATCGCCTATTCGCAGTCCAGCCGCAGCACCTGCGTGGGCAACGGCAACTACGTCGACTCTGAGACCGTCTCGGTCTCGCCGATGAGCTGGACGGTGCGCTACACCGTGAACCTCGACCGTCTGCAGGCCGCGGTCAGCGACGGTCGCTCGGTGGCCGTCCTGCCCACCGTGAGCTTTGACCGCGGCGGCTCGGCCCTGAACGCCTCGGAGGCGATCATGCGCAGCAGCGTCGATCAGGGCTGCTTCGGCCCGACGCGCACGATCCGTTGCACGGCACGCTATTTCCTGCACGTCCCCGGCGCCGCCGTACAGCTCGGCCTGGGTCCGTCCGGCCTGCAGATCGGGATCCCGATGGCGCCGGTACGCAGGGGCGGGGACTGCTACCCCCAGGACTACCCGCTCGGCCCCTCGCTGTGGGCCTCCGGCGCGGGCACCGCGCTCGTCGCCGCTCTGTCGCTGACCGGCGGGCGGCTGCCGCCCGACCCGTACGCTCCGGTCCCGGTCCGCTGGCCGCTGAGCTCGGCCGGCACCGCGCAGGGCGCTCTGGCCAGCCCCTGCCAGGGGATCACCGCGATGTGCACCGACGCGATGCGATGGGCCGGGACCGTCCGCCTCTTAGCCCTGTCCTAAAGCTAAACGCCCCCTTACAACCTAGACTTCCAGCGCGTGGAGACCGTCCCCGAGCGCCTGGAGCCGGTCCGGGATCCGGCGGAGGCAGCTCTCGCGGACGCGATCGTCTCAGAGCCGCTGCCCACCGCCGATCAGGCCCTGGCCCCGCCGGCCCCGACGCGGGCCCGTTCTCGCCTGCGCCGGCGCGAGCGGCCCCTGCTGGCCGTGTCGATCCCGCGGGACCTGCTCTGGGTCCTGGGCGTCTACCTGGGCACGCGTTGCCTGCTGCTGCTCGCCGCCTACCTGCAGGCGCACTTCGGCAACCACGACTTCCTGCACGAGCTGTCCAATTGGGACGGGCTGTGGTACCGCAAGGTGGCCAACCAGGGCTACCTGCCCTATCCCTCCGACCGGCAGACCACGCTTGGCTTCTTCCCGCTGTTCCCGCTGGCCATCTACATCGTGGAGCCGATCTTCAAGGTCACCGGCCACGACGCGATCTGGTCCTCGAGCGCCTCGGGGATCCTGATCTCCGGCGTCGGCGGCGGAATCGCCTGCCTCTACGCCTACCGGCTGGCCGAGGGCTGGTGGGACCGCTTCACCGCTCGCCGGGCCACGCTGCTGTTCATCCTGTTCCCCGGCTCGGTCGTCTTCTTGATGGTCTACTCCGAGGGTCTGCTGATGCCGCTGGCCCTGGCCTGCATCTACTACCTGGAGCGCAAGCGATGGCTGCTGGCCGGTGTCCTGGCCGGATTCGCCACCGCCGTGCAGCCGGTGTCCGTGGTGCTGATCCTCGTCTGCACGGTCTCGGCCCTGCTGGAGTGGCGCCGTCGGGGCTTTCGCCTGAGCGTCCTGCGCCGGGTGATCGTGGCTCCCCTGCTGTCGGGCGTCGGCCTGGCCTGCTTCGCGCTGTTCCTCTGGGCCTGGACGGGGACGCCGCTGGCCAACTACCGCGCCCAGCACCACGGCTGGAGTGAGAAGACCGATTTCCTGGCCCTCGTGCACCTGACGACCAAGCTGGCCAGCGAGATCTCCGGCAAGCCCGGCGAGCCGCCGATCAACCTCAACCTGATCGTCGGCCTGATCGGCGCCCTGCTGCTCGGGGGGATGCTCGCGCTCGTCGTGCTCCAGCGCAAGCGCATCTCACCCGAGGCGCTGACCTGGACGGCCGGGGTGAGCTTCCTCGCCATCACCTCCGAGTACGTGCCCCCGAACCCGCGCATGCTGATCACCGCCTTTCCGGCGATCATGGTCGTCGCCCGCTACGCGCGCGGCCGGTTCTGGACGCTGCTGATCTGGGCCAACGGGCTGCTGCTGGTCGGGCTGAGCCTCCTCACCTTCTGGGGCGAGTCGCTACGACCCTGAGCGTCCGGCCTCAGCGCACCGGGCCGGGCAGCAGCTGGACGTGGATCGCCGCGGCGTAGCCGAGCTGATCCACGCGGGCGTGACCGAAGACGTCCTGCAGGCGCACCCGCAGCGAGAGAAAGCGCGCGCGGTGGTCGCGTGACTTGGGCGGCCCGTTGCGCTGACCCTCGTGGCTGGAGATGAACCACAGCCGCCGGCAGCCCTCGGCGCGCCGGGCGATCTGGGCCTCGGAGAGGGTGTAGTAGCGCTCAACGAAGATCTGCGTCGAGGTCCAGGGGGCGATGGGCAGGATCTCCCGGGGGGCGCCGAAGCCCGGCGTGCTCATGCGCGAGAAGAAGTACTGAAAGGCCATCCGCGCGTCGAGCGGGTAGAAGGCGATGCAGTCCCCGGGCCGGGTGCGCTGCAGGACCTGCGCCGCCGCCTGCTGCCAGGGCTCGGGCGAGACCGCATAGGCGGGCACGACCTGCGCACCGCGGAGCACGACCAGGACCAGGAACAGGACCAGGCCGGTACGCCGCGGCATCCGCGGCCCGGCCAGGGCGGCGCCGAGCAGCAGCGCCACGGCCGGCACCGACATCAGCAGGTTGCGCGGCAGGAAGAAGGGCTGAGCGATCAGGGAGTAGCCGAAGGACAGCAGCGAGGGCACGGCCAGCCAGGCCAGCGTCGCGCCCCGCGCCCAGACCCGGTCACCGCGCCGGGCGGCGCGCCAGAGCTGCAGCGAGATCGCGATCAGCGCGACCATCGTCACCACGGCCAGCACCATCGACAGCGGCGTGTCGTGAAAGCTCGGCTGCTGACCGGCCGAGGTGAGCGACTCGATCACCTGCCGCTCCACCTCGCGGGTCGGCGCCGGGACCCAGAACAGCTGACCGGAGCCGCGCTGGAGCGCGAGCACGATCAGCGGCGTGCACAGGACGCCATAGGCGGCCACGGCGGCCGAGAACGGCAGCAGGCGGCGGCGGCGGCGGCGCGGCAGCAGCGCGACGACCTGGGCGGCGATGACCAGGACGGCCACGAAGCTCGCGTAGGTGGCCAGCGTCATGCTGAGCACGTAGACCACCCACAGGCGACGGTCGGGGTGGCGGCCGCTGCGCTCGGGCCCGGGCGGCGGGTCCACGAGCGAGAGGAAGGCGAGGTAGGCGATGCAGACCAGCGCGACCATCAGCGCGTAGCCGCGGGCGTTCTGGGCCCAGAAGACGAGCGGCAGCGAGACGGCGCAGAGGATGCCGGCGTACAGCGCGGCCAGGCGGCCGAAGAGCCGGTCGGCGATCGCGGCGATCGCTCCGACCGTGACCACGCCGGCGATCGCCGAGGGCAGGCGCAGCACCAGCTCGCTGTTGCCGAACCAGTTGATCAGCACGTGCAGGAGCAGGTAGTAGCCGGACATGTTCCCGCCGTCGTGAGCGATCGCCGCCCCCAGGGCCGAGCCGTGCTGGGAGGCGATCGTCACCGTGGCCGCCTCGTCGAAGCCGAGGCTGCGTCCGCTGATGGCAAACAGGCACAGCACGGCCGAGAGGGCCATCGGCACGCCGATGACCACCGGAAGGGTCAGCGTGGTGGGGACGCGGCCGGCCAGCCGGTCACGGCCGCGGGCCAGCGCCTGGCCGAGCTGGGCCTCGGCCGGCAGCCGGGTCTCGGGATGGCTGCTGCTCATGTCCCGACCAGGGCCGAGTGGCTGCGCGCAGTCAGGCCGCGTCCCGGGCCCCCGCGCCGGGCCGCCCACCACAGGCCGGCCAGGGCGGCGTACACAGCGAGCACGGCGGGCGCGCTGGATTGGGGCAGGGCGAGGATCCCGTTGGGCTTGATCACCAGCACGGCCGCCACGGATCCGATCCAGAGGACGGAGAGCCGCTGCACGTCGCGGCAGGCGGCCAGCAGCGGCAGGGCCCAGCAGAAGTACCACGGCCACGCCGCCGGCCCGAGCGCGGCGGCGGCCAGCAGCAGCCACCCGGTGAACGGCACGACGGTGCGGACGCGAACCCGGACGGCGAGCAGAACGCCGAGCAGTGCGCACGCGGCGAGCGTGACCGACCCGACGGCCGACTCGGCCCCGCGGGTGGATACGCCCAGCCCGAGGTCGTGAGCCAGCGAGGCCAGCGTGTAGCCGATCTGGGTCGACGGCGTGACGGCCAGATGGACGCGGGCGGGCGTCGCGAGCACGCTGGCCGACAGCCAGCTCGCGCCGACGCCGGTGACCACGCTCACCGCGGCCAGGGTGACGGCGGCCGCGGCCGCCGCGGCCGCGCCGAAGCGGAGCATCGCCGCGGTTCCCCGCTCCTCGCGCGCCCAGGCGACGGCGATGAACACCGCCCCGGCCAGGGCGGGGAGCTTGAGCGTGCCGGCCAGCGCACAGAGCGCGATACCCCACACGGGACGACCCCGCAGGGCCGCCGTCAGCCCGGCCACGAGCAGCGCCGCCATCAGCACGTCGTTGTGGGCGGCCGCCACGAGCTCGAGCGCCACGAGCGGGTTGAGCACGGCCAGCCACAGCGCCCGGCTGGGGTCGGCGCCGAGGGCGCGGGCCAGCCGCGGCACCTGCACGGCCAGCAGGGCGACCGCGGCCAGTTCGACCACCCGGGTGAGCAGGATCCCGGCCACGAGGTGGTTGCCGGTGATCCCGACGATCACGCTCATGATCCCCAGAAAGAGCGGCCCGTAGGGCGCGGTGGTGTGCCGCCAGAAGGGGGAGACCGCAGCGAGCAGCGGCGCGTGAGCGCCGCCGGCCAGCGCCCCGGGGGCGGTCCGGTAGGGGTTAGCGCCGATATGCAGCACGGTGCCCTGCGCGAGATAGCTGTAGGCGTCGCGGCTGAACAGCGCCGGTCCGAGCGCGAGCGGGACGAGCCACAGGACGGCGATCAGGATCAGCGGCGTGGTGTCCTCGCCGGCGGCGTGGCGACCCAGGCCGATCCAGGCCGCGCAGAGCACGGCGATCCCGGTGTAGACGAGCGCGGTCGACAGCGCCTTGCCGCCCAGCGAGGGCTGATACCACCACGGTGAGGCGGCGTCAGCCACGGCGCGGGGGCCGGCCACGGCGATCAGGAACGAGCCGACGCACCCCAGGCCGGCCCAGGCTCCCATCGCTCTGTGTCGCGCTACACCGTTCATGAAAGATCGCGGCTCGCGCGCGGGGGAAACTCCTTCAAGCGGCCGGCTCGCACAGCGAATCTACCTCAGCAACGGGCGCAGATAACGCCCCGAGCCCAGGCTCTAACGTGGTGCCAATGCGCTCCTTCGCCTGCGGACACTGCGGCCATCTCGTGTTCTTCGAGAACACCCGGTGCCTGCACTGCTCCACCCCGCTGGGCTTTGTGGCCGACGAGCTGGAGATCGTCGCGCTGGAGGGTGAGCGCGCCGAGCGCCTGCACCGCTGCGCCAACGCGGGGCTCGCCCGGTGCAACTGGATGGTCTGCTCCCCCGGAGCGCTGTGCCGCTCGTGCGCCCTGACGCGCACCCGGCCGGGCGATCACGATCTCGCCGGACTGGCCGCCTTCGCGGCCGGGGAGCAGGCCAAGCGGCGCGTCGTCATGCAGCTGCTCGAGCTGCGGCTGCCGGGCGTGGAGCCGGGCCGGCTGGCCTTCGACCTGCTCTCCAGCAACGAGGTGCCGGTCACCACCGGACACGCCGATGGGGTGATCACGATCGACCTGGCCGAATCCGACGACGCCAGCCGGGAGGCGCGCCGTCAGGAGCTGGGCGAGCCCTACCGGACGATGATCGGCCATCTGCGCCACGAGCTCGGTCACTACTTCCAGCCGCTCATCGTCGCCGGCGACGAGGCGTGGGCAGCCTGCCGGGAGCGCTTCGGCGACGAACGTGCCGATTACGGGGAGGCGATGGACCGTCACTACGAGAACGGGGCGCCCGCCGACTGGCCCGAGCGCTACGTCAGCGCCTACGCGACCATGCACCCGTGGGAGGACTGGGCCGAGACATTCGCCCACTACCTCCACATTCGCGACACGCTGGAGACCGCCGCCGAGTACGGCGTCACGGTCAGCGGACCGCGTGCGGTCGCCCCGGACACATCGCTGCGAGCGGCGCCGAGCCCCGACGATGACGGCGCGGGCACGTTCGCCGAGCTGCTCGACGACTGGTTGCCGCTCACCTACGCGCTCAACGCCGTCAACCGCAGCATGGGCCTGGACGACCTGTATCCGTTCACGCTCGCCCAGCCCGTGATCGACAAGCTCGAGTTCGTGCACCGTCGCGTGCGCGCCGCGGCGCTCGTCGCCGGTTGAGCCCGGTTGAGCCCGTGCCCGCCGCACCAGGTCTTGCTGACCGGGCGCGTGGCGCCCAGACACCGACCGGGCCCCGAGGGGTGAGCTACGCCGGGGGCTCGGCGGTCAGCACGCGAGTCCGGTTGCGCCCGCTCAGCTTGGCTTCGTAGAGCGCACGGTCGGCGAGCCGGTAGACGACCTCGGCCGGGTCGAGCTCCGGCGTACTCTCGCCGCGGCGCTGATCGGCCCCGCAGACGACGCCGACGCCGGCCGACATGGTCAGCGGCCCGGCCACCGGGAAGGGCTGCGCGGAGATCATCGCGCGGGCGCGGTCCGCGGCCACGATCGCGTCCTCGAGATCGGCGCCGGGCAGCAGCCAGGCGAACTCCTCTCCACCCACCCGGGCCATCACCTCGCCGGCGCGCACGGTGACCCCCAGCCGTCGCGCGACCTCGACGAGCACCGCGTCGCCGGCCGGATGGCCGTAGCGGTCGTTGATCTGCTTGAACCAGTCGAGGTCGAGCAGCACGAGCGCCACCTGGCCGCCGGTGCGGCGCGCGCGCGCGGTCGCCTCGGCCAGCGCCTGCTGCAGGACATGACGGTTGGCCAGCCCGGTGAGGGCGTCGGTGCGGGCCAGGCGTTCGAGCTCGGCCTGCTGGCGGCGCTGGACGCTGACGTCGCGCATCGTGTTGACGAAGCCGAGCACCCGGCCGTCGGCGTCACGCGCGGCCTTGGCGTTGATCTCCGCCTCGAAGCGCTCGCCGTTCTTGCGCATCAGCGTGACCTCGAACGATCCCCCCTCCTCGGCCATGACGCGCCGGCGGGCGGTCATCGTCTCGTCCATCCGCTCGGGGGGCCAGAACGGGAACGGCACGCGCGCGCCGACCAGCTCCTCCTCGGCAAAGCCGGTGAGCTCGCACAGCGCACCGTTGACGGCCTTGATCTCACCGTCGGCGGTGAGCGCGTAGCCGTCGTGCATGGCGGCGATGATGGCCTGCGCGTAGTCACGCTGGAGCCGGGCCTCGATCTCGGCCTGCCGCAGGCGCGCGTCGGCGCGCTTGCGTTCGCTGATGTCCTTCAGCTGGCTGATGAAGTGCCGGGGCGATCCGTCCGCGGCCCGGACCAGGGAGACCGACAGCGAGACCCAGATCTCAGCCCCCGCCTTGGTCAGGTAGCGCTTCTCCATCGTGTACCCGTTGATCTCCCCGGCCAGCAGCAGCTTGATCTGGGACAGGTCGGCCTCGAGATCGTCGGGATGGGTGACGTCCTGAAAGGTTCGGGCGAGCAGCTCCTCCGGGCTCCAGCCCGTGATCCGCGCGGCGGCCTCGTTGACCTTCAGCCAGCGCCCGTCCAGGCCGACCAGCGCCATCCCGATCGGCGCCTGGGCGAACGCGGTCTCAAACAGCTCCTGAGCCTCGCGACGCTCGTCCTCGGCGCGCTGAACATCGGTGATGTCGTGCATCGTCCCGTACATGCGCAGGACGGTCCCATCGGGGGCGACGTCACAGTGGCGCCGGGCCTGGATGTGGCGCAGCTCGCCGCTCGGGCGCCGGATCCGATACCGCATGGGCTGGGTGGCGGTGCCGTGCTGCAGATCGTCGTAGGCGCGACCGACGAGCGACCGATCCTCCGGATGGACGTCGGCGATGAACTCATCCCAGGTGGGTGCGCGCCCGACCGGGCGACCGAAGATCCGGCACAGCTCATCGCTCCAGACCGCCCGGCCGCTGCGGAGATCCAGCTCCCAGGAGCCGACGTGGGCGAGGTTCTGCGTCTCCGCCGAGCACTGGTCCGGTCCCCGCGCAGCGGCGGACCGTTCAGCCTCGGAGGTCACGCGAGCCACCACGGCCGGGTCCGGCGGGGCGTGGGGCGACACCAGGGCGGGTGGGGGCCCGGTGTCAGTGATGAGCGCAACGTCCATCCGGGGTGGTATCGGCGCCACACGGCCCGGCTTTAGGGGCAATCGCCGCTAACGGCCGAATCGGTACTGGGTCCAGACACCGATGTGGCGGTAGCCCACCTGCGCGTAGATCTTGTTCGCGGTGGGATTGGCCAGGTCCGTGTAGAGGACGACCTGCGGCGCGCCGCGGCCCAGCAGCGCGCGACTGACCTCGGCCACCGCCATGCCGGCGTAGCCGCGGCCGCGCAGCGCCGGAGGCGTGTAGACGGGCCCGAGCCGGGGAATCCCGGCGACCGGCGGCCCCGCGGCGACCAGGCAGACCGGGCCGTGATCGTCCCACAGCCAGGCGCCGCGCGTGGCCAGACGCGCATCGATGTGGCGCTCGGTCAGGGTCCGGTCCGCGAACGCTTCCCCCGTCTCTTGTGCGAACTCCGTCCACCAGGTGAGCAGCAGCTCGCGCTCGTCGGGGCGAGCCGCGCGCAGAGCACCCGGGGGAACGTGCGGGGGGTCCATGACGGCATCGATCGCGTGCATCGCCGTCGCCCGGTCGGCCTCGACACGGCCGCCGGTCCGCCGGCTCCACTGGCCGGCGATCGTGGTCGCGGTCCCGGCCAGGGCGTTGGCGCCCGGCAGCTCAGGGTCGACGGCCATCCAGGCGTCGAGCAGTGGCCCGGCCTCCGCCTCGCCGAGCGTGCTGCACAGCAGCGGAAAGGGCGCGGTCCGGATCGCCGCGGTCACCGCACGGCCGCCCTGGTCGAGCCGGTAGGCGAAGTAGCGGTCGACCCGGTCGTAGTCCCCGGCGAGCACCCCGATCAACACGGTGGCCAACAGGTTGTTCTGCACCCTGGACTCGAGCAGGGGCCAGACCACATCGCGAAAGGCCGTTGCGTCGCGGGTCACCGTGAACTGCACGGATCGATCCTGCCACGCCGCGGGCCGCCCGGCCACGCGGTTTTAGCTCAGCGGCCCGCCGGCCAGGGCGACCACGGCTCCCGCGGCCGCGGCCGCGACCAGGGTGAGGACGACACCGCGCCGGCCCAGCAGCAGGGCGACCGCCGCCGCGGCGAGGATCACGAACTGCCAGAGCGGGCTCAGCGCCGCGGCGAGCAGCACGGCGGCACCGAGGATCGCGCCGATCGCGGCGGGGCCCGCGCCGTCCAGGAAGGCCCGCGGGCCCAGGCCGCGACGCAGCCGCTCAAAGTGACTGCCCCCGGCCAGGACGAACCCGAACGACGGCGCGAAGGCCACCGCCGCCGCGAGCAGGCCACCCGCCACGCCGCCGGCGGCGTACCCGACCGCGGCCACCGTGGCCACAACCGGGCCCGGGGTGATCTGACCCAGGGCGACGGCGTCGAGGAAGCGCTGCGCGGTCATCCAGTGGTGAACGTGGACCGCGTCGCCCTGCATCAGGGGGATGATCACGAAGCCGCCGCCGAAGGAGAGGGCGCCGACCTTCAGCGCGGTCCACGCGATCGCCGCCGCGCCCCCGCCGGCCACGGCGGGCGGCAGGCCCACGGCCACTCCCGCCGGCCAGCGCCCGTGGCCCTGAGCGCGGAGCTCGCTCAGCCCGCAGCCGAGCAGCACGAGCACCAGGTAGGGCCCGGTCAGGATCGCCCCCGCGGCGCCGGCGGCCACGTAGAGGACCCAGCGCCAGCGCCGGCGCCGCAGGCCGGTGCCGGCGGCCCGCCAGCTCGGGCCGAGCAGGCCGCGCGCGGCGTGGAGCGCCACCGCGGCGACGGCGGCTCCGGCCCCCGCGCCGGCCCCGCGCACCCAGACCGGCGGGGAGGCGCCGAGCACGAGAACCGACAGCAGGAGCACGGCGGCGACCGCGGGCCCGATGAAGCCCAGCCCGCCGGCGAGCGCTCCCGCCGGGCCGCCCAGCCGGTAGGCGAGCAGGATGGCCAGCTGGGTCGAGGCCGGGCCGGGCAGCAGCGAGCAGGCCGCGTTGGCGTCGGTGAACGTCTCGGCGTCGATCCAGCCGCGCCGGTCGACGGTCAGCTCACGGAACAACGCGACGTGAGCGGGTGGGCCGCCGAAGCCGATCAGCCCGATCCGGGTCCACTCCCGCGCGAGGGTCCGCAGCGGGACCGAGGGCACCGCCGGGGACCCGGGTCTCCCCCGGTCAGACCGGGGTCTCGGGTGCCTTGACCTCGTCGGGGAACCGCTCGCGCGCCCGCTCGATCAGGGCGATCATCTCATCGGCCACCGCGCGGGCGTCGTCGAGCAGGCGGGCACGCTCCTGCCAGACCGAGTCGGTCTCGGCGTCAAGCGCCTCGAGCCGCGCCTGGGCCGCCGCGGTGATCGCCTCGGCGTCGGCGCGGGCGTCGGCCACGCGCCGCTGCGCCTGCTCCTGAGCCAGCCGCGTCGTCTCGTGCGCCTTGTCATGGGCGACGACGAGGATCGAGGCGGTCTGTTCACCGATCCGCTCGATCTCCTCGGTGATCGAGATCGCCGGCTCCTGCGGCTCGCGGGTTTCGCGCAGCTCGGCCAGCTCGCGCTCCAGCGCGGCGACGTGCTCGTCGACTGCGGTGCGGTTATAGCCCAGGGGGGCGACGGCGAAGCGGCCTGTGCTCTCGCTCTCGGCGGGCACGTCGGCGAGGACGTCAAAGGCCTGTGTGGCCTCGGGATCGGCCGGCTCGAACGCAGGCGGCCGGGTGACCTGACCGAGATCCAGGCCGGCCAGGGCATCGCGCACGCGGCTGCCGAAGCCGCTCAGCCGTGCGCCCACACGGGGGCGCTCCTCGGCTGTCCGCGGTCGCGTCGCCACGCGCGCGGGGCGCTCCTCGGAGCTGGCGTCATCGTCCTCCCACGTGGCGGCCTCGTCGGCGTACTGCGCCCAGTACGGAGCAGGGGTCCCGACCGTCGCCGGCTCGGCCTCGTGGCCCTGGGACTCGTCGCCCTCGGGCGGCGTCTGGAAGTAGCTCACGACCTTCACTCCTTGGCGGATTGCGGACTGACTGGGCTGTTCGCCGCCATCCGGTGCATCCCTGTCGGCTGCAAGGTCGCGCCCGCCGCTCCCCGCGGACCGGTTTCCGGCCGCAGACCGCTCCGGGGACGGGTTTTGGCCGCGCCGGAGGCCGGTGTCAGGCCGCAGCGCTGACGCGAGCCGCGGCGGCGCGGGCCAGCGCGGCGTGGTGGCGACCGGCGCCGCCGAGCAGGGCGGCGTCGAGCTGGGCCCGCTTGTACAGCCAGTGCACGTCGGCTTCCCAGGTGAAGCCGATCCCGCCGTGGGCCTGGATCGCCGACGCGGTCACCTCACGGCCACCCCCAGCGGCCGCGGCGGCGGCCAGCGCGGCCGCCTCGCCGAGCCGGTCCGGGTCAGCGTCGGCCGCCCAGGCCGCGAAGTACGCCGTCGAGCGAGCGCTCTCGGTGTGCAGCAGCATCTGCGCACACCGGTGGGCCACCGCCTGGAAGGAACCGACCGCAACCCCGAACTGCTTGCGGTCCTTGACGTACTCAAGCGTCATGTCCAGCGCCCGCTGGCAGACGCCGATGACCTCGGCGGAGATCCCGGCCCAGCTGCGGGCCGCCGCGCCGTCCCCGAGGAGCTCACCGTCACCGCGCACCCGGGCAAAGCGCCGGGTCGGGTCGATCGTGGCCACCGGCTCGGCCTCGAGGTCGGTGACCAGGCGCGCCTCGTCGCCGTCTAAGAGCACGACCACCGCGGCCCCGTCGCCGTCCAGGACGAGGTCAGCCGGACCCAGCCCGGCGCGGATCTCCCCGGCGGCCAGCCCGGGCAGCCAGCGCCCGCGCTGATCGTCGCTGCCGGTGGCGTCGATCACCGCGGCGGCCAGTGCGGTGGACAAGAACGGCGTCGCCGCGCACGCGTAGCCGAGCTCTTCGAGCAGCACGGCCAGGGCGACGGCGCCCAGGCCCTGCCCGCCGTACTGCTCGCCGACGGCGATTCCCGGCCAGCCCAGGCTGACCATCTCGTCGTAGAGAGCCATGTCACTGCCCTCACCCTCGGCCGCGGCCCGCACGCGGGCCCACGTCGAACGGGCGGCGAGGAGCTCCCGGGCCACGCCCTTGATCTCCCGCTGGTCCTCGGTCAGGTCGAAATCCATGCCGTCTCCTGATGTGCGGGCGCGGGTCAGCGCGCCTTGGGCAGACCGAGCACGCGCTCGGCGACGATGTTCTTGAGCACCTCGGTGGTGCCGCCCTCGATGGTGTTGCCGCGGGCGCGCAGCAGCTCGTAGGCCCAGCGGTTGCCCGCCGTCAGCGCGTCAGGGCCGAGCAGGTCGGCCGCGAACTGCGCCAGCTCCTGGTTGGTCTCCGACCACATCCACTTGGTCAGCGAGCCCTCCGGGCCCGGCTGGCCGTACTTCTCGATCGCGGTCAGGCCGCGGTAGGCGGTCAGCCGCAGCACCTCGCAGCGCAGGTGCAGCTCGCCGAGCCTGTCCGCCACGACCGGGTCGTCGAGCTGGCCGCGCTCGCCCGCCTCGCGGATCAGCTGGTCGAGCAGCTGCCGCATCCGCACCTGCAGGAAG
>DASSZP010000107.1:0-2180 GCA_035713465.1 Solirubrobacteraceae bacterium | reverse complement strand
ATCCGAACCCACCGGCCGACGACCCCCCGCCCTACTCCTATGAGGCCCCGCCCTTCTAGAGGGGCCAGGACCTCAGGCAGCCCCTCGGACCGCGGCTGGAGGCTCTGGCCGTTGATGCGCGCCGGTGACGAGCATGTCGGTGTCGACGCGTGGTCATGGTCGGGCGTCGGGGTGCCCACGCGAGGTTTCCGCGCGGGCCGGCCCACGGGCTAGTGGTCGTGCCCGGAATTACAGCGTCGTAAGCTGAGTCCTGTCTCGGCGAGGGGAAGCGCCGAGCCTCCGTGATCTTGTGCTGCCGTGCGGAGGCCTGCCTGCGATGACTCGTCAATCCCCTTACGTGATCACCTTGTCGGCCGCCGATCGGGTGAGTCTGGAGCAGCGATCGCGCTCCTACACAGCGCCGTTCGCCGAGGTGATCCGCGCGAAAATTGTGCTGCTGGCCGCCGACGGCGAACGCAACACGGTGATCGCTGAGCGGCTGGACGTGCACGTCAGCGTGGCCGGCCGGTGGAGGAAGCGGTTCGCGGAGTCCGGCATGGACGGGCTGACCGACCGGCCGCGCTCGGGACGGGAGCGTTCGTTTCCGGGGCCGGTGGTGGCCGAGGTGAAGGCGATGGCCTGCGAACCGCCCGAGGCTCGGGACGTGCCGTTGTCGCGGTGGAGTTCGGCGGAGCTGGCCGCCCAGGCGGTGGCCGAGGGCCTGGTCGAGGCGGTGTCGGCGTCCACGGTCCGCCGCTGGCTGCACGCCGATGCGATCAAGCCCTGGCGGCACGAGTCGTGGATCTTTCCCCGCGATCCGCAGTTCGCGCTCAAGGCCCCTCGGGTGCTCGATCTCTACGACGGGACCTGGAACGGCGTCGAGCTCGGCGAGGACGAGTACGTGATCAGCGCCGATGAGAAGTCCCAGCTGCAAGCCCTGCGCCGCCGTCATCCAGAACTGCCCCCCGGGCCGGGCCGAACCCGCCGGGTGGAGTTCGAGTACACCCGCGGCGGCACCTTGGCCTACTTCGGCGCCTACGACGTGCACCGCGCCCAGCTGATCGGCCAGGTCGCGCCGACCACCGGCATCGTCCCGTTCGGTGAGCTGGTGGCCAAGGTGATGACCACCGAGCCCTACGCCTCCGCGGCGCGGGTGTTCTGGGTGGTGGACAACGGCTCCTCGCACAACGGAGCTCGATCGGTCGAGCGGATGCGTGCGGCCTGGCCGACCTGCGAGTTGGTGCACCTGCCGGTGCACGCCTCCTGGCTGAACCAGATCGAGATCGTGTTCTCCATCATTCAACGCAAGGTGATCAAACCAGCCGACTTCGCCGACCTGGACGCCCTCGCCGCCCGGCTGGGCGCCTTCGAGCCCCGCTTCAACGCCACCGCCACCCCCTTCGACTGGCGCTTCGGGCGGCGCGAGCTCGACGACCTGCTGCACCGGATCGACGCCCACCAGACGAGCGAAAAGATCCCGCTGGCGGCCTGACCCAGGCAGGATCGGTGGATGCCGATCCCGCCGGCCTCCACCAAGACCAGCCTCGGCCAGCGACTCAACACCCGTGCTCGGGAACGCTGGCCCGCCCTCGCCCGGGTGCAGGTCCGCTTCCGCGGCCAGTTCGCCTACATCGACGGCCACCTGCCCGACGGCGAGGTGCTGCCCCTGTGCCGGCTGCGCTACGGCGGCTCGGCCAGCCGCTGGGGCTTCGCCATCTACCGTGCCAGCCACGACGACTACCAGGACAACTTCCTGCCCAGCGGGGACACCGCCGGCAGCGCCGAAGAGGCCCTCGACTGCGCCTGCGGCCTCTACCTCAACGACCCCACCGCCTGGCAGCCCGATACAACGCAGTAACAGCAGGCAGGACCACTAGTCCCAGCTGCGGCGCTGCCGCTTGAGCGCCCCGCGCTGCTTCTTCGCCTCGATCCGCCGCTCCTGCGAGCCCCGGGTGGGCTTCGTCCGGCGGCGCGCCCGCGGCGGAGGTGCCAGCGCCGCCCGCAGCACAGCGGCCATGCGCTCCCGAGCCGCCTGCCGGTTGCGCAGCTGCTGCCGGTGTTCGCTGGCGGCGATGGTCAGCACGCCGTCCACCAGGCGGCCGTCGAGCCGCTCGAACAGCCGCTGCCGCTGCGCGTCGCTCAGCCCGGGCAGCTCCAGCGGCGCCACCGACAGCTCGACGCGTGAATCGGCCGTGTTCACG
>DASSZP010000106.1:0-10556 GCA_035713465.1 Solirubrobacteraceae bacterium | reverse complement strand
GCGTTGGGCAGAAACGAGATCACCGATCCGCCCTGGCGCCAGTGGTTGGCCTGCTCCAGGCCACGGCACTGGGCCAGCTCATTGGCATGGGTGAGCTGCACGCCCTTGGGCGGTCCGGTCGTCCCCGAGGTGTAGATCAGGGTGAGCACGTCCTCGGGACTCACCGCGCGCCAGCTCGCCTCGAAATCGAAGCTCGGGTCCTCCGTTCCCCGGGTCTCGAGCTCGGCCAGGCCGATCGTGTCCTGCCGGTCCTCGTCGAGCAGGATCGTGTGGGTGACCGTGCCCGTCTCGGCGGCGGCCTGCGCCATCTGCGGGGCAAAGGCCGGCTCGACGATCACCACCGAGCAGGCGGCGTCACTCAGCAGGTAGGCGATCTGCTCCACCGAGGACGTGTTGTAGATCGAGAACGGGGTGGCCCCCAGGTGCATCGCCGCCGTGTCCAGGAGATGGAACTCGGGGCGGTTGGTGAGCATGAAGCCGACCGTGTCGCCCCGGCGCACCCCGAGCGCGTGCAGTCCGGCGGCCAGCCGCCTGACCCGCTCGCGATACTCACCGAAGGTGATCGCGACGGCGTCGCCGCGTGTGCGCAGCGCGACCCGGTCGGGTGCCGCGGCGGCGGTGATCTGAAACGCCTCGCAGAGCGTGCGGGCGTCGAGCGCGGGCGGCCGGGTGCGCCCGGCCGGCGAGGGCGTGGTGGCGGTCATGGCGATAGCTCTACCACGCGACGCCCGAGCGCGGGGCGGCTCTTTACAGCGCCACGGTCTGGCCGGCCACGAACCCGTCGCTGGAGACGATCTCGGCGACGACGTCCGGCGGCACCGGCGCGGTCGTGGTGATGACCATCGCCGCCAGCTGACCGTCACCGGACCGATCGTCGCCGGACTGGCGTCCCACCGCGGCCGAGACGATGTTGACTCCGTGCTCGCCGAACGCCGTGCCGACACGGCCGAGCATGCCCGGCAGGTCCCGGTAGCGGAACAGGGTGATGTGGTCCTCCAGCTGCACGTCGAAGCGCTGGCCCCAGGCCTCGATCAGGTGCGGGCGGTGACGGTGGCCGATCAGGGTGCCGGCCACCCGCAGCGGGGTCTCGCCGCCGTGGATGGTGACGCGCATGAAGTCGGCGTAGTCCCGGGCCACCATGTGCTTTGACTCGGTCATGCTCAGCCCGCGCTCCTCGGCGATGGCCGGCGCGTTGACCGCGTTGACCTCCTCCTCGACGTGGCCGTCGAGCACGCCGCGCAGGACCTCCAGGGAGAGCAGCCGGGTGTCACGTTCGGCCACCCGGCCGAAGTAGTCGGTGCTCAGCCCCTCGACGGCCTGGCCCGAGGCGACGGCCAGCGCGATCGCGATCCGCCCCAGCGAGCCGGCCAGCGGCAGGTAGGGACCGAGCACCTCCATGTCCTCGGCCGAGATCGCGGGCACATTGACCGCGCTGGTGACCACGCCGCCGGTGAGGGCGGCCACGACCTGCTCGGCGGCCTGGTAGCCGGCTCGGTCGGTCGCCTCGGCGGTCGAGGCGCCCAGGTGCGGGGTGACGATCACGTTGGGGTAGGCGAACAGCGGATGCTCGGTGACCGGCTCAGAGCGGAACACGTCCAGAGCCGCCCCGGCGACCTGTCCGGAATCCAGGGCGGCCTGCAGATCCTCATCGACGACCAGCGGACCACGGGCCACGTTGAGCACGCGCACCCCGCGCCGGCACTTGGCCAGCGCCTCGGCGTTCAGCCAGCCCTCGGTCTCCGGCGTCTTGGGCAGGTGCAGGGTCAGGAAATCGGCCACCGCGTAGACGTCCTCGGGGGTCTCGGCCTTCTCGACCCCGAGCTCGCGATAGCGATCGGCGCCGACGAACGGGTCGTAGGCGACCACCTTCATGTGAAAGCCCCGGGCGCGCTGGGCCACGAGCTGGCCGATGCGGCCGAAGCCGAGAATTCCCAGCGTCTTGTCGTAGAGCTCGACGCCGGAGAACTTCGCGCGCTCCCAGCGGCCCGCGACCAGCGACTGGTAGGCCTGCGGTACGTTGCGGGCCAGCGCCAGCAGCAGTGCCATCGTGTGCTCGGCGGCGGTGATGACGTTGGACTGGGGCGCGTTGGCGACGACGATCCCGCGCTTGGTCGCGGCGGTCACATCGACGTTGTCGACCCCCACTCCGGCGCGGCCGACCGCCTTCAGGCGCGAGGCCAGCGCCAGGCGCTCGGCGGTCAGCTGGGTGGCGGAGCGGATCAGGATCCCGTCGTACTCGCCGATCCGCGCGTCGAGCTCCTCGTCCGTCCAGCCGACTCCGAGCTCCACGTCGAAATGCTCGGAGAGCAGGGCGACACCCGACTCGCCGATCTTCTCGGCCACCAGGACCTTGGCGCGAGGACTCATGAGCGCTCCAGGACCCACTCGATGCACGCCGTCAGCGCCTGGAGATCGGTCGGATCGGTCGCGGGGAACATGGCCACGCGCAGCTGGTTGCGTCCAAGCTTGCGGTAGGGCTCCACGTCGACGATCCCGTTGTCGCGCAACGTCTGGGCCAGGGCCGCGGCGTCGACGCTCTCGTCGAAGTCGATCGTGCCGACCACGAGCGAGCGCTGGGCCGGGTCGGCGACGAACGGCTCGGCGTGCGGGTCGGCCTCGGCCCAGGCGTAGAGGTAGGTCGAGGACGACGAGGTGCGCGCGACCATCGCCTCCAGGCCGCCCTGATCGAGCATCCAGTCGATCTGGTCGGCCAGCAGCAGCAGGGTGGCCAGCGCCGGCGTGTTGTAGGTCTGGTCCTTGCGGGAGTTCTCGACGGCGATCGGCAGGGACAGGAAGTCGGGCACCCAGCGGTCGCCCGGCTCGGCGGCGATGCGCTCGATCCGCTCCAGGGCGGCCGGGGACAGAGCGGCCAGCCACAGCCCGCCGTCGGAGGCAAACCCCTTCTGGGGGGCGAAGTAGTAGGCATCGCACTGGCCCACGTCGACGGGCAGGCCGCCGGCAGCCGAGGTGGCGTCGATCAGCACGAGCGCATCGCCGGCGTCCTGAGGACGCACGACGGGGACCATCACCCCGGTGGAGGTCTCGTTCTGGGCCCAGGCCAGCACGTCGGCGGCCGGATCGGCGACCGGGACCGGCGCCTGGCCGGCGGGCGCCTCGATCACGATCGGGTCGGCCAGGAACGGCGCGCCGCGGGTGCAGGCGGCGAACTTGGCCGAGAACTCGCCGAAGGTCAGGTGCAGGGAGCGCTCAGTGATCAGCGAGCACGTGGCGGCATCCCAGAACGCCGTCGTGCCGCCGTTGCCGAGCACGATCTCATAGCCGTCGGGCAGTGCGAACAGCTCGCTCAGCCCGGCGCGGATCCCGCCGACGAGCGTGCGCACCGGCTTCTGGCGGTGCGAGGTGCCCATGATCGCGGCGCCCGCGCCGGCGAGATGATCCAGCTGCGCCTGGCGCACGCGCGATGGCCCGGAGCCGAAGCGGCCGTCGGACGGCTTGAGCGCGGCGGGGATCTGCAGTGCGGTCTGGGTCATGCAGCGGCTCCTTGAGCGAAGGTGGCGTTGACGACATGCCCAGGCGCGCGGCGAACCAGGGCCGTCGCTTCCCGGTGGTAGGGCCCACCTTCAACGCGCCAGTCACGACGGCGCCGCCCATTGTAGTCGGGCGGCCCCGCGTGACCGCGGGCGCGCGGGACGCCTACTCGGCGAACTCGGTGTCGATCCAGTCCATCTGGGCCCGCAGCTCCTTGCCGACGACCTCAACCTGGCCGGCGGCCTGCTCAGCGCGCATGCGCTTGAAGTTCTCCTGGCCGGCCCGGTTCTCGGCGATCCACTCGCGGGCGAAGTCCCCGGACTGGATCTCGCTCAGGATCTCCTTCATGTGCTGGCGCGTCTCGGCGGTGATCACCCGCTTGCCGCGGGTGTAGTCGCCGTACTCCGCGGTGTTGGAGATCGAGTAGCGCATCCCCGCCAGGCCCTTCTCGTACATCAGATCGACGATCAGCTTGACCTCGTGCAGGCACTCGAAGTAGGCCATCTGCGGGTTGTAGCCGGCGTCCACGAGCGTCTCGAAGCCCGCCTGGATCAGCTCGGAGAGGCCGCCGCACAGCACCGCCTGCTCGCCGAACAGGTCGGTCTCGGTCTCCTCCTTGAAGGTGGTCTCGAACACTCCACCGCGGGTGCAGCCGATGCCCTTGGCGTAGGCCAGGGCGAGCGCCAGCGCGTGGCCGGAGGCGTCCTGGTGCACGGCGACCAGGCCGGGCACCCCGGAGCCCTCCAGGTACTGGCGGCGGACGAGGTGACCCGGTCCCTTGGGCGCGACCAGGGCGACGTCGACGTCCGGCGGCGGGACGATCTCCCCGTAGTGGATCGAGAAGCCGTGCCCGAACAGGAGCAGGTTGCCGGGGGCGATCCCGTCCTTGACCTCGCTCTCCCAGATCTGGCCGTGCAGCTCGTCGGGGGTGAGCATCATCACGATGTCCCCGGCGCTGGCCGCATCGGCCGGGCCGGTGACCTCCAGGCCGTTGGCCCTGGCCTTGGCCACGCTGGCGGAGTCCGGGCGCAGTCCTACGACGACCGAGACGCCGGAGTCCTTGAGGTTGAGCGAGTGGGCGTGGCCCTGGGAGCCGTAGCCGATGATCGCGACGGTCTTGCCGTCGAGCTGGTGAAGATCTGCGTCGTCGTCGTAGAACATGCGCCGAATCTACAAGCCCGACGGCGCAACCGTCCGGCGCCCCGTGACGGGGCCCCGCGCGACCCGTTTCTAGCCGCCGCCGAAGCGCGACCGCAGCGCCATCACGTTGTCGACGTAGCGCTGCGTGTCGGCGTACAGCCCGTGCCGGCGCACGGAGTCCAGGCCCTGGTAGTAGCCGGCCGCGGCCATCGCCGGGTCGCCCCCGGTCTGGGCCAGCAGCGAGTGCAGCAGCAGCACCCCGCCTCGGATGTTGTCGAAGGCCGAGGCCGGCGACAGGGGCGGCGGCGTGGCCAGGGTGTGGTTGATGTAGCTCCACGTGTAGGGCTCGATCTGCATCACGCCGGTCGCGCCCGTGGCTGAGGTGAGGCCGTTGTTGAAGCCGCTCTCCTGCCAGCCGATCGCCTCGGCCAGGGACGGGGAGACGCCGTTGGCGGCGGCGATCGAGCCGACGGTCGAGGCGGACACGGTCTGGGTCGTGGGCTGGGCGCCTGCGGCCGTCGAGGTCGCGGGCACGGTGGTGGCGACCGGCGTGGCCGCCGGCGTGGCGACGCCGGAGCCGAAGGACAGGGTGTGGCCCGAGATCAGCAGGCCGCTGGGATCGAGTCCGTTGATCGCGGCCAACTGGCCGACGCTGAGCCCGTGCGCGGCCGCGATCGCGCTGAGCGTGTCGCCGGGCTGGACGAGGTACCCGCCCGCGGGAGCCGACGGGCCCGACGGGCCCGGGCTGGAGGTCTCGCTCTCCCCCACGTCCTCGGCCACGCTCTCGGTCGTGCCCGCGGGGGCGGAGCTGCCGGAGGCGACGGAGCGGGGGGCGGCGGCGGTGGCCGCGCCCCGGGGCGGGATCGCCAGCGACTGGCCGGCGATCAGCTGGGCAGACGGGTCCAGCCCGTTGGCGGCGGCCAGCGCGGAGATCGACAGGCCGTCGGCCGCGGCGACCGAGCTGAGGGTCTCCCCCGCGCCGACGACGTGGACGAAGGAGGCCGAAGCGGCCGAGGGGGCGATGCCGAGCGCGACGACCACGGCCGCGCCGGCGAGAATTCGGAAGCGCATGACGGCCAGTTTCGCCCGTGACCCCGGCCACGGGAAGCCCTGCAAAGGACCGCCCGCGCTGCAAGATGCGTGTCAGCGCCCCGGAAACCGGGCCGACGGCGTCAGGCGGTGGCGACGGCGACCAGCGAGCTGCCGGGCAGCACGACCTGGTCCTCATCGTCGAGGTACTCCTCCAGCTGCGCGGAGATCCGCTCGGTCACCTCGGCCCGGGCCCGGTCGTCCAGGCCCGACAGGGCGGCGGCGAACGACATCGAGACCTCGCTCATCTCGGCCACGTAATCGCCGGGCCGGGCGAAGCGGCGCTCGAGCGTCACCGGGCGCACCGCCACATCGGCGAAGCCGGCCCCGTGCAGCAGCTCCTGAAGGGCGCCGGGGGCCGCCAGAGCGAACATGCCCGGCTCGTCGGGATCGGGTGGCTCGGCGTGTCCGAGCGCCACCATCGTGCGCCCGACGATGGTCGCCCACGGATTGCGGTCGGCCTCATCCCAGACCGCGAAGGCGGCGCGGCGCCCCGGCCGCAGGATGCGGCGGATCTCCAGGGCCGCGGCGGCGGGGTCGACGAGCAGCATGATTCCCCACCGGCACAGGACCGCGTCCACGCTGGCGGCGTCGAGGTCGATCCACTCGAGCTCGAGCTGGCGGAACTCGACGTTGCGCAGCCCGGCCGCGGCCGCCCGCTCGCGGGCGATGGCGAGCATCGCCTCGGCGCCGTCGCTGCAGATCAGGGTGCCCCCGGGCGCGACCAGCTCAGCGGCCATGAACCCGGTGTCACCGGGCCCGGCGGCGAGCTCGAGCACCCGGTCCCCGGGCTGCAGGGCGAGCGCGTCGACCATCGTCACCGACACGGGCAGCCCCCAGTCGCGGATGCGATCGGCCTGCTTGCCCCATCCCGCGGCGGTGCGCTCCCAGGCCTCGCGGCTGTCGGCGCGCAGCTGGTCGGGATCGGCGGGAGTCACGCCGTGAGCGTATCCGCCACGCCGCGATCAAAGGCGGCGTCGAGCTGGGCACTCATCCGCTGACCGAAGATGGCCACCAGGGCGTCGGTGGCCAGAGGCCGCAGGTCGTCGATGGCGGACTCGATCTCCGGCCAGCGCTCGACCGGCATGCCGGCGTCCTGAAACGGCCTCCAGACCTCGGTGACGAACAGGCTCACAAACGCCTCGGAGACCGCGTCGCAGTGCTCGCGCACCGCGGCCAGCACGGTGAGCGCCCCGTCCAGCGAGACACCGCGCGCGACCACCCGCTCGGCCACCGCCAGCAGCGACGGGCTCGGGGTCTCGTAGCGTCCCGGGCCGGCGGGACGCAGCACGCCGAGCGTCTCGGCCCGGGCCAGCACGCCCTCGGCCTCGTCAGCTCCGACGCCGAAGCGACGGCCCAGCTCGGCCGCCCCGATCGTCTCCGGGCGCTCGGCGTGGGGCGGCTCGGTGAGCACCTGCCGGAAGCGGGCCAGCCGCTCGGCCGTGCCCTGGCGGTCGTCGAGCAGCCGCTTGATCCCGGCCAGGTTGAACCCCTCCTCCTGCAGCTCTCGGATCAGCCGCAGGCGGCTGACGTGCTCGGCGCCGTAGTACCCGACGCGCAGGCGCACCTCCGGCGGAGCCAGCAGCCCCCGGGCCTGGTGAGCGCGGATGTTGCGCACCGACATCCCGGTCTGCGCGGCGAGCTGCTCGATGGTGAGATCCGCGGCCATGCCGCAGATCATACGGCCGATCGATGTCACATCGTCCGATGTGACGTTGGCGGCGCGGATGCCGGGCGACCCGCGCCGCGGCGGCTGCGCCGGGATCAGCGCAGTTCGCGCCGCAGCAGCTTGCCCGTCACCCCGCGCGGCACCGCGTCGACCGGCTCGAAGCGCTTGGGCACCTTGAACGGGGCCAGCCGGGTGGCGCAGAAACGCCGCAGCTCGTCGCTCGTGGGAGCCGGCGCGCCGGGCGCGAGGACGACCCGGGCGACGACGGCCTCCCCCCACTCGGGATCGCTGCGTCCCAGCACGGCGGCGTCGGCGACGGCCGGATGGGCCATCAGGACGGCCTCGATCTCCGCCGGGGCGACGTTCTCCCCGCCGGTGACGATCGTGTCGGCGAGCCGCCCGACGATCTCCAGCCGTCCCTCGCTGTCCAGGCGACCGAGATCACCAGTGTGCAGCCAGCCGTCGGGCGACAGGGCGCCGGCGGCCACCGTGCGCCCGCGCACGAGGATCTCCCCGTCCGCGCCGAGGCTCAGCTCGGTGCCGAACAGGGGCCGTCCGAAGGTGGCGATCTGTGATCCCGCCTCGGTCATCCCGTAGCTCGGGGCGACCGGGACCCCGGCGCACGCCGCGCGCTGCAGCAGCGCCGGGGCGATGGGACCGCCGCCGAGCAGCGCCCAGCGCAGCGTCGGCGGCTCGCGCAGCCCGGCGTCAAGCAGGCGCGAGAGCATCGTCGGCACGAGCGAGACCAGCGTCACCCGTGCGGCGGGATCAGCCAGCGCGGCCAGCACGGCGTCGGTCTCGTAGCGGCCGTGCAGCAGGACCTCGGTCTGATAGACGACGCTGCGCAGCTGGATCGACAGGCCGCCCACGTGGGCCAGCGGCATCGGGCACAGCCACCGCTCGTGCCGGTCAAGGCCCAGGGCCAGGGCCGAGCCGATCGCGTTGCCCAGCCAGTTGTCGAGGGTGAGCGCGACCTCCTTGGGCCCGGCGGTGGTCCCCGAGGTGAACATGACCGTGGCCACCTCCTCGGGGCGGGTCGGCTCGGGCGCCGACAGCGGTGCCGCCACGCCCTCCAGGCTCGTGAGCTCCAGCCGCGCGCCCGCGCTGCGGCGGGCCCGTTCCTTCGCAGTCAGGCGCAGGTCGATCGGCACCGCGGCGGCTCCGATCAGCAGGCAGGCATGCAGGGCGACGACGAACTCCTCGCTGGGCAGCGCGAGCGCGACGCGATCCCCGCGGGCGACGCCGCGCTCGCGCAGCCCCCCGGCCACCTCGAGCGCGGTGGCGTGCAGCTGTGCGTAGGTCACGCGCGGACCGTCGGCGGTGCGCAGCGCGACCCGGGATCCGTTCTCGCGTGCCGCGCGGGCCAGCCAGGCGTCCATCACGCGCAATCTAGTCAGCAGGGACGCAGGGGGCTGACCCTGGCGTCCCCAGAGCGCGGGATGGCCCGATCCCGGGTGACGTCCACCGCGTCCGGGGCCGCGTCAGGCCTGCAGGGGGGGCGCGCCGACCGGCGGGGCCGAGGCCCGGGCGGCCGGGCGCTGGCCACGGCGCCGGGGCCGGCGAACCTTGAGCTCCTCGGCCAGGAAATAGGAGCCGATCACGATCACCGCGGCCAGGACCTGGGCGGCGATCGTCTCCAGGTTGGGGAAGACCGAGAACCACAGCCCCATCCAGCCGGGGAGCGAGAAGCCGAGCGAGGTGGTGCCGATCCAGCCGGCCTGCTGCAGCTCCTGCACACTCTCCCCGACCATCACCAGCAGCACCACGCCGAGCATGATCCCGGTGGCCACGAGCATCTTCTTGTACGGGAGCCGTCGCTGCAGGCCGAAGGTCAGCCAGCCGATGACCGCCACGCCGGCCAGCCCCAGGACCACGCCCTCGAGCACGACGCCGGCCCCAAAACGCAGGCGCAGGTTCTGCAAGAAGAGCACGACCTCAAAGCCCTCGCGGTAGACCGAGGTGAAGCCGAGCAGCACGAGCCCGAGCACGATCCGGCGGCCGGTCGAGGGCTGACCGCTCGCGGTCAGCGCCTTGCGCCGCTTGTTGTGGTGTGAGATCCAGCCGGTCCAGTAGACCTTGTGAAAGAACCAGTTCATCACCACCAGCAGCACGGCGATGGCCAGCAGACCGGTCGCGGCCTGCAGATCCAGGCTGCCCGGGCCGACCGCGTCGGTGACCGCGATGGCGGCAAACCAGGTGACGACGGCGGCCGCGAAGGCCAGGCCCGCCCCGGCGGCGAGCGGGCGGCGGTAGCCGCTGTCGGCCCCGCGCATGCTGGCCGTGAGCACGGCGAGCACGAGGATCGTCTCCAAACCCTCGCGCAGCACGAGGATGCCGCTGTCGACGATCACCGCGGTGTGGCTCAGGTGAGCGGTCGGATCGGCCGGATTGGGCGTGCCGCTCGAGTCGCCGAAGGCGAGCCAGGCGACGAGGCCGAGCACCGCGAGCCCGAGGGCTCCGAGGACCAATCGCCGGCGGGAGGTGATGCGCATTAGGTCACCCTAACACACGGGTGCGCTCGGGATTAGGGTGCCCTAACCCGTAAAGTGCCCTGCCGTGATCCCTGCCCCCACGACCGACAGGAGCTGACGGTGACGATCAGCTGGCGGCCCGCGGCCGAGTACACCGACATCCGTTACGAGCTGGCCGAGGGCGAGAACGCCGGTATCGCCAAGATCACCATCGACCGCCCCGAGGTCCGCAACGCGTTCCGGCCCGAGACCGTCGTCGAGCTGATCGACGCCTTCGAGCGCGCCCGCGAGGACGAGTCGGTCGGGGTGATCATCCTCACCGGCGAGGGCGAGAAGGCCTTCTGCTCAGGCGGAGACCAGCGCGTGCGCGGGGCGCGCGGCGGCTACGTTGAGGGCGCCGATCCCGCCCAGGCCGGCCAGCAGACGCGCGTCGGGCGCTTCCACGTCACCGACCTGCACGTCCAGATCCGCCGCCTGCCCAAGCCGGTGGTGGCGATGGTGGCCGGATACGCCGTCGGCGGCGGCCACGTGCTGCACGTCATCTGCGATCTCACCATCGCCGCCGACAACGCCCGCTTCGGCCAGACCGGGCCCAAGGTCGGCTCCTTTGACGGCGGGTTCGGGGCCAGCGTCCTCTCGCGGCTGGTCGGGCCCAAGAAGGCCAAGGAGATCTGGTTCCTCTGCCGCCAGTACGACGC
>DASSZP010000105.1:0-37784 GCA_035713465.1 Solirubrobacteraceae bacterium | reverse complement strand
GGCGGGGACGCCTGAGGCGTATGGGGGTGGTGGTTTTATCAATCGGACGGGGACTAACAGCACCAGTGATGTGGTGACGTTGATGTCGTCGTATCCGGGGCTGTATCAGTCCTCTTCGCATGTGACGCCGATCCCGTCGGGGAATGGGGGTCAGCAGTCCACGCAGCCGGCGAATGCGTATGAGGCGGATGCGGTGATCACCAATTACAACGCGGGGGACACGATCACGGTGCAGTCCTACGTGGTCTGCGGCCCCTAGCACCGCGCGGCCACGCCAGGCCGGCTCTCGGGCGACCGGCTGTCCCGTGACGGGACGGCCGGTCGTCGTCGCAGGAGCGGCTCGGGCGGCCGTTCCGGCGCGCTAATCTCCGCCGTAGGTGGGGCGCTTGGGCATGATCTGGCGATGGTTGACGTTGGCCCTACTGGCCGGCGCGATCCTGGCACCGTCCGCGCTGGCCGACGACTTCCTGCCCCATCCCGACGGCGGGCAGTGGACCTACCGCTGGAGCGATGACAAGTACAACCCCAACGGGACGACCGAGACGGTGGCCGTGGACACCACCGATCCGGCCACCTGCGGCTGGCAGCTGAAGTGGTCCGGGGACATCCAGATCCCGATCGGCTCGGGGTCGGGCGGCGGCACCTCGCCCGTCCTGGATCAGCCCGACACCGGCACGATCTGCTTTCAGGACCAGGGCTACGGGCTGGTCAACACGAACTGGTCGGGCTCCTCGCCGCCGATCGACGAGCCACCGCTGTGCCCGTCGTCCACCGCGTCGGGGGCCTGTGCCAACAGCCTGGGCAGCGTCATGTACAACGTCATCTGGGGCACCCGCACGCCCACCCTGACCGAGCCGCTGGTGCAGGGCACCTCCTGGAACGCGACCGGGGGCGGCGACGGCAGCGTCACCAGCACCAACACCTACCTCGGGCAGCAGACGATCACCGAACCGGCCTACCCGCACGGCATCACGGCCTGGGTGGTGCGCTCGCAGATCGCCCTGGCCGGCACCCCCGGTGACGACTACGGCAGCGGCACACGGACGATCTGGTGGGTCCCCGGCGTCGGCCCAGTCCGGCTCGTCTTCGACCACGTCGACGGCAGCGTCACCCAGGCCGACCTGTGGGCGACCAACCTCACGCCCGATCCGCCGCGCTCCGACGTCAACTACTTCCCGCTGAGGTCCGGCCTGTCGGCCACCTACAGGTGGACCAACCCGCGGTACCTCAAGCGGCCCGAGATCGAGAGGCTGAGCATTCCGGCTGCGGTCAGCCAGTCGGCCCGGGTCAGCGTCAAGAGCGTCTCGGGGCCGATGCGGGCGGCCGGCGACTACGTCTTCTCGTTGCGGCTGGACGGCTTGCGCAACACCTACGCCTCCAACGCCGCCGTGTCGCTGGCCAAGTGGCCCAAGCTGGGCAGCGGCCGGCGCTTCTTCACCCCGGTCGACCTGATGATCTACGGCTTCAATCCGGTGCTCGGGCCCTACGCGATTCCGGGCCAGACGTGGTTCTCGGGCAACGCCCGCGACCGGTCGGTCTACGGGGTGACGGGCGCGACCAAGGTCATCGGCCTGCGCTGGGTGACCGTCCCGGCGGGCCGCTTCTACGCGCTGGAGGTCCAGAGCGTCCTGTCCCAGAAGGGGCATCCCTTCGGCAGCGGCCTGCGCACGATGTGGTTTGCCCCCAACCGGGGGCTGGTCAAGCTCGTCTTCCACCACCGCGACGGCAGCACCTCAACCGTCGTCATGCTCAGGCGCTGATGCGCCGCCGTTCTGCCAGTGGGCGGGCTCGCCGCGTGGTCCCGGTCCTGGGGCTCGTGATCGTGCTGCTCGCGGTCTTCACACCCGTCTCCGCGTTGGCCGCGGCCCCGGCCAGGTCCCAGCCGGCGCCGGTGCCGTCCGCCACGCCCCTGCTGATCGGGCGCGCCCAGCTGGGCTCGGGCTGGGCGGTGAGCGCGCCGGCTCTGACCCGCGTGCCGCAGATCAGCTGCCATGCGCTTCCGGCCGCGCTGGCCTCGGCCCGCCGGCGGGCGGCGGCGGGCGCCACCTTCGCTCCGGCCAGCGCCGGGCCCTACGTGCAGCAGACCGTGTACCGGTGGGCGAGCGCGGCGACCGCGACCGCGGTGTGGCGCCGGGTCGCCCGGCCCGCCCTGCTCGGCTGCCTGGCCCAGTCCCTGGTCAAGGGTGGATCCTCCGGCGTCTCCTTCACGGTGACCGGGCGCCACCAGATCACCGCGCCGCACCTGGCGGTCGGGATCCGCGCCTACCGGGTGCTGGCCACGGCCACGATCGGCGGCCAGGGCTTCCCGGCCTATCTGGACGAGCTGGTCATCAACACGGGCGGATCGGTCAGCGAGGTGAGCGTCGCCAGCTATGAGCAGCCACCGCCCGCCGCGGTCGAGCGCCGGGTCGCGAGCGCGATCGCCCGGCGAGCGTCGGCGGTGAACCGCCGGTCCGCCGCGCGGTGAGAGGAGCGGCGATGACCCGGGGACGCTTGGTGCTGGGTCTGCTGGCGCTGGCCGTGCTCGGCGGACCCGCTCCGGCGGCGGCCGATGCGTTCCTGCCCCATCCCCCCGGAGCGCAGTGGACCTATGTGTGGACCGATACGACCTACAACCCGCAGGGCACGCTCGAAACGGTGACCGTGCCGGCGGCGACCCGACCGGCCAAATGCGGCTGGCAGCTGGCCTGGACCGGGGTGCGGTCGGGCTCGGGCGGCGCTGCGCCGGCGTCGGCCCCGGACACCGGCACGATGTGCTTTCGCGACGAGAGCTTCGGGCTGCTGAACTCCAGCTGGTCGGGGTCCCTGCCGCCGAGCAGCGAGCCCGGGCTGTGCGCGCCCGGACCGGGAACGGCGTGCGCCAACAGCCTCGGCTCGGTGCTCTACGACGTCATCTGGGGCGGGCGCTCCCCGGTGCTCTCCGAGCCACTGCTGCAGGGCCTGAGCTGGGGCTCGAAGGGCGGGGCCGACGGCTCGGTCTCGAGCACGAACGCCTACCTGGGCCTGCGCCGGGTGGCCGTGCCCGCCTTTCCGCACGGCGTGACGGCGGCCGTCGTGCGCTCTGAGATCACCCTGGCCGGGACGCCGGGTGACGACTACGGCAGCGGCACGCGCACCACCTGGTGGGTGCGGGGGGTGGGGCCGGTCCGGCTCGAGTTCGACCACGTCGACGGCAGCGTGACCCGCGCCGAGCTTCAGAGCACCAACCAGGTCCCCGCGCCCGTGCTCCCCGATCAGGACTTCTTCCCCCTGCGGCTCGGCCTGAAGGGCACCTACCGCTGGACCAACGCCAAGCACCTGCGCACACCCGAGGTGGAGACGGTCAAGGTCGCCGCGGTGGTCAACCGCTCGGCCCGGATCACCGCCCGCAGCGTCTCAGGACCGCTGCGCGCGGCCGGCGACTACGTCTTCTCCGATCAGCTCGACGGTCTGCGCACCACCTACGGCTCGACCGCGGCCGCGACGCTGATCACCTTCCCCCACCTGGGGCACCGGCGCCACTTCTTCACCCCCGTCGATCTGATGACCTACGGCTTTAACCCCGTGCTGCCGCCCTATCCGGTGCCGGGCACGGTGATCCGCTCGGGGAACGCCCGCGACTTCCGCGCCTTCGGTGTGACCGGGAAGACGCGGATCCTCGGCCTGCGAACGGTCTCGGTCCCCGCCGGGCGCTTTCGCGCCCTGGAGGTCCGCAGCGTGCTCAGCCAGCGGGGCTCACCCTTCGGCAGCGGTGTGCGCACGATGTGGTTCGCCGCCGGCCGCGGCCTGGTCAAGCTCATCTTCGCCCATCGCGACCACAGCACGTCGGTCGTCACCCTGGTCAGATAGCGGCCGTGTCCCGTCCCCGGCCCATCGCCTGCGCCTGCGCGGTCGCTCTCGTGACCCTGGTGGCGGGCTGCGGCTCCTCGCATCACAGCCAGCGCCCCGCGGTCGCGGCCTACATCCGCAAGGTCGACAAGATCGAGCTCGCGCTGCGGGCGCCCCTGGCCACGGTGACCAGGGCCGGCAGCCAGCTCGCGGCGGCACCGCGCAAGGCGACGCTCCTGGGCAATCTCGCCCAGGCCTCCAACCGCCAGCAGCTGGCTCAGGCGCTGGTGCGCATACGCGATCTGCAGGCTCGGCTGCGCGCGCTGCCCTATCCGCCGCCCGCCCGCCACCTGCGCAGGCTGCTGCTCCAGCTCACCGCGGGCGAGGCCGATCTGACCCATCAGCTGCGGCTGATCTCCACCTTCCTGCCCCGGTTCGGCGTCGTCCTGCGGCCGCTCGGCCCAGCCGCCCTGTCCCTGGAGCGGGTGCTCTCGCAACGCTCGGCCTACGGCACGGCCGCCGTCCTGGCTCTCTATCAGGCCAAGGCCCGGGCCCTGCGCTCCTTCCAGGCCACCACCCAGCGGATCGTCACGGCCGTCTCGCGCCTGCAGCCTCCCCGGGTCTCGGCGCCCGAGTACCACGCCGAGCTCGCGTCACTGCGCGGGATGGGCGCGGCCGCGGGAAGGCTGGCCACCGCCCTGATGGGCGGCCATCCCGGCAACGTCAGCGCCCTGCTCGCGGCCTTTGACCGGGCCGCCGCGATCACCCACAGCCCGGCCGCGGCGCGGGCCGAGATACGCGCGATCAAGGCCTATGACGCGAGCACGAGACGTCTCGCCGGCCTTTCGCAGGCGATCACCGCCGAGCGCGCCCACCTGTCCAGCACGCTGGCCTAGGGATTGTCCAGCACGCTGGCCTAGAGATCGACGCCGGCGCGCGGCCGCCGAGCGCGCCCACCTCTCCAGCACACGGGCCGAGAGATCGACGTCGGCGCGCGGCCGCCGATCAAATACCTGAACTCCGATTGCCTTTTGGTATTTTATGGGACTCCGAGCGTCGGGCCGCTCGCCTCTCGCCCTCCCGCCCGCTCTCCGACCCCGAGGAAAAGGATCGTTCGATGGAGCCCTCAGCGCTGCCGAGCCAGAAGACCGCCCGCGCCGGGAGTCTCGAGAACCCCGAGGTGATCGAGAACGTCCCCGGGCACGTGATCCCGATCCTCGAGCGCGAGTTCGACGACTTTCAGACCGAGTCCACGCGCTTTCTGAAGGGCAACCTCGACGAGAACGAGTTCATCAAGTTCCGCCTCAAGCAGGGCGTCTACGGGCAGCGCCAGCCCGACGTCCAGATGGTCAGGGTCAAGCTGCCCCTGGGCGGCGTCACCCCGGACCAGCTCGATGCCTTCGCCGACGTGATCGAGCGCTACGTCCCCCTGCGCAAGGGCCACATCACCACCCGCCAGAACATCCAGATGCACCACGTGCCGCTGCCGGACGCGGCCCAGCTGATCCGCGAGCTCGGTGATGCCGGGCTGTCCTCGCGCGAGGGATGCGGCAACACGATGCGCAACGTGACCGGCGACCCCCGGGCGGGCACGCTGCGCGACGAGCCGTTTGACATCACCCCGTACGCGGGCGCCTACGTGCGCTACTTCGTGCGGCATCCGACCACCCAGGCGATGCCGCGCAAGGTCAAGACGGCGTTCGCGGCCAACGACGCCGACAACGCGATCACCGGCATCCACGACATGGCCTTCATCCCGCGCGAGCGCGACGGCGTGCGCGGCGTCGCGGTCCGGGTCGGGGGCGGCACCGCGATCATGCCCCGCATCGCCCCGACCCTGTACGAGTTCGTCGAGCTCGACAACGGCGACTACCTCAAGGTCACCGAGGCGTGCATGCGGATCTTCGACCGCCAGGACTTCCTGCGCGTCAACCGCGCCCGCGCCCGGATCAAGGTGCTCGTGGACAAGATCGGGATCGACGCCTTCCGCGACCTCGTCGAGGAGGAGCTGCAGGGCGACTGGGTGGCCGAGCGCGACTTCTCGATCGACGGGCTGCGCTACGACGTCGATGAGCAGGCGGCCGCGCCGCACGCCGGCCGCAGCTTCGACAGCCCCAACGGCGACCGGCGCGCCTTTGACCGCTTTGCCGAGTCCAACGTCGCCCCCCAGCGCCAGGCCGGCTTCTCCACCGTCGAGGTCAAGGTGGTCCGCGGCGATCTCACGCCCGAGCAGCTGCGCGGCCTGGGCCAGATCATGCGCGACTACACGGGCGGCTCGGCCCGCACGACGGTGCATCAGAACCTCGTGCTGCGCTGGGTCCGCGACGAGGCGGTCTATGAGGTGTGGCGGGCCCTGTCCGCGCTCGGCCTCGGCGAGGCCGGCGCCGACGAGATCACCGACGGCGTCAGCTGCCCGGGCACCGACTCCTGCAAGCTCGGGATCACCAGTTCGATGGGGCTCAACCAGGCCATCCAGGAGCGGCTCGCGGCGCTTGACCTCCGAGACCCGCTGACCCGGCGGATCCACATCAAGAACAGCGGCTGCCCGAACGGCTGCGGCCAGCACCACATTGCCGACATCGGCTTCTACGGGGCCTCGATCAAGGTCGGTGACAAGACCCTGCCCGCCTACATCCCGCACATCGGCGGCGCCTACGAGGGCGGTGAGGTGCGCTACGGGCAGCGCCTGAAGGCGCGGCTGCCGGCCAAGCGCATCCCCGAAGCGGTCGAGCGGTGGCTAGGCTTCTATGAGTCCCAGCGCGAGGACTCAGAGACGTTCCGCGCCTTCGCCGACCGGGTGGGGACCGCGGCCTTCGAGGCCGAGGTCAAGGACCTGACCCTCCCGATCGAGTTCAATCTCGAGAACATGAGCCAATTCATCGACTGGAATCGCCAGGCGCCCTTCGTGGTGCAGCGCGGAGAGGGAGAGTGCGCGATTTGAGCCTGTGCGACCTCCCCGATCTCGAGCACGCCACCGCCCCGGAGGTGCTGGCCTACGGGGTGCAGACCTACCACCCGCGGCTGATCCTCGCCTGCTCCTTTCAGAAGGAGGAGTCGGTGCTGTTCCACATGCTCTCGCAGCTGGCGCCGGACTTCCGTGCCTTCACGATCGACACCGGCGTGCTCTTCCCCGAGACCCTGACCACCTGGAAGGCGTTCGAGGAGCGCTTCGGGACCGCCGTCGAGGTCCTGGACGCCCGCAGCGCCGGTGAGCCCTGGACGGCGGAGAACTGCTGCGGCCAGGCCAAGGTGGCGGCGCTGCAGGCCGGGCTGTCCGATGTCGACGCCTGGATCACCGGTCTGCGCCGCGAGCAGGCCCCGACCCGGGCGGCCACGCCGAAGGTCGATCTCGACTCGGGGCGCGGGATCGTCAAGCTCTCGCCGCTGGCCGACTGGTCTGACAAGGACGTGTGGCGCTACATCGCCGAGCACGATCTGCCCTACAACCCGCTGCACGACGCGGGGTACGACTCGATCGGCTGCGCCCCCTGCACGCTGCCCGGCTCCGGCCGCGACGGGCGCTGGAGCGGGCAGGAGAAGACCGAGTGCGGGATCCACGTCCTCGCCCCGGGGGACGCATGAACCCCCTGCGCTACGAGCTCTCGCACCTCGACGCGCTCGAGGCCGAGTCGATCCACATCTTCCGCGAGGTCGCGGCGGAGTTCGAGAACCCGGTGCTGCTGTTCAGCGGCGGCAAGGACTCGATCATCCTGCTGCGCCTGGCCGAGAAGGCCTTCCGTCCCGGCCGCTTCCCCTTCCCGGTCATGCACGTGGACACCGGCCACAACTTCCCCGAGGTGATCGAGTTCCGCGACCGCCTGGTCAACGCGATCGGCGAGCGGCTGATCGTGGCCAAGGTGCAGGACTCGATCGACGCCGGCCGCGTGAAGGAGGAGACCGGCCCCCGGGCCTCGCGCAACCGGCTGCAGACGACCACGCTGCTGGATGCGATCGCCGAGCATGGCTTCGACGCCGCCTTCGGAGGTGCCCGCCGCGACGAGGAGCGCGCCCGGGCCAAGGAGCGGGTGTTCTCCTTCCGCGACGACTTCGGCCAGTGGGACCCCAAGCGCCAGCGGCCTGAGCTGTGGAGCCTCTACAACGCCCGGATCCGCAAGGGCGAGCACGTCCGCGTGTTCCCGATCTCCAACTGGACCGAGCTCGACGTCTGGCAGTACATCGACCGCGAGCACCTGGAGATCCCCTCGATCTACTTCTCACACACCCGCCAGGTGTTCAAGCGCGACGGGATGCTGTACGCGATCAACGAGCACATCGAGCTGATGGACGGCGAGGAGGCCTTCGAGGAGTCGGTGCGCTACCGGACGGTCGGCGACATGACCTGCACCGGCGCGGTGCGCTCGACCGCGACCACCCTGGACGAGGTCGTGACCGAGATCGCGGCCACGCGGATCACCGAGCGCGGCGAGACGCGGGCCGATGACCGGGTCACCGAGGCCGCGATGGAAGACCGCAAGCGCGAGGGATATTTCTAGACATGACCGCGACCGCCTCCACCAACGGCAACGGGTACAGCGTCAGCCGCCGCACCTCCGAGCTGCTGCGGATCGCCACCGCCGGCTCGGTCGACGACGGCAAGTCGACCCTGATCGGGCGCCTGCTGCACGACTCCAAGTCGATCTTCGAGGACCAGCTCGAGCACGTCCAGCAGACGTCCGAGCGCCGCGGCGACGGCTACCTGAACCTCGCCCTGCTCACCGACGGCCTGCGGGCCGAGCGCGAGCAGGGGATCACCATCGACGTCGCCTACCGCTACTTCCAGACCCCGCGGCGCAAGTTCATCATCGCCGACACCCCCGGCCACGAGCAGTACACGCGCAACATGGTCACCGGGGCCTCCACGGCCGATGTCTCGCTGGTGCTCGTCGACGCCCGCAAGGGCGTCTCGGAGCAGACGCGGCGCCACGCCTTCATCGCTTCGCTGCTGCGTATCCCGCACGTGGTCGTCTGCGTGAACAAGATGGACCTGGTCGGCTACGACGAGGAGGTCTTCTACGACATCCTCGAGGAGATGACCGACTGGGCGGCACGCCTGCAGATCCCGGACATGACCTTCATCCCGATCTCGGCCCTGAAGGGCGACAACGTCGTCGAGCGCTCGCGCGCCATGCAGTGGTACGGCGCCTCGACGCTGCTCTGGCACCTCGAGCATGTCGTCATCGCCCCCGACCGCAACCTCGGTGACGTGCGCTTCCCCGTGCAGTGGGTGATCCGCCCGATGACCGACGAGCACCACGACTATCGCGGCTACAGCGGCCGCGTCGCCGGGGGCGTGCTGCGCCCTGGGGACGAGGTCACCGTGCTCCCGGCGGGACGCAGCACCCGGATCAAGGCGATCGACACCTTCGACGGACCGCTGGAATCGGCCTTCCCCGAGATGTCGGTGGCGATCCGCCTCGAGGACGAGGTCGACGTCTCGCGCGGCGACATGATCGTCGGCACCGAGGACCCGCCGCTGGCCGCGCGCGAGCTCGACGCGATCATCTGCTGGATGAGCGAGTCGCCGCTGGCCCCCCGTGGGCGCTACACGATCAAGCACACCTCGCGCTCGGCCCGGGCCATCGTCGAGTCCGTCGAGCACCGCGTCGACGTCAACAGCCTCGAGCACGTGCCCGCCCAGCAGCTGGCGCTGAACGAGATCGGCCGGGTCAAGCTGCGCACCAGCGCACCGCTGGTCGTCGACCCCTACGCGCGCAACCGCGCCACCGGCAGCTTCATCCTGATCGACGAGTCGACCAACGACACCGTCGCCGCGGGCATGATCCTCGCCGCCAGTGCCTGAGGACCCTCCGGCCGGCGCGCTGAGATCACGCCCGCGCCGCGGGCGCGACCCCGCCCGGCGCAGACCCTCAGGCCGCCCGGGGCCCCGGGCCGGTAAAGTGCCCGCCGCATGTTCTCGAAGGTCCTGATCGCCAACCGCGGCGAGATCGCGGTCAGAATCGTGCGCGCCTGCGAGGAGCTCGGCGTGGCCACCGTCGCCGTCTACTCCGAGCTGGACCGCGACGCCCTGCACGTCAAGCGCGCCGACGAGGCCTACCTGCTCGGCCCGGGCCCCGCGGCCGAGAGCTACCTCAACATCGAGAAGATCCTCGAGGTCTGCCGCCAATCCGGCGCCGAGGCCGTGCACCCCGGCTACGGCTTCCTGGCCGAGAACGCCGGCTTCGCCAAGGCACTGGAGGACGCCGGGATCGTGTTCATCGGTCCGCCCTCCTCGGCGATCGAGGCGATGGGCTCAAAGACCCGCGCCCGCGAGCTGATGAAGTCGGCCGGCGTGCCGATCGTGCCCGGGACCACCGAGGTGATCGAGGACGTGGCCGCCGCCCGCAAGGTGATCGACGCGGAGATCGGCTACCCGGTCGCCGTCAAGGCGGCCGGCGGCGGGGGCGGCAAGGGCTTCCGTGTGGCGCTGACCGAGGACAAGCTCGAGGAGGCGTTCGAGGGCGCGGCCCGCGAGGGCGAGAAGTTCTTCGGAGACGCTCGCGTGTACATCGAGCGCTACCTGCCCGACCCGCGCCACGTCGAGGTCCAGGTGCTCGCCGACGGGCACGGCAACGTGATCCACCTCGGCGAGCGCGACTGCTCGCTGCAGCGCCGTCACCAGAAGCTGATCGAGGAGGCACCCGCGCCCGCCGTCGACGCGACCCCCGGTCTGCGCGACAAGATCGGCAAGATCGCCACCGATGCCGCGGCCGCGGTCAACTACACCGGGGCGGGCACGATCGAGGGGCTGCTCCAGGACGGCGAGTACTTCTTTTTGGAGATGAACACCCGCGTCCAGGTCGAGCACTGCGTGACCGAGATGGTGACCGGGATCGACATCGTCAAGGAGGGCATCCGGGTCGCGGCCGGCGCCGAGCTCTCGATCGCCCAGGAGGACGTGGAGCTGCGCGGCCACGCGATCGAGTGTCGTATCAACGCCGAGGACGCGAGCAAGAACTTCGCCCCCGCCCCCGGGCCGATCGGCAACTACCGCGAGCCCACCGGGCCCGGAGTGCGCGTCGACTCCGGCGTCGGCCCGGGCGGCGAGGTCAGCCCGATGTACGACCCGATGGTCGCCAAATTGATCGTCTGGGACGTCGACCGCGAGCAGGCCACGGCCCGCATGCTGCGCGCCCTGGGCGAGTACGAGATCGAGACGCTCAAGACCCTGATCCCCTTTCACCAGGCGATCCTGGCCACCGATCAGTGGGCCAACGCCGAGACCTGCCGCGACCTGATCGAGGATCGCAAGTGGCTCAAGACGCTCGCCTTCGCGCCGGCCGCGCCCGCCGAGGGTGACGACGCGCAGGAGAAGGTCTCCCAGAACTACACCGTCGAGGTGTCGGGCAAGCGCTTTGACGTGACCGTGATCGGGCCGCCCCCGGTGGCCGGAGCCGCGCCCGCCAACGGCGCCGCGCCGGCCGGCCGCGCGGCTCCGCGCCGCTCGGCCCGGGCCGGTGGTGGCGGTGGCGGTGGCGGCGATACGCTCGCCTCCCCGATCCAGGGCACGGTGCTCAAGGTCGCCGTCCAGGCCGGCGCGAGCGTCGAGGAGGGGGCGCTGATCGCCGTCGTGGAGGCGATGAAGATGGAGAACGAGATCACCGCCCACAAGGCGGGAACGGTCTCCGAGCTGCCGATCGCCGTCGGCGGGTCGGTGGCCACCGGTGACACGATCGCCGTCATCACCTCGGCCCCGGCCGAGTAACGCGTCTCGATCAGCGCGCGTCGATCAGCGCGAGGATCGCCTGCGCGGCCTCGTCGGGGGTCAGGCGGGTGGTGTCCAGCCGCAGATCGGGCTGCTCGGGCGGCTCGTAGGCCGAGTCGATCCCGGTGAAGTTGCGCAGCTCCCCGCGCCGCGCCTTGGCGTACAGGCCCTTGGGGTCCCGCGCCTCGGCCACGGCCAGCGGCGTGTCGACGAACACCTCGTAGAAGCTCACCGTCCCCATCCGCTCGCGGGCCATCGCCCGTTCGGACCGAAACGGGGAGATGAAGGAGACGAGCACGATCAGGCCCGCGTCGGCCATCAGCCGCGCCACCTCGGCCACCCGGCGGATGTTCTCGACCCGGTCGGCGTCGGTGAAGCCCAGGTCGCGGTTCAGGCCATGGCGGACGTTGTCCCCGTCGAGCAGGTAGGTGTGGCGCCCGCGGGCGTGCAGCGCGGACTCGACGCGGTCGGCGATGGTCGACTTGCCCGCCCCTGAGAGCCCGGTCAGCCACACGACGCACGGAACCTGAGCCAGCGCCCGCGCCCGGGCCGCGGCATCGACGGTGACCGGCTGCCAGCGCAGGTTCTCGGCCCGTCGCAGGCCGAAGCGGATCAGCCCCAGGCCGGTCCGCTCGCCGGTCACCCGATCGGCGAGCACGAACGTCCCCGGATGCCCATCCCGCCCCCGGGCGGTGGCCAGCGGGCGGTCGAGCTCGAGCTCGCAGTCGCCGATCTCGCCGGCCTTCAGCCGGGTGGCCGGCACCGGCTCGAGCGTCTCGAGGTCCAGCCGGAGCTTGACCGGCGCGACCGTCGCCGTGTAGTCGCGGCCGCCGGCGATGAGCCGGTAGCTGCGGCCCCGCAGCAGCGGCTCGGCGCCCGACCAGGCGATCGTGGCCCGGATCTGATCGGCCTGCGGCCCGCTGGGGGGCGGCGCGGCCGCCGGGGTCGCTCCCGTCGCTGGGACCCGGTGCGGTGCTGTCGCCGGAGTCGCTCCCGTCGCTGGGACCCGGTGCGGTGCTGTCGCCGGAGTCGCTTCCGTGGCCGGGGTCACTCCCGTCGCCGGCACCGGGGCGCTCGCGGCGGCCCCCACCGCCGCGCGCAGCGCCGCCGCTTCCCCCGCCGGCAGGCAGGGGGCCTCGGGATGCCCCACCCCGGCTGCGAAGGCGACGCAGGCGTCGGTCAGACTGTCCGCCGGGTCACAGGTGAACACGACCGGCACGCCCAGTTCCCACAGCACGTAGGCGTCGCGGCGGGTCGACGCGATCAGCTCCCCGTCACAGGCCAGCACGACGACGGCGGGCGCCTCCGCGCCGGCCGCGATCGCCTGCAGCCGTGCCTCCAGTCCGCCCGGGGGGCTGAGCTCGGGTCCCAGGGCGGCCAGCGCGGACCGGGCCGCCTCGAAGGCCGTGGCGCCCGGGCGGCCGCAGAGAACGACGGTGCTCATCCGGCGCGCAACGCGGCCAGGTTGTCGGCGTGGATCCGCTGCTGGGTCGGGCTGCGCCGGTCCTCGGGCAGCGCCGCCTGCTCGGGATCGCTGGCCAGAGCGGCGAGGTAGGCGCGGTCGGCGGCGAGGATCTCGGCCGCGCGCGCTCCACTCTGAGGGGCGCCGTGCCCGGGGACGACCCAGTCGGCGCCGGCCACGATCGGAGCCAGGCGCTGCAGTGTGGCGTCGTAGCGCTCCAGGCTGCCTCCCGCGCTGATCATCGGGATCTCGACGGGAGAGAGGTAGTCGCCGCAGATCAGCAGCGACAGCCACGGCAGCCAGTACGCGGCCCCGTCGGCGGTGTGGCCCTCGGCGGCGTGCAGCTCGATCTCATGACCGGCGCCGAGCTCGAGCTTGCCGGGCACCGGCAGGGCCTGCAGGCTGCCCAGGGCCAGGGGCCCGGGACGCTCGACGTAGTGCTCGGCGTCGAAGGCCCGCAGCCGCCGCTGGGCGGCGCCGGGCTCGGCGGTGAGGCGCGCGGCCGTGCTCTGCGCGCAGCCCAGGGCGGCGCCGGGGAAGGCCTGGCGGCCGAGCAGATGATCCCAGTCGCCGTGGGTGGCCAGCAGCCCCGAGGCCGGGAACCGGGCCTGGCCGAGCACCTCGGGCAGCGCGCGCAGCTCCTCGGGGTAGACCGGGGAATCGACCACGAACCCCTCCTCGCCATCGCGGACCGCCGTGCACGTCGTCTGCCAGACGTCGGAGACGAACACGAGCACGTCGGGGAGCAGTGCGGTCACGCGCACGGCGGCGCGCCTCCCTTCGCGCTCAGCCGATGCCGAGCAGCTTGGCGGCCTCGCGCAGGTTGGCCACCTCCGCATCGGGCTTCTTCTGCCCGGGCTCGAGCTGCTGCTTGGTGCGGTTGACCCAGATCACCGGGATCTTCTTCTTCAGGCAGGGCTCGATGTCGTGGTAGTAGCTGGCGGCGATGTGCACCCAGCCCTTCTTGGTGCCGATCCGCCGCTCGCACTCGGTGAAGTGCGCCGGGTCGGGCTTGTAGGAGCGCACCTGCTGAGCGGTGACCACGAGGTCGAAGTCCAGCGGGATGTGGCGCCGGGTCTGACCCAGCAGCTTGTCGTCGATGTTGGAGATGAGGCCGATGCTGTGCTTCTTGGCCACCTTGGCCAGCACCGCGTTGGTCTCCTTGAACGGCTTCCAGCGCTGCACCGAGTCGGGCAGGAAACCCGACCGTGACGGCTCCAGCGGCCAGCCGAGCTGTTTGGCGATCTGGATCGCGGTCCGCCTCAGCACCTCCGCGTAGAGCTCATAGGAGCCCGCCTGGATCTGCTGCTGGGTCTCGTGGAAGAGCGGGATCAGCTCATCGCGCTCCAGCGTGAAGCCGTCGCGCTCGGCTTCCTTGTGGAACGCGTCGAAGGCTCCGGTGTCCCAATCGATCAGCGTGCCGTAGACGTCAAAGGTGACAAAGGTGATGTTCTTGGGGATCGCCATAGCCGGGGGATGATGCCACGGTTTTGGCGCATTTTGCGTCCTCGTCCCCCGACGGCCTCCGGGATGCCGCCGCCGGCGCCCAGCTAATAGAGTGAGTCGCCGTCATGGACCTTCTCGAGTATCAGGGTAAGCAGCTGTTCGCCCGCCACGGCGTACCCGTCCCCAGTGGCAAGCCGGCCACCACCGTCGATCAGGCGGTGGCTGCCGCCGACGAGATCGGCTACCCCTGTGTCGTCAAGGCGCAGGTCCAGATCGGCGGCCGCGGCAAGCTGGGCGGGATCAAGCTCGCGGCCGACGCGGCCCAGGCCCGCGCCCACGCCGAGGCGATCCTCGGCATGGACATCCGCGGTCTCACCGTCCACGAGGTCTGGATCGAGGGCGCGTCCCAGATCGCCAGCGAGTACTACGCGTCGGTCGTCTTTGACCGCTCGGCCAAGGCGCCGCTGATGATGCTCTCGACCAAGGGCGGCATGGACATCGAGGCCGTCGCCGAGGAGGACCCCGACGCGATCGCCACCCTGCACGTCGACCCGCTGATCGGCTTTCAGGACTTCCACGGCCGGCGGCTGGCCTACGAGGCCGGGATCGACGCCGACGTGGTGCGCCCGGTCGGAGCGATGCTGGCCAAGCTGTACGAGGTGTTCGTCGCCGAGGAGGCGACCCTGGTCGAGGTCAACCCGCTGATCGTCACGCCCGAGCGCGAGGTGCGCGCGCTGGACGCCAAGGTGACCCTGGACGGCAACGCGCTCTACCGCCATCCCGACAACGCCGCCCTGCGCGACATCTCGGCCGAGGACCCGCAGGAGGTCATGGCCTCCGAGCGCGGGCTGACCTACGTCAAGCTCGACGGGGACATCGGCATCCTGGCCAACGGCGCCGGGCTGTCCATGTCCACGCTGGACGTGGTCGCCGAGGCCGGCGGCACCCCGGCCAATTTCCTGGACGCCGGCGGCGGCTCGCGGGCCGACGCGATCACCAGCGCGGTCGAGGTGATCCTCTCCGACGCCAAGGTCAAGGCCGTCCTGTTCAACATCTTCGGCGGGATCACCCGCTGCGACGAGGTGGCCAAGGGGCTGATCGAGGCCTTCCGTCAGATCAACCCGACCGTGCCCTTCGTCGTCCGGCTGGACGGCACCAACGGCGAGGAGGGCCGCGCCCTGCTCGCCGAGGCCCAGCTGCCCAACGTCCACACCGAGTCCACGATGGACGGCGCCGCCGCCCGCGTGGTGGCGCTGGCCGCCGCCGCGTCCGTGAACGGAGCGTCCTCATGAGCATCCTCGTCGGCACCGAGACCCGCCTGTGCACCTCCGGCATCACCGGCCGCGAGGGCACCTTCCACTCCCTGCGCAACCGCGAATACGGCACCCAGGTGGTGGCCGGGGTGACCCCCGGCAAGGGCGGCCAGGACGTCGAGGGGGTGCCCGTCTTTAACACCTTCCACGACGCCGTTGCCGCCCAGGGCGCCAACACCGCGATGATCTTCGTGCCGCCGCGCTTTGCCGCCGACTCGATCCTCGAGGCTGAGGACGCCGGCATCGAGCTGATCATCTGCATCACCGAGGGGATCCCGGCCCACGACGAGCTGCTCATCTACAACACCCTGAAGAAGAACGGCCGCGCCCGGCTGGTCGGGCCCAACTGCCCCGGCATCCTGTCCCCGGGCAAGGCCAGCGTGGGCATCATCCCCGCGCAGTTCTTCCGCGAGGGCAACGTCGGCGTCGTCTCGCGCTCGGGCACGCTGACCTACCAGATCGGCGACGTGCTGGCCAAGTCCGGCTTCGGCAACTCGAGCATCGTCGGCATCGGCGGCGACCCCGTCCCGGGTACCGACTTCATCGACGTGATCGCCATGTTCGAGGCCGATCCCGAGACCGAGCTGATCGTCATGTGCGGCGAGATCGGCGGCGACGCCGAGGAGCGCGCGGCTGACTTCATCGCCGAGCACGTGACCAAGCCCACCGTCGGCTACATCGCCGGCTTCACCGCCCCGCCCGGCAAGACGATGGGCCACGCGGGCGCGATCGTATCCGGCTCGTCGGGCGGCGCGGCGGCGAAGGCCGCGGCGCTGGAGGCCAAGGGTGTCAAGGTTGGCCGCACCCCCACGCAGGTCGCCGAGCTGGCGGTGTCGCTACTCGGCTCCGCCGCCTGACGCTCGCGTCCGCTGCGCGGCTCCCCCGCCTGACGCTCGCGTCCGCTGCGCGGTTTCACCGCCTGACGCTCGCGTCCGCTGCGCGGTTTCACCGCCGAGCGCACGGGCCGTCCGCCGGGGGCAGCGTTAGTCTCGGCCGCGAGCGATGCCCGAGCACGAACCCGAACCCGAGATCTCGATCCTGGATCAGCGGCTGGCCGAGATCGATCGCCGCCTGAGCCGCATCCAGGTCGGGCTGGCCGAGGAGGTCCGCGCGGGTGGTTCCGGCGCCCCCGCCGACGGGCACTCCGGCGCCCCGTCCGACGGGCTCGCCGGCGCCCCGTCGCCGACGCGGCCGATCGCGCTCGCGCCGCCCCCGGCCGCCGACGTCCCCGACGACGTCGACGACCCGGGCCTGGTCGCGGCCGAGCTCCGTGGCCTGGTCAACGATCAGGCCGGGTTGCTCGACCGTCTCGCCGAGCTCGTGGCCGCCGGGGAACGGCTGCTCGCGGTGGCCGCAGCCCCGCCGTCGTACCAAAAGCAGGCGTACCCGGCGGTACTGCCGTCGCCCGAAGCGTCGGCGTACCCGGCGGTGCTGCCGTCGCCCGAAGCGTCGGTGCACGCGCCGGATCGCCCCCCGCCCCCGGCCGCCACCGCGGCCGGGGCGCTCACCGTGGCCGCCGGGCCGTTCCCCTCCGTGGACGCGGTCCGCGCCTTCGAGCGCACGCTCGCCGCGCTGCCTGGGGTTGACTCGGCCGAGGTGCGCGGGTACGAGAGCGGGGACCGCGCGGTGGTCGACGTGCATCTGTCGCCCACAACGTCGTAGTCTTCAGCGCGTGCCCGACACCATCTCCTTCGCCCGGGGCGCGCCCTCGGTCGACATCGTTGACGTCGCGGGCCTCAGCGCCGCCGCCGAGCGTGCCTTCAGCTCCGATCCGGCCGGCCTGACCGCCTACGGGACCGCCGTCGGCTATCCGCCCCTGCGGGCCTGGATCGCCGAGCGACACGGCGTCTCGCCGAGCCAGGTGCTCGTCACCAACGGCTCCATGCAGGCCGACGCGTTCCTGTTCGACACCCTGGTCGCCTCGGGGGACACGGTGATCGTGGAGCGCCCGACCTACGACCGCACGCTGCTCTCGCTGCGCAGCCGCGGTGCCGACGTGCGCATGGTCGAGCTCGAGCCCGACGGGATCGACGTGGCCGCGGCCGAGCGGCTGCTGACCACCGGCGCGCAGGTCAAGCTCGCCCACATCATCCCCAACTTCCAGAACCCGGCCGGCTACACCCTGTCGGCCGAGAAGCGCACCCGGCTGCTCGAGCTCGCCCGCGCGCACGATTTCATGATCTTCGAGGATGACCCCTACGTGGCCCTGCGCTTCGAGGGCGAGTCGCTGCCGACGATGCTCTCGAGGGACGCCGAGCGCGTCGTCTACGCATCGTCGTTCTCAAAGACCGTCTGCCCGGGCATCCGGGTCGGCTACCTGGTTGGTCCCGAGGCGCTGATCGCCGACATCACCAAGCTGGCCACCAACACCTACATCTCGCCCAACATGGTCGCCCAGGGCATCGTCTACGAGTTCGCGCGTTCGGGGGCGATCGACAAGTCGATCGAGACGGTGCGCAACGCACTGCGTGAGCGCGCCGGGACGCTGGGCCGCGCGCTGGCCGAGCATCTGCCGCAGGCCACGTTCGTCGCGCCGCAGGGCGGCTATTTCATGTGGGTCGACCTCCCTCGGGGCAGCGACGTCGCGGCCATGCAGAAGGCCGCGGCCGAGCTCGGGGTGCAGTTCGTCAAGGGCGCCGACTTCCTGCTGGAGGGCGGCGAGTCCTCGCTGCGGCTGGCCTACTCCGGCGTCACCCCGGCGCAGATCGAGGAGGGCGTGGCCCGGCTCGCCCAGGCCTACGCCGACGCCGGCTCGCCGGCCCATGCGGCCTGACGAGGCGCTGGCGCTCGGCCGGCTCGCCGGTGACGCTGCCGGCGGCGTCGCCACCCAGGTCCAGGACCTGCACACCGGCGTGGCCGCGCGCGTGTTCGGGGCTCTGCGGCCCCTGGGGCCGGCGGCGCGCGGCGTGCGCGCCATGCACGACGCCGCGGCCGGCGCGGCCTACGCGGGCGCGCGCGGGCTGACCGGCGCCGTGCTGCGCGGCGGCGGTCGCGCGCTGAGCCTGACGCGGCCCGCCGACTCCCCGGCGTTGACCGAGGACCCGCGGGCGCGGATGGCCGTGGGCGCGCTGAACGGAGCCTTCGGCGACCTGCTGGTCCGGACCGGCAACCCGCTGGCCACCGGCCTGACCCTCCGGCACGGCGGGCATGAGCTGCCGATCAACCGCGAGGGCCTGGCCGCCGTGCTGCCCGCCGCCTCCCCGCGGCTGGCCGTGTTCCTGCACGGCCTGTGCGAGACCGAGGACGCGTGGTGGCTGGGATCTGAGCGCCACCGGGCCTACCCGGACCGGCTGGCGGCCGAGCACGGCTACACGTCGCTCTGCGTGCGCTACAACTCCGGCCGCCACATCTCCCACAACGGCCGCGACCTCGCCGCCGCCCTGGACGCCGTGACCGCCGTGTGGCCGGTGCCGATCACCGAGATCACGCTGATCGGGCACTCAATGGGCGGCCTGCTCGCCCGCTCGGCCTGCCACTACGGCGCGCCCTCGGACTGGGTGCGGCACGTGCGCGCGGTGGTGATGCTCGGCACCCCCCACCACGGCGCTCCCCTCGAGCTGGCCGCCAACGCCGTCACCGCCGCGCTGTCGCTGCTGCCCGAGACCCGCGCGCTGGCCCGGCCGCTGCGGGCGCGCAGCGTCGGGGTCAAGGATCTCGGCTACGGCTACGTGATCGACGAGGACTGGGAGGGCCACGACCCCGACCGGCTGTGGACCGACACCGGCACCGAGATCCCCTTCCTGGGCTCCGCCGAGCACTACTTCGTCAGCGCCACCCTCGGCCGCGACCCCCACCACTCGCTCAGCCGCGTGCTCGGTGACCTGCTCGTGCTGCACCGCAGCGCCTGGGCGCAGCGGTCGGGGGAGAAGCTGCGCTTCCCGCTGGACCGCTACCGCCACCTCGGTGGGGTCAATCACATGACGCTGCTCAACCACCCGGCCGTCTACGCGCTGCTCGACGACTGGCTGGCCCGGCGGGCCCTCCCGGCCGCCGTCTGACCGGCTCTCAACGGCCCCGCTGCCCGCCCCTGGACCGCGCGTCGCGATCCTCGCCCGCGAGCGACGGGCCGCGGGTGCAATGCGTGCCAAAGCAGCCAGGGCACTTGCGGATGGTCACAAACGTCGCCTATAGCGTGCGATGTGCGCCAAACCCGGAGGCCCGAGCCGGGTTTGGCACGAATTGCACCCCGCGTGGCGGGAGGAGGATCCCCACCCGCTGGCCGGGAGGACCGTCCCCGACCCTCAGCGCCCGTATCGCTCTCGCCCGAGCACGAGCTGCTCGGGCAGGGCGGTGCGCGGCGGCGGCGAGGGATCGGCCAGGACCGAGACCGTCTCGGCCACACTGGCCGTGACCGTCGAGCTGCCGGTGGCGGTGCTGATCGTCACCTGCTCGCCGTCGGTGGCCGCGATCGTGCCGGTCATGCCCGGCTCGATCCCGGCCGCCTTGAGGTAGTGCAGCAGATCCTCGGCCTCGTTTTCCAGACGCAGGATGGTCACCGCGGCGCCTTGGGCGCAGTCGGCCAGGGGTACGCCGTCGATGCGCTCTCCGACCGCGATCGGATGGCCGTGGGGGCAGGTCTTGGCGTCCCCGACGGCGGCCCGGACGTAGGCCTCGAAGCGCGGCGTCATCGCGTGCTCGAGCTGCTCGGCCTCCTCGTGCACGTCATCCCACGGCACCCCGACCACGTCGGTGAGGAAGCGCTCGATCATGCGGTGGCGACTGACGATCCGCTCGGCCTGACCGCGGCCCTCGTCGGTGAAGGCGATCGCGCGGCCGGCGTCCCGGGTGATGTAGCCGTCGCGCTCCAGACGGCCGACCATCTCGTGCACGGTGGGGGCCGAGAGCTGCATCGCCCGGGCGAGATTGGCTCCGGTCATGGGCAGGCCGGCCTCAAAGAGCCAGAACAGCGACTCGAGGTACTCCTGCTCGGCGACGGTGGCGGTCTCGGCGGCCATGCCCCGATGCTATCCGCCCCCCGGCGGTGCTCGCCGCCGCCGGTAGGATCGCGGGCGATGACGCTGCCCCTGTCCGCGCCGATCGAACCGCAGCTGGCCCGCTCTTCCAAGGAGCTGCCGCTCGGCGAGCAGTGGGCCTATGAGCCCAAGTTCGACGGCTTCCGCGCCCTGGCCTTCGTCGACGGCGGCGAGGTCATGCTGCAGTCGCGCGGGTCAAAGCCCCTGGGTCGCTACTTCCCGGAGCTGAGCTTCCCAGCCGGGCGCTACGTGATCGACGGGGAGATCGTGATCGACGGCAGCGAAGGGCAGCAGGACTTCGGGGCGCTGCAGCAGCGCATCCATCCCGCACAGTCCCGGATCGCCATGCTCGCCGAGCAGACCCCAGCCCACTACGTCGCCTTCGACGTGCTGGCCATCGAGGACGAGACGCTGCTGCAGCTGCCCTACGCCGAGCGCCGCGCGCGGTTGGAGGCGCTGGCCGCCAATGGCCTGGGCCTGACCCCGGTGACCGCGGACCCGGCGGCGACCGAACCGTGGTTCCAGCACGGCGAGGGTGTGGTGGCCAAGGACCGCGGCGCCCCCTACAAGCCGGGTAAGCGCGCGGGGATGGTCAAGATCAAGCGGGTGCGCACGATCGACACCGTCGTCGTCGGCTACCGCCCCGGCAAGGAGCCGGGCACGGTCGGGTCGTTGATCCTCGGCCTCTACGACCCCGAGGGCCGCCTCCACGTCGTCGGGCACTCCTCGGGCCTGAAGGCGGCCGAGAAGCGCGCCCTGGTCGACCGCCTGGCCCCGTATGAAACGGGTACGCGCGGACACGGAGATCCCAGCCGCTGGAAGTCCGAGAAGGACCTCGAGTGGATCGAGTTGCGCCCCGAGCTGGTCGTCGAGATCACCTTCGATCACGCCTCGGACGGCCGCATCCGCCACGGCACGCGGATCCTGCGCTGGCGCGAGGACAAGGCCCCGCGCGACTGCGCGCTGGCCCAGATGCAGTCCTGACCACCAAAGGGGGCCATCCGACCGGATGCATCTCTTGGGACGCCCTGCGTCGGCGGCCGTTCTCGGCTGCTGAGGCCGCCCGCTCAGATCCGCGGCCGCCGTGCGGTCAGCTCAGCCGCCGGCGGGCCGCTTGCGCGCGCGGCTCGGGGCCACGCGCGGCGGCTCGCCGGCCTGCTTTTTGAAGTGCGGCGGCCACGGGGCGTCGGGCAGCCCGGCGTCCTCGTCGGCCTGGGCCAGCGCCAGCAGTGCGTCCAGCGAGCCGGCCGCGGCATCCATCTCGGCGTGTGGGTCCCCGTGCTCGGCCAGTCGGGCGGGCACGGTGTCGATCCGCAGTGCCTCGGCCTCGACAGCCTCCACCTCGTCCCAGGCCAGCGGCGTCGACACGCGGGCGTCCGGGGTGGGCCGCACGCTGTAGGCCGAGGCCACGGTGCGGTCGCGAAGGTTCTGGTTGAAGTCGACGAACACGCCGCGCCGCTCCTCCTTCCACCACTTGCTCGAGGCGATCTCCGGCGCCCGGCGCTCGACCTCGCGAGCCAGGGCCACCGCGGCGCGGCGCACGGTGACGAAGTCATGCTCGGGATGGATGCGGACGTTGATGTGGATGCCGCGCGAGCCGCTCGTCTTCGGCCAGCCGGTGAGACCATGGTCGCGCAGCACCGCGCCCGCGACGAGAGCGACCTGGCGCACGTCGTCCCAGCTGGCCTCCGGTGTGGGATCCAGGTCGACGCGCAGCTCGTCGGGGTGGTCGAGGTCGGGCAGGCGGACCGGCCACGGATTCCAATCGATCACCCCCAGGTTCACGCCCCAGACGAGGTGGGCGGCGTCGTTGGGCAGCAGCTCGCGGGCCGTGCGGCCGCTGGGGAAGTTGACCTCGGTCGTGTTCAGCCAGTCCGGGGCCGAGTCGGGGATCCGCTTCTGAAAGAACGGCTTGGCGGCGGCGCCGTTGGCGAAGCGCTTGAGCACCGTCGGACGATCGCGCAACTGGCGCACGGCGGCGTCGGCCACGGCCAGGTAGTAGTTGACCAGGTCGAGCTTGGTCACTCCGAGCTCGGGAAAGATGACCTTCTCGGGATGCGAGATCGGGACCTCGATCCCGGCCGCCGCGATCAGCTCATACTCGGCCATGCTCTCAGGATGACGGATACTGGCGCCGTGAGCCCGTCGATCCCCGGCGTCCCCACCACGGTGCTCGTGGCCCCAGACTCGTTCAAGGGCACGTTCACCGCCGCGCAGGTGGCCCGCGCGATCGGTCAGGGACTCGAGGCCGCCGGATATCCCGTGGACCTGTGCCCGGTCGCCGACGGCGGAGAGGGCACCCTCGACGCGCTGGTGCCGGCGCTCGGGGTGGCCGAGCGAGTTGCCCCGGCCCGCGATCCGTTCGGCCGTGCGATCACCGCCGGCTACGGGCTCGGGGCGGGGGTGGCCGTGATCGAGACGGCGGCGGCCAGCGGGCTCGGCCTCGTCACCGTGGCCGAGCGCGACGCGATCGCGGCCAGCACGGCCGGCACCGGCGAGCTGATCATCGATGCCGTCGCCCACGGCGCGCAGACCATCTACCTCGGAGTCGGCGGGAGCGCCACCACCGACGGTGGCCGCGGTGCGATCGAGGCGATCAAGGCAGGCGGGGGCCTGGGCGGGGCGCGGTTGGTCGTGCTGTGCGACGTGCGGACCCCGTACGAGGACGCAGCGCGGGTGTTCGCGCCCCAGAAGGGCGCCGACGCCGAGCAGGTGCGCCGGCTCACCGCGCGGCTGCACGCACAGGCCCGGGCGCTGCCCCGGGACCCCCGCGGGGAGCCGATGACCGGCGCAGCCGGCGGCCTGTCGGGAGGGCTGTGGGCGGCGTTCGGGGCCGAGCTGGTCTCCGGGGCGGCGTTCGTGCTTGACGCGGTCGGGTTCGACGCGCGGATGCGGGCCGCCCGCGCGGTCGTCTGCGGCGAGGGACGGATCGACAGCCAGAGCCTGACCGGCAAGGCCGTCTCTGAGGTGGCCACGCGCGCCCGGCAGGCCGGCGTGCCCTGCCACGCGATCGTCGCCGTCGATGAGCTGGATCGCTTCGGCCAGCGGATCCTCGACCTGCAGACCGTGCGCGAGGCCCGTAGCCGGCAGGGGTTGCGGGCCGCCGGCCGCGCGCTGGCCGCCGACCTCTAGTGCGCGAAGGCCCGCTTGGGTGCCACGCCAGAGCGGGGGAGGGGGCCGTCCAGCGACTCGAGCTCGCCGGTGACCTGACCAAGATGCTCGAGCAGCAGGTCGGCCATCTCGGGTGACATTCCGTTGCGCACGACGATCCGCAGCACGCTGAGATCCTCGCGGTCGGGCGGAAACGTGTAGGCGGGCACGAGCCAGCCGTGCTGGCGCAGGCGGTCTGAGACGTCGAACACGGTGTAGTTCTCGACCGCCGGATCGAGCGCGAAGGCGAACACGGGCAGCTCGTCGCCGCGCGAGATGAGCCGGTAGGGCCCAAGCGCCTCGACCCCGGCCGAGATCGTGGTGGCGATCTGCTGCAGGTTGCGCATCACGGTCGTGTAGCCGTCTCGGCCCAGGCTCATGAGCATGAAGTACTGCGCAACCACCTCGCTGCCCGGCCGCGAGAAGTTCAGCGAGAAGGTCGGCATGTGACCGCCGAGGTAGTTGACGTCAAACACGAGCTCACGCGGCAGCGCCGACTGATCGCGCCACACCGCCCAGCCGACGCCGGGGTAGACGAGCCCGTACTTGTGGCCCGAGGCGTTGATCGACTGCACGCGCTCCAGGCGGAAGTCCCACTCGAGCTCGGGCGCCAGGAACGGGGCGACGAAGCCACCCGAGGCGGCGTCGACGTGGAGCGGGATGTCGATGCCGTTCTGCGCCTGCAGCGCGTCCAGCGCCGCGGAGATCTCCTGGATCGGCTCATAGCTGCCGTCGAAGGTCGAGCCGAGGATCCCCACCACCCCGATCGTGTTCTCATCGCACTGGGCGACCGCGCGCTCGGCGGTGAGGTGGAAGGTGTCGCCGTGCATCGGCACCTGCCGCGCCTCCACGTCCCAGTAGCGGCAGAACTTCTCCCAGCAGACCTGGACGTTGGCTCCCATCACGAGGTTGGGCCGGTCGGTGGACCGGCCGGCGGCGGCCTGACGCGCCCGCCAGCGCCACTTCAGCGCCATCCCGGCCAGCATCGCCGCCTCGCTGGAGCCGGTGGTCGAGCAGCCGGTCGCGCTCTCGGACTCGGGGGCGTTCCACAGGCCGGCGAGCATGCTGACGCACCGGGCCTCGATCACCGCCGTCTCGGGGTACTCGTCCTTGTCGATCATGTTCTTGTCCGCCGTCTCGGCCATCAGCTGGGCGGCCACCGAGGGCATCCAGGTGGTCACGAAGGTGGCCAGGTTCAGCCGGGCCTGCCCGTCGAGCAGCAGCTGGCTGCGAATCGCCTCGTAGGCGGCGTCGGCACCGACACCCTCGGCGGCGATCGTGTCGATCGGCAGCTCGCCCGCCGGGTGATTGCTGGGCAGCACGAGCGGGCGGTTATGGTGGCGGTCCGGGTGTCGTGCGCTCAGCGCCATCGTCGTCTCCTTGCCTGCAGCGATCGCAAAGCGGCAAGCCTAACGGCGCAGGACAGGGGCGCCCGGGGCGCAAACCGAGCCCCGAGGCGCAAACCGAGCCCCGAGGCGCAAACCGAGCCCCGAGGCGCAAACCGAGCCCCGAGGCGCAACCGAGCCCCGAGGCACAGCCGAGCCCCGAGGCGCGACTAGGCGGCCTCGGCCGACCAGAGGCAGTCCAGCCGCGGCGGCTTGCGGAACACCAGCCCCCGGATCTCGTGCTCGCCGGCGGGGTCGAGCCGCAGTCCGGGCAGTCGGGCCAGCAGCGCGGCGATCCCGGCCCGCGCCTCGAGACGGGCCAGGTGCACGCCGACGCAGACGTGCGGTCCCTGCGCGAAGGCGAGGTGGCCGCGCGCCGAGCGCTCCAGGTCATAGGCGTCGGGATCGGTGAACACAGCGGGATCGCGGTTGGCCGCGCTCACCGACAGCCGCACGAAGCTCCCGGCGGGGACCGTCACCCCCCCCAGCACGGCCTCGGTCGTCGCGTAGCGGTCAAGCGCGGCCGCGGCCGGCTCCAGGCGCAGTGACTCCTCGATCGCCGCGTCGAGCACCCCGGGATCGGCGCGGGCAGCGGCGAGCACGTCGGGGCGCTGGAGCAGCATGACCAGCGCGTTGGCGATCATCCCCTCGGTCGTCTCGATCCCGCCGAAGAGCAGGATCGCCGCGTTGGCGCACAGCTGGGCCTCGGTCAGTCCGGATCCGGCGGCCGCCGCGGCCAGCAGCGAGGCCTGCCCGGTGTCGGCGGCCACGGTCTCCAGCAGCCGCGCGGCCAGCGCCCGGTAGGCGGCGGCGCCCTCCTGCGTGGGCGGCCGGCCGGCGCTCATCCCGTTGACCGAGCCGACGATCGCCTCGTACCAGCCCAGCACCGCCGGTGTCTCGTCGCGGGCCAGCCCGAGCGACAGGGCGACGGTGGTGGCCGACAGGGGCCCGGCGAAGGCCCGGCGCAGCTCGCCGCCGCCGGTCGCGGCCAGCTCATCGGCCCGCCGCGCGGCCTCCTCGGCCACCTCGGCGGCGAAGCGCTCGCGCACCTCGCGGGGGCGGAAGGGCCCGGTGAACGGCGCCCGGTGGCGGGCGTGCTCCTCCCCATCCAGGCTGAGCATGCTCGGCCCCACCACCCGGCTGGTGGTGAAGCGCGGATCGTCGACGGTGAAGGTGGCGGCGTCGCGCAGCGCCTCGACGACGAGGTCATGCCGGGTGACCAGCCAGCCGTCGATCGCCGGGACATGAGCCACCGGCGCCTGCGCCCGCAACCGGGCCAGCACCGGATGGGGGTCGGTCTCGAGCTGCGCGACGGTGACGGCGGCGCCGGGTCCGGAAAGGCAGGGCACGACACGCATTGTCGCCGGGCGCGATCACGGCGGGTCGGCCCCGAGCCCGATCACGTGCGAGACGAACGCGGGGCGGTCCCGGCGGGGGTCGAACGGCTCAAGCCCCTCGCGCAGCATCGCCGCGACCCGGTCCAGGTCATAGAGCAGGGCGAGCTTGCCCGGCGGGTCGTCCCACTCGCCGGTGTCGTAGCGGTGGACCCATGCGGCCAGAGCGGCCAGCGCCTCGACCTGGATGTCGTCCTCCCACCAGTCCGAGCGGACCGCGAGGTGGTAGCGCTCGCTCAGCCCGCAGACATCGTTCCACAGGGTCTGAAACCAGAGCCAGCGCTCGCGCGGGTACAGACCACGCCAGGTCAGCGGCCAGCGCGGGGGCCCGAGCGCCTCGGGATCGACGCAGTCGGCATCGTCGCCGAACTGAGCCGGATCGATGTCGAAGGTGCCGTCGTCGCGCTGCTCATCATCGCGCGCGTCCTCCTCCGGCCAGTCGTCGTCGCCCGGCGGCCACCCGGCGCGGTGCGTCATGCCGCGCCTCCGAGGCGGCGCAGCCGGCGGTCGCTGAACCACATCCGCAGCGCCAGCACCGCGGGCGGCAGCCGGCCGTAGAGCAGCAGGGCATGACGGTCGGGGAGCTGGCGCAGGCCTTCGGCGGCCAGCAGCGGCCGCCGCCGCCGAGAGCTCGTGCGGGTGCCGCCGCCGGCCCCCGCTCCGGTCGTCCGGGAGGTCTCGCGGATCTCCTCCTCGCCGACGAGATCGGCGAAGTAACGCAGCGTGTCCAGGTCGGCGACGCCGGGCAGCAGCATCCGGGCCCGGTGGCTGTTGATCACCGTCTCGGCCTGGCGCCCGTAGCGGCTGCGGGCCTGAGCGAGGTCGTGGAAGATGGTGACGATCTGGATGTTGTGACTCGGGGCGGTCGAGGCGATCTCGCCCAGGTTGGGCAGCGGCGCCACGTTGCCGGCCTCGTCCAGGCAGAGCAGCAGAGGCCGGGCCAACCGCCCGCCGGCCAGCGTCGCCCGCTCGTAGGCACGGTCGACGACCTCGCCGAGCAGGGCGAGGAAGATCGGACGCAGCAGCTTGGAGGCCTTGGCGTCACCGATCAGATACAGGGTGTTGCACCCGTCCAGCAGCGTGTCGGGGTCGATCTCGGCCGAGCGCGCGGAGTCGAGCACACGGCGGAACCGGTATGCCCGCAGCAGCCCCTGGACGGTGGCCTCGATCGAGGTCCGCGTCCGGTCGGCCTGCGCCTCGAACGCGCGCAGCGCGTCGTAGGCCGCGTGGGCGCCGTCCAGTTCGGCCTGACCGCTCGCCGCGCCTGTCATCGCCGCCACGGCCGTGTCCAGCTCGCGGGTGCCCTGACCGTGGGCCCAGCGCAGAACGGCCTCCATGTCCAGATCGGATGCGGCGGCGACGTGCAGCAGCGGCGCGAGGCGCTGCTCTGCGGCGACGGCCCAGAAGTCACCGCCGTCGACGCCCTTCTGATCCAGTTCGCCCGCCGCGGCCAGGCGCCACGCCGTCTCCAGGGCTCCGTCCCAGGTCCGGGCCGCTCGCAGCGGCGACCACGTCTGGGCCACCGTCCCGCTGAGCCCGAAGGGGTCAAAGACGAACGTGGTGCCGACCCCGCGTCGACGTCGCGCTGTGGTGGCCAGCAGATCGGTCTTGATCGACGAGGCCACGGCCGGTCCGTCCCACTCCAGCAGGGCGGGAACGGCCAGTCCCGCCGATTTGCCCGACTGCGGTGGCCCGAACGCAACGAGCGCGTGGCGCGCCTCGGCGCGCAGCAGGCGGCCGTGGTAGCGCCCCAGGACGAGGCGCCCCCCGCCCTCGGCGTGCCGCCGTCGCCCCGGCCGCGGCCTGCGGACGCCGGCGCCATCCCGCAGGGCGGACAGCTCGCCGCCCCGCGCCCAGCGGGCACCCGCCCGCGAACTCCCCAGCCCGAACCGGCCTGCGGCCCGGCGGACCGACACGGCTATCGCGCCGACGACCACGACGAGCAGGCCGAGCGCGGCGTAGAACCCGCCCGCCGGCGGCAGCTGGTGGCGTGCCCGCGGCGGCCACGCTGCCGCCGGATCTCCCAGCCGGCGCGGAAGCCCGACCAGCGTGACGGCGAGCTGCCCGGGGCCGACCCGCGGCCAGCCGGTCCCGAACACTCCGCCGGCCAATTCGCCCCACGCCCACACGACGACGGACAGCCCGACGATCGCGCCCAGCGCCACGCCGAGCAGCACCTCGCTCCCGCCGCCGGCCGGGCGCGAGCTGCTCACCGCAACCGCCCCGGCTCAGAGGTGGCGCGCATGCCCGTATCGGTGTCGGTGATCGGCACCTCGAACGACGACCGGTGGTGCGAGACGACGAATGAGCGTGACCCGACCTGCCACAGCGCCTGCCCCGCCGAGAGCAGGCCGATCAGCTCTGACTCGCTGCGCGAGAGACCGAGCAGAGTGCGGGTCAGGGGGATCTGGCTCTCGTCCTGGTGGTAGAGGATGCGCGTGGAGGCGTCGGCGATCAGTCCTTCGGCGATCCGCGCCGCCCGCGATCCCGCGTCCCCCGCCCCGTGCAGGTCGGCGAGCTTGTGCAGCACGACGAGGTTCATCACCCCGAACTGGCGTGCCAGCTTGAAGTTGGACTGAAACCACTCGCCCAGACCGGTGTGCTGGACGATCTTCCATGACTCATCGGCGACGTTGATGAGCCGCTCGCGGCCCGGCCGCTCGGCCGTGCGAGCGAGCAGAGCGCTGATCCAGGCTGTCGCGCAGGCCATCAGCACGCCGACCGCTGGTGAGTCCCGCACGGCGTGCAGATCGAGCACGAGCAGCCGTGCGTCGAGGTCCAGCCCCGGCGTCGTCGGCCCGTCGAACATGCCCCGCAGTGGACCCTCGCAGAGATCCTGAAGGGCGAGAGCCGCGCGGCGGGCGTCCGCCGCGAGCTGCTCCGGAGTCGTCTGCAGCCGCTCGGCCGTCTCGGCCGTGGGTGCGAACAGCACGGCGGCGATCTCGGGCAGGGTCGGCTCGCCGCGTCCGCGCCGGCGTACGGTGCGCAGCGCCTCACGCAGCGCGCCGGCCTCGATCTGGCTGAGAGGACCATCCAGCGCGGTGACCGTCACCGCGCGCAGGAGATCGAGCTGGGCGTGCTCCTCGGGACGCGAGGCGAGCGGATTCAGCCGCACGCCGCCTCCCGGTACCAGCGAGACCGGTTGCACGCCGGCAGCGCGGCACAGCGGCCCGTACTCGCGCTTGACGTCGAGCACGAAGGCCCGGCGCCCGAACAGCAGCATCCGCCACAGCAGCGTCTTGACCAGCGCGCTCTTGCCCTGTCCGAGCGTCCCCAGCACGATCACGTTCGGATCGTCGATCACTCCCTCGCCGTAGAGCAGCCACGGGTCAAAGCAGAACGCACCCCCACCCGACTCGCGGCCGATGAACACCCCGCGGCCACCGAGGCCGCCGGCCGTGTGGAACGGATACAGGGCCTGCGCGTGCCGCGTCGTCGCGCGGTGGCCGGGTCGCTCGGCCGACCGCCTCATCGCAGGCCTCGGGCCAGGGGCAGGGTGAAGGTGAACGCGTCACCCTGCTGCCCGTAGAGGCGGTGCAGCTCCAGGTGGGCCCGGGCCGCCTGATCCACCACCTCGGCGCAGGATCGGCGCAGCTCATCCGCGTCACGACCGCTCACCGTGATGAAGCCGCTGAAGCGCACCTCGCCGTGCCCGGCGGCGAGCTCGGCCTCGCGGCGGGTCGTCGCTTCCCGCGACTGGCGCTGACGTGCGGTCTCGGACTGACCGAGGCGGGCGCGCAGCTCGCGGTCGGCCCGGTCACGCGTGACCGCGGCCTCGACGTCGCGCGTCGAGCGCGCACTGGGGATCGGCTCGAAGGTCACCGCCACGGTCCGCACCGCGCCCGAGCTGCCGAGCACCGGGGACAGGAACAGCGGGGACACCTCGAGCCGGGGCCAGCTGCCGATCCAGTAGGTCGCGTGCTGCGCCCCGTCGCAGCGGTAGTGGTCCCAGGCCTCGCTCGCTGCGGCGGGCCAGGCCGATCCCTCGGCGAGCCCTCGCCGCTGGGGATCCGCGGTCTGCAGCCGTGCGAGATCGGCGCGCTGGTAGGGGTCAAACGCCGTCCGCAGCGTCTCGGCCAGTTGCTCGGGCCCAAGCGCGCCCAGGACTGCAACCTCGGCCGCGCGCAGACCGCGGGCCACGCGCTCGGCCGCCTCGACGAGCAGCTCCAGCGGGTCCGACCGGCGCGGTTCGCGGGTCCGGCGGGCGTCGACCTGAATCGCGATCAATACCTCGTGCATCTCGGCCGCTGCGCCGGCCGACTCGATCAGCTCGAGGTAGGAGTCGATCACCGGGGCATCGCGAGCCGGCAGCGCGGGGTCGCGCTCGGCCGCCACCCACCGCGCGAGCTCATCGACCGGCGCGGGCGCCGTGCGCTCGATCCACTGCAGCCGGCGCAGATGTGATCCTCCCGCGCTGGCAAGGACATGACCCCAGCGGGTCAGGCGACGTTCCTGGGCGTCCGGATCAAGCAGGGCAAAGGCCGGCACGCGGCAGGCGAGCACTGCGGTCAGCCGGCGGGCGCAATCCTCGGCGAGGGCACCGATGGTGCGCCCGTGATAGCCGGTCGAGATGATCCGGACGCCCCGGAGCTGGGGGGGAGGCGACGGCGGTGGGGTGATGCCCTGTGAGCTGCCGTCGCCGAGCCGGACCCGTGTGCCCACTTGGGGCCGTGCGGTCGCGAACCGGTGCGCGCCTCGCGCCCGGCGGCGTAGATGGGCACCGGCCACCGGACCCCATTGCGCCACCGAGCGGCCCCCGAACGGGAGCAGCGCACAGGCTGCGCTGACCCCGATCGCGGTCAGGGACGCCAGCACGCCGCCGGGGGTCGGTGAGATGTCCAGGATGACGACCGCGGCGCCCACGCCGGTGGCCAGGCACGCCGCGCAGGCGCCGGGTACCGGGCCGAGCAGGCCCCGCCGCTCCAGCGGGCCGAAGGTGAAGCTCATCCGCCGGCTCACAGCGGACCCGTCCCGTGCTCGTCGTCAGGGGGCATCGGCGGCTCGTCCCGCTCGGGTTCGGGCTCGGGTGTGGCCGCGGGATCATCCTCGATCGGGCGCGGGGCCACGCCGCCTGGCTCTGGACGCCCGAACGCGAAATCGTCTCCGAAGATGATGCTCGGCTTGTCGAACTCGTGGGCTGGGGTTGGCCGCTCGCCGGATACAGGGTCATCGCCGGGGGAAGGGGAGGGCGGCGCGCTCCCGCCCTCGGTCGTGCCTATGTCCTCGATCGCGCTCCCGTTCTGCGCCGCGATCGCGGCCGACGACCCGCTCGCGGCAGCCGGGGCGGACGTGCCGCTGCCCGCGCCCGACTCGTCTGAGCCGGTCGCCTTTGGGCCGGCGAGTTCCTGGTCTCGCCCGTCGGAGGCAGGTGCGGTGGGGTCCCCCCGGCCCGAAACCTGAGCGGCGAGGACCTCGGCCTCCGCGCCGCCGCCCAGTCCCAGCCCGGTCATGATCGCGTGGGCGGTGTCCCACGCGCCCCGCGGGCTCACCGCCGGAGCGCCCTGTGCGCTCTCGGTGTCGCCCTCAGCTCGATCCGCGGCCGGTCCGAGGGCCGAGCCCACCGGATGGCGCAGATGCGGCGTCCATGCGGCCGCCCCGGCGGCGAGCTCGTGCAGAGGCACAAGCCGGAGCACCGCCCAGGGTGAGAACGCAGCGAGCAGCACGAGGGTGGCGCCGGCGACCACCCGGATCCCGCCGAGGACACCCTGGCCGATGGCCGATGCGCCCAGGCTGAGCACGGCCACGATCGCGAACTTGGCGAGGATCAGTGCGACCAGCACCTCGACCCCGCGCCCGGCCCACACGCGTCGGGCCGGCCACACGAGGGCGGCGAACAGCACCGGCAGCATCAAAACGATGACGTACACCGCGGCCGAGCGGATGAGCAGCTCGATCCACAGGGTCATCCCAGCCGCGACGGTGATCAGCCCGACGACGAGGGCCACGAACGACGAGCCGCTGAGCATGGCCGCGCTCGACGATCCGATCACAAGCTTGCTCAGCGCGGCGCCCGGCGCCGAGCCCGCCGCCCCGGAGATGAGCGTGCAGAGCTCATCAGACGCGGCCAGCAGCAGCGCCGTGACCGGGGCGGCGACCATGATGGCCAGCACCGCGAGCGGGAGATAACCCAGGACCGCCTGTCCGAGCATCGCCATGTCGGACCGCAGTACGGCCTGCACGCAGGCCGCCATCAGGAACGGAACCGTGAGCAGCATGGCGATTGCCGCCATTCGCCAGTAGGACGCGGAGAACCACGAACTCTGCAGCTGGGGCCGGGTCGACCACCCGACTGCCCGCGCCGTGAGCTGGAGGGCAGCACGACTGCCCTTGGTCACCCAGCCGACGATTCCGGCCAGCACAAAGGCAACGCCGGCCGCGCGCGTGACATTGCTGCCCGCACTGACCAGTCCCTTGCCCTTGCTGAGCAGCTCGCCCCCCGCTCGCAGGCCCCGGCAGGCCGTGCCGGCGAGCCCGCTGAACAGGCCGGCGATCGTGCACACGGGACTGGGGATGGTCAGCGCCCGGGCGGGCGCGGGAGCCGGCACGACGAGGACCGCGGCGGTCAGGGCGGCCCCGACCGCGAGCAGGACGATGGCGTGCCTCATCGGGCCTGCGCGCCCATGTGCGCGAAGAAGTTGACCAGGCCGGGGGCGGCCCCGATGACCAGCGCGGCCGCCGCCGAGGTGAGCGCGGCCATCCGGCCCCGGGCCGCGTAGTGGTGGTTGTGGCTGTGGGAGGCGACCGCCCACAGGCCGGCTCCGACGAAAGCGCCGAGCAACGCGACGGCCAGCGCCCACGCCTCCGCACCGTTGATCAGCTGCTGCAGGACGTTGGAGCCGGGCAAGCCCCGCAGATCGGGATGAGCACTGACCGCTGCCACCGGCGGGACCGTGACCACGCGTTCCTCCTTACTAATTGAACCAATTGAAGGGTTTCAAACCTAGCAATATGAGCAGACATGATGTAGGTTCTTTTGTCAAAAATTAGTCTCAATTAGAAAGCAGGTAGAGATGCGTGAGTTGTCGTCCCGTCCTGACGGGGATGCTGCGCCGGACGTGATCGCGGCCACCGACCGCCGGCTCCGGCAGCTGGTCGCCTTCAACGTGCGGGCCGACTCCGCGCTGATCGAGGATGCCTGCCAGACCGCCTGGCTCCGGCTGACCCGCAGCGGCCTGGCGCTCTCCCCCGGGGCGAGGCTTTCATGGCTGGTGACCACCGCCACCCGTGAGGCCCTGCGTCTCGTGCGCGCCCACCAGGCCGAGCTGCCGCTCGACGCTCCCGAGGCGGGGCCGCTGGCCAGCTGCGCCCCGGGTCCCGCGGTGGTGGCCGAGCAGCGGTGCCAGCTGGGCATCGTGCAGTCCCTCAACGCGCGCCAGCGGCGGCTGATCTGGTTGCAGGGCCTCGGCTTCAGCTACCAGGAGATGGCCGACCGGGAGCAGGCCAGCCTGCGCACGGTCGAGCGCCAGGTCCTGCGGGCCCGTGGCCGCCTGCGAGCGGCCGCGGCGCAGGGATGAGCAGCCGGATGCGGCTAGGCCGCGGCCGGTGGCGGTAGACGGCCCCGGATCAGATCCGCGGCCCGCTCGGCGACCATGATCGTCGGTGCGTTGGTGTTCCCGCCGGGGATCACCGGCATCACCGAGGCGTCGACGACCCGCAGGCCGTCCAGCCCGCGCACCCGCAGCTCCGGATCGCAGACCGCGCCCTCATCGGAGGAGGCGCCCATCCGGCAGGTCCCGACCGGGTGGTAGATGAGCTCGACCCGCTCGCGCAGCGCCGCCTCGAGCTCCTCGCGGCCGATCACGTCGGGGCCGGGCTTGAGTTCGCGCCGTACCGTCGAGCGCACCGGCTCGGCGGCGGCGATCTCGCGTGCCAGCTCCATGCCCGCGACCATCGAGGCGACGTCCTCGGGTTCGGTCAGCGAGTTGGTGAGGATCTTGGGCGCCGCCGTCGGGTCTGCGGAGCGCAGCGTGACCTCGCCCCGGGAGGCGGGGGCGACGAGCGTCGGAGCGATCGTCATCGCCGGGGCGTCGTGCTCCTGCGCACCGTGGTCCTCGAAGTACAGCGCTCCCGCGTGAAACTGGATGTCGGCCGCGGGCAGCCCGGCTCGGGTGCGCACGAAGGCGCACACCTCGGCGGCCGTCGAGCTGAGCTTGCCGGTCCGGCGCAGGGCCCACTCGAGCAGATGCCGCGGGTGCGTGGCGTCGACCATCGTATCGGGGTGGTCGACCTCCCAGAGCATGGTCAGGAAGGGGTGGTCCTGGAGGTTCTTCCCCACTCCGGGCAACGGGTGGCGGGCCTGGATCCCGAGCGCACGCAGCTCATCGGGATGACCGATCCCCGCCAGCATCAGCAACTGCGGCGAGTTGATCGCCCCGGCGCTGAGGATCACCTCGCGCTCGGCGCGCAGCGTCCGGCCCCGGCGGCCGCCGAGCCGCACGCCGGTGACCCGCGTGCCCTCGAGCTCGAGCCCGAGCACCTGCGCCCGGGTGACCACCTCCAGGTTGGGTCGGTCCAGCGCGGGGCGCAGGTACGCGTCGGCCGTGCTCCAGCGCCGTCCCGCCCGCTGGAAGACCTGGAACATCGAGACCCCGTCCTGCTCGGGTCCGTTGTAGTCCGCGGTGTAGGGGATCCCGGCGGCCTGGAAGGCGTCGAGCAGCAGGCGGTCGTAGCTGCGCGGCGAGCGCTGCTCGGTGACGCGGACGGGCCCCCCGGCACCGTGGAACTCCGAGGCGCCGCGGCTGTTGTCCTCCGAGCGCATGAAGTAAGGCAGCACGTCGGCCCAGCCCCAGCCCTCGGCGCCGGCCTTGACCCACAGGTCGTAGTCCAGCGGGCGCCCCCGCACGTAGAGCATCGCGTTCATCGAGCTGGAGCCGCCCAGCGACTTGCCGCGGGGCACGTACAGGCGGCGGCCGTTGGCCCCGGGCTCGGGTTCGGTCTGATAGTCCCAATCCAGCTTGGTGTGGAACTGGTTGGGGAAGGCGGCGGGGATCTTGATGTTGATGCTGCGGTCCCGGCCACCGGCCTCGACCAGGGTCACCCGGACCGACGGGTCCTCGCTCAGGCGCGCGGCGAGCACGCAGCCGGCCGACCCCGCGCCCACGACGATGTAGTCCGCCTCGGCCACCCGGGCATCCTATACGCCGAGAGATCGATGAATGGCGATTCACCGTCACCCCTCGGCGGTCAGATGCCAAAGTTCGCGGCACCGGGTCCTCGCAGCGCGAGGCGAGGGCGGCCGGGCGACCCCAGGACCGTCAGGCGCCCGGAGCGCTCAGCGCTTGGCGCGCCCGCGCTTGCGCCGCCGGCGCTCGGCCGGGCTGAGCTTGCGCGGCCTGGGTGGGGCCTTGGAGCCGGGCTTGGCCCGGCCGCCGTCCATCGGCCCGGCCACCTCGCGCACCGGCGCGCGCCGGCGGGCGTCGCGCCAGATGAAGAAGGCGATGGCCGAGATCACGACCAGCGCGGCGATCACGATGACCAGCGCGGTACTCGAGGAGAAGGCGCTGGAGCCCTGGCTGGCCGTCGATGTGTTGGCCGCCACCGTCGGGCTGGTCGAGGTGGTGGCGACCGGCGGGTTGGGAAAGCCCGACAGGCCGCTGCCGGCGGAGGGAACCGCCGGCGTGCTGCCCCCCGGCGTACTGGCGGCCGGTGTGCTGGCCGCCGGCGTGGTCTTCGCTTTGCTCGTCCCCTTGGTCCCCGCCGCGATCGAGACCGACGCGAGCGGCAGCAGCAGCGTGATCGCGATCAGCGCAAGCAGCGCCACGGCGCGGCGTCTGGCCATCGTCCTCACCCCGCGCCCGCCCATCGTCGCTGCGAAGAGCTCAGAGCGGCCTACCGCTCTGAGGCGAGCGGCTGCTCCATCGCCGGGGTGGTCGGCGGGGTCTTGTAGGGCTCCTCGTTCTCCTGATGCTCCTCGTGGTACACGCTCTCGGCGTTGACGGCCCAGATGTCGTGGTTGGTCCCGAGCAGGATGTTGTCGACCGCGCGCATCGCGGTGAGCATCGAGTGGTCGGAGTTGTTGTAGCGGTGCAGCCCGTTGCGGCCGACCTGCTGGATGTTGGAGAAGGTCTCCAGCCACTCGCGGATCGTCTGCTTGCGCTCGGCGTAGCGCTCGTCGTAGATCGGATACGCCTTGTGCACACGCTCGACGAAGCCGAACTTGACGTTGGCGGCGCGGGCCAGGTGCAGCTTCTCGATCTCCTGGCCGGCCATCTTGACCAGGTCGTCGTCGGACGTGTTCCACAGCTGATCGCCCTCGAAGCAGAAGTACTCCATGCCGATCGAGGCGCTGGTGACGCCCTCGGGCACCATCCACGGGCTCCAGGACTTGAAGTTCTGGATGCGCAGCACCTGCACGCCGGGCTGGTGGATGTAGATCCAGTTGTCGGGGAACGGGTCCTCGCCCTCGATGACCAGCAGCACGGTGAGGAACTCCCGGTAGCGCAGACCCTGCGCCGCGTCACGCACCGCCAGGGGCGCCTGGGGCTCGGTGATGCCGACCGTGGTGCGCAGCGGCAGGGAGGAGATGACGTGCGACGGCTGGTAGGTCTCGCCTCCCGCGATCACCTGGGTGATGCGGCCGTCCTCGGCGACGAGCTTGGTCACCGGGGCGTTGAGGCGGACCTCGCCGCCGTGGGCGCGGATGTCATCGGTCATCTGCTCCCACATCTGGCCGGGGCCGAAGCGGGGGTAGTTGAACTCGGAGATCAGCGACTTGATCTTGTTGCCCTCGTTGCCGAAGAACGCAGCCTTCGCGGCCGCGAAGAAGGACAGGCCCTTGATGCGCTGCGCGGCCCACTCGGCGCGGATCTCATCGGCGGGCACGCCCCACAGCTTCTCCGTGTAGGTCTTGAAGAAGTGGTTGTACAGGCGCTTGCCGAAGCGGTTGGAGACCCAGGCCTCGAACGTCTCCTCCTTGCCCTTGGGCCGAAGCGCCGCCCAGGCGTAGGAGAACAGGCAGCGGGTGAGCTCGACCGGCCCGAGCTTGCGGATCACGTCGACGCCCTGCAGTGGGTACTCGAGGAACTTGTCGTTCCAGTAGATCCGGCTCTGGCGCGGGCGCTTGAGGAACTCCTCCTTCATGATCTCGTGCCAGAGGTCGTCGACCTCCTTGACCTTGGTGAAGAAGCGGTGGCCGCCGAGGTCGAAGCGGTAG
>DASSZP010000104.1:0-2211 GCA_035713465.1 Solirubrobacteraceae bacterium | reverse complement strand
CTGCACCCCGTCGAACGCGATCTCGACGACCTGCTCGGGCCGCAGCCGGACCACCCAACCGTCGGTCGGGCCGTCCGCGAGGGCGAGGAACCGCTCGGTCTGCCAGGCGAGCATCGCGTCGGTCATCCCCTTGAACGTCTTGCCGAGCATGACGAACGTGTTGTTGACGGGATCCCGCGCGCCCAGGTGGATGTTGGACAGGGTGCCGGTGCGGCGTCCGGAGCCCCATTCCACGGCGAGCACGACCAGGTCCAGGGTGTGCACCGGCTTCACCTTGAGCCAGCCGGCACCGCGCCGGCCGGCCTCGTAGGGGGCAGCGAGCGCCTTAACCATGATCCCCTCATGCCCGGCGGCTAGGGCGGCGTCGAGGAAGCGGCGCCCCGCGTCCGGGTCATCGGTCACCAGGCGCGACACCCGCGACTCGACGGGCACGACCGCGTCGAGGGCGTCGAGTCGCGCGGTGACCGGCTCATCGAGCAGATCGGTGCCGTCGTGATGGAGTACGTCGAAGGCGAAGGCGTGCAACGGCTGAGCCTGCCGGGCGGCGGCGATGTCTGCGCTGCGGCCAAAGCGCGCCGCGGTCTGTTGGAACGGCAGGGGCCGGCCGTCGCTGCGCAGCGCGATGGCCTCCGCGTCGAGAACGAAGGCGTGGGCCGGGAAGGCGCGCACGGCCGCGACGACCTCGGGCAACCGAGTGGTGACGTCGTCAAGGGTGCGCGTGAAGATCGCGACCTCGGCGCCGCTGCGATGGATCTGTACGCGCGCTCCGTCGAGCTTGGTGTCGAGCAGGGCGCGCCCGCCGAGGCGATCGAGGGCGCCGCTCACGCTGGACGCGCTCTGCGCCAGCATCGGATACAGCGGCCGACCGACCTGCAGCCCGAACGCGCTGAGCGCTGCTGCTCCGCCGGTCAGCGCGGCGACGGCCACGACCGGCAGGTCGCCGCGCAGCATCACCGCTCGCCGGAGATCGGCTGAGGTGACCCCGGCAGCGCGGGCCACCGCGTCGGTCATCACCCCGGCCAGAGCGCCCTGGCGCAGCTCGCCCCCGAGCAGGCGGCGCAGGAACACCTGCTCGCCGGCGGTGGCCGCGCCGAACAACCCGGTGATCAACTCGGCGCGCCGGGACTGCGAGCCGGCCCCGGCGGCGGCGCCGATCTCGGTGAACGCCGCGTCGACCGCGCCTACGGTCAGCCTCCCGTCAGGGGCGGGCTCCGGCAGCGACCGCAGGGCCGCCCAGCCCACGCCGATCTGGCGCTGGAGCAGCTCGCCGGACAGCCACGCGACGACAGTGGCCACCTCGTCGGGCGCGGCGGAGCGCAGCAGCTCGGCCAGCCGCTGGATCTTGGCCAGCCGCGACGAGCTTGCCCCGACCGCGGACCACGCCGCGGCTACGTCGCCGAGAAGCACCGGATCAGCATGCCCCGGCGGTATGACATCGGCGGCAGGACATCGTCAGCAGGAGCTGAGCAACCGGTCCAGGACCCGCACCCCGAAGCGCAGCCCCTCGATCGGCACCCGCTCGTCGATACCGTGAAACAGCGACGCGAAATCCAGTTCGGGCGGCAGCAGCAGCGGGGAGAAGCCGAAGCAGCGCATGCCCAGCGTGGAAAATGACTTGGCGTCGGTTCCGCCGCTCATGAGGTAGGGCACCGGGTGCCCGCCCGGGTCCTCCGCGCGCAACGCGGCCGACATGGCGTCCACCAGCGCCCCGTCAAAGCTGGTCTCGACGGCGATGTCGCGCACGAGGAACTCCCGCTGGATGCCGTCGCCGATCAGCTCGTCGAGCTCGGCGAGCAAAGCCTGCTCCTGGCCGGGGAGGTAGCGGGCATCGATCGTGGCCGCTGCGCTGGACGGGATGACGTTGGCCTTGTAGCCGGCCTCCAGCATCGTGGGGTTGGCCGTATTACGAACGACGGCGCCGATCATGCGGGCCATTCCGCCGAGCTGCGGCAGCCACGCCTGCGGGTTGTCCGGGTCCAGGTCGAGCCCGGTGATCGCGGCGATCGATTCGATCAACGCGCGGACGGTGTCGGTGATGACGATCGGGAACTCGTGCGCGCCGATGCGTGACACCGCCGCGGCCAGCCGGGTGACGGCGTTGTCGTCGTGGATCATCGAGCCGTGGCCCGGACGCCCCTCGGCCCGCAGCCGCAGCCAGTTGATGCCCTTTTCCGCGGTCTGGATCAAGTAGAGCCGGGTGCCGGCGTCCAG